>NZ_JAFCTW010000008.1:0-178570 GCF_049896225.1 Caulobacter sp. DWR3-1-2 | reverse complement strand
GGCGCGCCATTACGCTTCAGCTCACGGCAGATGCTCGATGGCGAGCGACCCAGAGCCGCAGCGATTTGTCGGATCGTCTCACCCGCTTCACGACGCCGGGCAAGCTCACACCGCTCCTCAAGCGTGAGGTGATCATAGGCTTGTCCCATCGCAACACCTCGGTCAGAGAGTGTTGCACTTCGTTTGTGAACTCAGGGGACCCAAGCTGATGCTCCGAAATGACGCTGCGGCTCACCGCTGCCTGAGCCCATTCTGACGGGCGGCTTGAGTCCCGACTTTTGTCGGGATGAGTGGAGTTTGGGGGGGGCTCAAAACAGATTTCCCTGACTCGAAGGCGGAGGGGGCGCCTTTGGCTTGGGGATAGGCCGCGCAACGGCGGGTATCGTTGGCGGGGGGACGGCCGCGGAACTTTCTCCATCGATAACCGCCTCGCGCTCACCTTGCTTAAATTGCAGTCTCACCCGTTCACCGCTGGCAAGTTCTGAAGCCGAACGAGCGATCCCGCCGTCCGCCTTGTGCACGAGTGCAAAGCCCAGTTCCAACGGCCGCGTTGGATTGAGCGACTGTCGCAGCTTGTCCAGGCTGGCCAGACGGTCGCCCTCCCGCTCCAGCCGGCGATGAGCGCAGGCGTTCATCCGGTCCTGCAGGGCGGGCAGGCGAGCGTGCTGGCCGATCCGCTCCGGCGCGCGGCGGGCGGCCAGCTCCAGGCGCTTGCCGATATCGCCGACCCGGCGGCCGGCGTCGTTGCGCTGGCGATGCAGGGTGTCGGGCGACAGGCGGGCGGTGACCTTCAACAGGTCGCGGGCGTGGATGTCGGTATTGCGCTGCAGGGCCGCGTCTAGCCGGGCGCCGACCGCCTTGAAGCGGCGGTCGGCGGGCGCGGTCAGGTCGTCCAGCCGGGGCAGGCCGCGCACCGCCAGGTCCAGCCGCTGCTGGGCCAGGGCCAGCAGGTCGGCTGGGCGAGGCAGGCCCCGCGCGGCGCTGATCAGCCGTGTCCGCCGCTCCTCGACCGCCCGGCCGCCGCAGTTGTTCAGCCGGCGATCATAGTCGCTGACCAGGGCCCGCAGCTCGGCCAACACCGGCGTCGCCATCTCGGCGGCGGCGGTGGGGGTGGGGGCGCGACGGTCGGAGACGAAGTCGATCAGGGTGGTGTCGGTCTCGTGGCCCACGGCCGAGATCAGCGGGATCGTCCCCTCAGCCACCGTGCGGGCCAGACCCTCGTCATTGAAGGCCCACAGGTCCTCGACCGATCCGCCGCCCCGGGCGACGATCAGGATGTCGGGTCGCGGTACGGGTCCGCCCCCTCCTTCGTGGCTTGGGGTGATGGCGTTGAAGCCCCGAATTGCGGCGCTGACCTGGCCGGCGGCGGCGTCGCCCTGCACCACGCAAGGCCAGACCAGCACCTGGCAGGGCCAGCGGTCGCGGATGCGGTGAAGGATGTCGCGGATCACGGCCCCGGTCGGGCTGGTGATCACCCCGACCACGGCCGGCATCGAGGGCAGGGGACGCTTGCGGTCCGGCGCGAACAAGCCCTCGGCGGCCAGCTTGGCCTTCAGGCGCTCGAGCTGGGCGAGCAGGGCGCCGACGCCGGCCGCCTCCATGGTCTCGATGACGATCTGGTAGCGCGAGCCGGCCGGATAGGTGGTGATCTTGCCGGTGACGATGACTTCCAGCCCGTGCTCGGGCCGGATCCCCAGGCCGCGCACATTGCCCTTCCAGACCACGCCGTCGATCGCCGACTTGTCGTCCTTGATCGTCAGATAGACGTGGCCGTTGCCGTGGTGGGTGACCTTGCTGAGCTCGCCGCGCAGCCGCACGAAGCCGTAGCTGGTCTCCAGCGTACGCTTCAGGGCGAAGGCCAGTTCCGAGACGGAATAGGCCTGGGCGTTGGAATCGATGACGGCGGTGTCGGTCATGGGGGATTGATAGGACGGTTCGGGGTTTGAAGTCCTCCCCTGTGGGGGAGGTGGTCGCGCAGCGACCGGTGGGGGGAGGTTTGGGGTCTTCGATCTTAGTCGTCTATTTCGCCAAGGCTCGCGCGCGATAGGCGTTGAGGGTCTCGGCCACCTTTTCCACCGACATAGCCCAGCCCCTGGGTAGGGCGCGGTCGGCGCCGAGGCTTCGGCCGATCTTGGCTAGCGCCGTCTCGTTTCGAATGCCGGGCGCCAGATTGTAGCCGACCATCTTGCCGCCCTTGGGCAGCCGATAGACGAAGAAGCCTTCGACGTCGCGCCAAGGCGTCTTCTTCGCCGCGCGTATCAGGCCGCCGCTCACGGTGAAGCCCTCATCGTCGAGGGTCAGGATGTGAGGACGAAAGAGCAGGCACACGAACACTGCGGCGCCCAGCCCGAAGAGCACGATGCAGAACCTGGCCATCATCGCCTGGCGAGGGTCGCCGGCGAGAAAGGCTCCCATCGCGACGAAGACCAGGCTGATCGCGAGATAGAGCAGGGCCTTGCCAAACGAACCCTTGATCGTCGTGAATCTCGCCGGAACGCCGATGTCTCGCATGACCGCCATGCCTGTACCCTAGACGCGCTCGCGCAATTCATCGTCGTGAGGCCGGAATCCTCGCGCCGGCCACTGGCCGCGCGAGGATTCCTACTACCGACCCAGTATCCGCGCCCCGAAGCCCGCGCTTCGAAGAACGAGGACGGCCCCAGGGCGAGGACTAGATGTAGCGGCGCAGCGAGCGGGCCAGTTCGGTGGGGCCCGACTTCTTCTTGGTCTGCTGGGGCTGGTATGCAACCCGCGCATGTTCGTTGCAGTAGGGGCCGTCCGACGAGCGGCGGCCGCAGAAGGTGAAGCCGTCGGTGGACGGGTCGCCGATCGGCCACTTGCACATGTGGGCGCCCAGGGTGAGCACGGTGGCCGAACCCGGCTGCTCGTCGCGGAAGGCCGGGACCGAGGGTTGCTGGGCCACGGCGGGCAGGGCCGCCGGCTCGGCGGCGATCACCCGGCGTGGCGCGGACGGCATGGCGGTGGCGGCCGGACGGGCCGGACGCGGAGCCTTGAAGGCCGGGCGCGCGGGTTGCGACGGCGCGGCGCGGCCCGACAGGCCCAGACGGTGCACCTTGCCGATCACGGCGTTGCGCGTGACGCCGCCCAGCTGTTTGGCGATCTGACTGGCGGAAAGACCGTCCAGCCAGAGCTTCTTCAAGGTGGTGACCCGTTCGTCAGTCCAGCTCATGACCCAATCTCCGCCTCTTGAAAAAGGTCCCTGGCGCGTCTCCCCAGACTCGCCTAGACCCTACATCTGGTATCCGAACCGCCCCGCCGGCGGTCTGCCCACTACATAGTGTAAAGAATACGTTAAAACACACAATAGGCGCCATGGGTTCGTCCACAGGAACTAGATGTTGATTCTAGGGGGGCGGTGGTTGCGCCGGGCGGGCTCCGAGCGCACATGGCTGGCGCGTGGCAGCCGAAAGTGGATATCGGTTTAGGCGCCCGCCACGCGCCAACCCTTAGTGAGAGCCCTCGAAGAGGGCTCGGGTGCGTTTCAGGACCCCAGGCTTATGAGCGACATCCCAAACACCGTCATTCCGCCGCAGCCGCGCGACTATCACGGCTGGAACTGGAGCGGGTTCTTCACCCTCTATCAGCGCGAAATCCGCCGCTTCTGGAAGGTGGGCACCCAGACCGTCGCCGCCCCGGTGGTGACCACCTTGCTCTACATGCTGGTCTTCGTGGTCGCCGTCGGCCCCAGCCGCCAGGCGGTGGGCGGGATCAGCTTTGGCCATTTCGTGGCCCCCGGCCTGATCATGATGGCCATCCTCAACAACGCCTTCGCCAACGCCTCGTCCTCGCTGATCCAGGCCAAGATGATGGGCCTGACGCCGGACTTCCTGACCCCGCCGCTGTCGCCGCTGGAGCAGGTCTCAGCCTTCGGCCTGGGCGCGGCGACGCGCGGCATCGTGGTCGGCGCGGTGACAGCCCTGGTGATCGGCGTGCTGCCGGGCGCGGGCCTGCAAATCTCCCACCCGTGGGCGATCGTCTATTTCGCGGTCGGGGCGGCGATCATCCTGGGCCTGGCCGGCGTGCTGGCCGGCCTGTGGGCCGAGAAGTTCGACCAGCTGGCGGCGGTGACCAACTTCCTGATCATGCCGATGACCTTCTTGTCGGGCACCTTCTACCTGGTCGACAAGCTGCCCGAGCCGTTCCGCTCGGCCAGCCACTTCAACCCGTTCTTCTATCTGATCGACGGCTTCCGCTACGGCTTCATCGGCCATGCCGACGGCTCGGTGGTGATCGGGGCGGTGGTGACGGCGGTGCTGTCGGTCGGGTTGTTCCTGTGGTGCTGGGCGCTGTTTCGCAGCGGTTACAAGCTGAAGAGCTAGCCCCTGTCATGGACGATTGGCTTAGGCGACCGTCCTGAGCTACGGCCACCTTTATCCGTCTCCCCGGCGAAGGCCGGAGCCCAGGTGAAAACCACGAGCCGCTCTGGATGAATCTGGGTCCCGGCCTTCGCCGCGAAGACGGAGGGAGAGAGCGGGCTGGATGAGGCCGCAAACAGTGTGGCTTGCGTGCCCTGACACCCAAAATTCACGCCCGGTTTGTTGACAGAGCACGGTTACGCGCCGACAACGCTCAGCCTTCCGGTCCCCGCGCTTTCAGTGCGGGGGCTTGTTTCCTTTTTGGGAGGCTGTCTTGAGCACGTCGACGTCGTCTACCGCCGCGCAACACCACATCATGGGCGTCTATAACCGCGCCCCGCTGGCGTTCGAGCGGGGCCGAGGCGCGCGTCTGTTCTCGACCGACGGCGATGAATATCTGGACTGCGTGGCCGGCATCGCCACCGACGGTCTGGGCCACGCCCATCCCGTGCTGGTCGAGGCGCTGAAGACCCAGGGCGAGAAGCTCTGGCATGTCTCCAACATCTACCGGATCCCCGAGCAGGAGGAATTGGCGGATAGGTTGTGCGCCCACAGCTTCGCCGACGTGGTGTTCTTCACCAATTCGGGAACCGAGGCGATCGAGTGCGCGCTGAAGACCGCCCGCAAATATCACACCGCCAATGGCCAGCCGGAGCGGATAGAGATCTTCGGTTTCGACGGCTCGTTCCATGGCCGCTCCTACGCGGCGGTCAACGCCTCGGGCAATCCCAGCTATGTCGAGGGCTTCGGCCCCCGCCTGCCGGGCTATAGCCAGCTGACCTTCGGCGACCATGACGCTCTGAAGGCCGCGATCGCCAACCCCACCACGGCCGCGATCATCGTCGAGCCCGTGCAGGGCGAGGGCGGGGCGCGCTCCATTCCCGAGCACTGTCTGGTCAGCCTGCGCGCGCTGTGCGACGAGCACGGCGTGCTGCTGATCTATGACGAGGTTCAGTGCGGCATGGGCCGGACCGGCAAGCTGTTCGCCTATGAGTGGGCGGCCCAAGACGGTGGAGTGGGCGGCGAGCCTCACATCATGGCCGTGGCCAAGGCCCTGGGCGGCGGCTTCCCGGTCGGCGCCTGCCTGGCCACCACCGAGGCGGCCAAGGGCATGACCGTGGGCGTCCATGGCTCGACCTTCGGCGGCAACCCCCTGGCCATGGCCGTGGGCAAGGCGGCGTTCGACACGATCAACACCGACGAGATTCTCGACAACGTGACGCGCGTGGCCGGCTATTTCGTCCAGCAGCTGAACGGCCTGAAGGACCGCTTCCCGGACATCATCGTCGATATCCGCGGCAAGGGCCTGCTGATCGGCATCAAGCTGATCCCGAACAATCGCGAGTTCATGGTTTTGGCCCGCGACGAGAAGCTGCTGGTGGCCGGGGGCGGCGATAACTGCGTGCGCCTGCTGCCGCCGCTGAACCTGACCGTCGAGGAAGCCTCCGAGGCCATCGCCAAGCTCGAACAGGCCTGCGAGGCCGCTCGGGCCGCGCAGAACGTGGTGGCCTGAGATTCGCTAATCCGCTCATCCCGGCGAATGCCGGGACCCAGATCAAGCCCGCTGCTTCCCAGATGAATCTGGGCCCCGGCATTCGCCGGGGTGAGCGGGGTAGGGGGACCAGATGACCCAGCCCAGACACTTCATCGACCTGTGGAAGCTCGACGGCCCCACGCTGCGGGTCATCCTCGAAGACGCCAAGGCCCGCAAAGCCGCCCGCGCCGGCTGGGGCAAGGGCAAGGTCGACGCCGACGCCCCGGCCGACGGCCGCGTGCTGGCGATGATCTTCCAGAAGAACTCTACCCGCACCCGCTTCTCGTTCGACGCGGCGATCCGCCAGTTGGGCGGGTCGGGGATCATCTCGACCGCCAACGACATGCAGCTGGGGCGCGGCGAGACCATCGAGGACACCGCCAGGGTGCTGTCGCGGATGGTCGACGCGGTGATGATCCGCGCCAACAGCCACGCCGACGTCGAGCGCTTCGCCCAGGTCTCGACCGTGCCGGTGATCAACGGCCTGACCGACAAGAGCCACCCGTGCCAGGTCATGGCCGACCTGCTGACCATCGAGGAGCATCGCGGCGACATCGGCGGCAAGACCATCGCCTGGGTCGGCGACGGCAACAACATGTGCTCCAGCTTTATCCACGCCGCGCCGCTGCTGGGCTTCAAGCTGAACATCGCCTGTCCGGCGATCTACCATCCCGACCTTATCGACCTGGCCCGCGCCCAGGAGCTGCAGGGCCAGATCACCCTGACCGACGATCCAAAGGCGGCCGTGCGCGGGGCCGACGTGGTGGCGGCCGACACCTGGGTCTCGATGGGCGACACCGATCACGACGAGCGCTTGGCCGCGCTGGAGCCCTACCAGGTCGACGACGCCCTGATGGACCTGTCCCACAACGGCGTGTTCCTACACTGCCTGCCGGCTCACCGGGGCGAGGAGGTCACCGACGCGGTGCTCGACGGCCCCCGCTCCCTGGCCTGGGACGAGGCGGAAAACCGCATCCACGCTCAGAAGTCGGTGCTGGCCTGGTGCTTCGGGGCGATTGGCCAAGGGGGCGGCTAGATGGCCAAGATCGAGTTCAACAAGCAGAAGCGCGACGCCTTGCTCGATAGGCTGACGCGCTATCTCGACCGCGAACTCGACTGCGAGGCCAGCCCGCTGCAGGTGGGGTTCCTGCTGGACTTCATCTCCGAGCAGATGGGGCCTTATTACTATAACCAAGGCGTCCAGGACGCCCAGCAGCTGTTTCGCGACAAGCTGGACGACGCCGTCTACGAGATCGAGAAGCCGTTCGTCGATTGAGGAAGCACTTGCCCCCACCTGACCGCTTCGCGGTCTGTCCGCCCCCATAGGGGGCGGAGCTCAAGCGCGCAAACTCCGCCCCCTATGGGGGCGGACAGGCGACGCAGTCGCCAGGTGGGGGCAAGAGGTCGCCGCAGGGGGCTCGCATTTTCCCCCGAACCTCCTATTTAACCGCCGCATGACTGACATCACCGCCGCCATCGCCGCCCCAGGCGCGCCCGACGACATCGTTTCCGCCTTTCAGATCGAGGGCCTGCCCGTGCGCGGCCGCGTCGTGCGCCTGGGCGCCACGGTCGATGAGGTGCTGACCCGCCACGATTATCCCGAGCCTGTCGCCAACCTGCTGGGCGAGACCTGCGCCCTGGCCGCCTTGGTCGGCTCCAGCCTGAAGTTCGAGGGCCGGCTGATCGTCCAGGCCCAGGGGGACGGTCCGGTGCGCTACGTCGTCGTCGACTACGATACCAGCGGCGCCCTGCGCGGCTATTGCCGCTTCGATGCGGACGAGGTGGCCAAGGTCTCGGAAGGCTTCGTGCGCCCAGGCGCCAAGACCCTGCTGGGGGGCGGAACCTTCATGATGACCGTCGACCAGGGTCCTGACATGGACCGCTATCAGGGCATCACGCCCATCGAGGGCGAGACTCTGGCCCTATGCGCCGAGCAGTATTTCGCCCAGTCGGAACAGACCCCGACCCGCGTGCGCCTGGCGGTCGGCCAGGCCGACACCGGCGAGGGCCCGAAGTGGCGGGCCGGCGGGATCCTGATCCAGGCCATCGCTGGCGACGAGACCCGCGGCGAGACCGCCGAGGCGTGGAACCACGTCCAGGCGCTGTTTGAGACCACCGGCGAGGACGAACTGATCGACCCCACCGTGCCGACGACGCTCTTGCTCTGGCGGTTGTTCAACGAGGACGGCGTGCGGCTGATTGAGGAAAAGCCGCTGCGCGCCTTCTGCCGTTGTTCCGATGAGCGCATCAGCGGCATGCTGGGCTCGTTCACGGCCGACGAAGTCGCCGACATGATCGAGCCCGACGGCAAGATCCACGTGACATGCGAATACTGCTCACGGGTCTATCAGGTGGAGCCGGCTGCGGTCGGCTGAGGCGCTGTGCGTCCTTCTAGGCCCGCTGTGCGGGCGCCTCAGGATCAGGAATTCAGCACAATCTTCCTCATCCTGAGGTGCGAGGCGTAGCCGAACCTCGAAGGACGCACGCCCTTGCCGTCAGTTCACCCGTCTCGCCGCGCCCGGCAGGTGCAGCGAGAACTCCGGGATGTTGGCGTCGAACACCTCGCCGGCCTCGGTCATCATTTGGTAGCGGCCGACCATGGCGCCGGATGACGTCGGTAAAGGGCAGTTGGACACGTATCGGAACGCCTCGCGCGGCTGCAGTTCCGGCTGTTCGCCGACCACGCCGGAGCCCTCGACCTCACTGACCCGGTTGAGGCCGTCGGTGATCGTCCAGGCGCGGGAGATCAACTGCACGGTCTCGACGCCGTGGTTCTCGATCTCCACGGTGTAGAGCCACATCCACAGGCCCTCCTCGGGCGAGGACCCCTCGGGTTGATAGACCGGTGAGACCCGCACTACGATGTCGCGCGTGCGCGCTTCATAGATGCCGGTATCCGCGCCGCGACGGCGTCGGATCCGCTTCAGGGGCGGGGAGGATTCACGCCTGATCGAGCGCACGGATCACGTCCCGCTTCAGGTCCGCCAGGCTTTCCAGCCCGACCGACAGGCGCACGCCGCCCTCGACCACGCCCAGCGACGGCCGCATCTCTTCGGGCACCGAGCGATGGGTGGTGGTCGGCGGGTGGGTGGCCATCGACTTGGCGTCGCCGAGATTGTTGGAGATGTCGACGATCTCCAGCGCGTTGAGGAACTTGAACGCCGCCTCTCGCGAACCGAGGTCCAGGGCCAGCACTGTGCCGCCGCCGCTCATCTGCGACTTGGCGACATTGTGGCCCGGGTGGTCGTGGCGGAAGGGATAGAGCACCTGCTTGACCGCCTTGTGGTCGGCGACCGTGTCGGCCAGGGCCGCGCAGCTGTCGGTCTGGCGGCGCACGCGCAGATCGAGGGTCTCCAGGCCCTTGACCAGCACCCAGGCGTTGAACGGCGACAGCGACGGGCCGGTGTGGCGCAGGGCGTCGCGGTAGAATTCCTCGTTGATCGCCTCGGTCGTCAGGATCGCCCCGCCCAGCACCCTGCCTTGGCCGTCGATGTGCTTGGTGGCCGAATAGACCACGATGTCGGCGCCCAGGGTCAGGGGCTGTTGGAAGATCGGGGTGGCGAAGACGTTGTCGACGATGACCTTGGCGCCGACGGCGTGGGCCAGTTCCGACACCGCGCGGATGTCGGTGATCTCCAGCACCGGGTTCGACGGCGTCTCGATCAGCACCGCCTTGGTGTTGGGGCGCATCGCCGCTTCCCAGGCCTTGGGATCGGTGGCGTCGACGAAGGTCGTCTCCACGCCGAAGCGCGGCAGCCACTCGGCGATCAGCCAGCGGCAGGAGCCGAACAGCGCGCGACCGGCCACCACGTGGTCGCCGGCGCGAACCAGGCCCATCAGCGCCATGTGGATCGAGGCCATGCCCGTGGCCTGGGCGCGGCATACCTCGGCGCCTTCCAGCAGCGCCAGACGGTCCTCGAACATCTTCACGGTCGGATTGCTGAACCGCGAATAGACGAAGCCGGGGTCCTCGCCCGAGAACCGGCGGTCGGCGCCCTCGGCGCTGTCATAGGTAAAGCCCTGGGTGAGATAGAGGGCTTCGGCGGTTTCCATGAATTGCGAGCGCGCCAGACCGCCGCGGATCAGCTTGGTGGCGATATCCCAGTCCTTCGGGTCCTCGGCCATGGCGGTTCCTTTTTTTCTCGTCTCAGGAGCCTGCTAGGCAGGCTCCTCTTCAAACACTTGAGCGTGGCAGCCGAAACCGGTGGCCACTTTCGGCTGCCACGCTCTAGAAACGGCCGGCATAAGGGGTTTTGCCGGCCCAAGGGTCAAGGCGGACAAGTCTGATTTCAACATTAGAATTGTCACAGGCGAGTAAGGCGCGCGCGGATCACCGCGAGCCTTGCCTTCCCGGCGCGGTTTAGCGAGTGTCGCCCCAATGACCGACGCCCACGCAGCGGGGATTCTGCCCTGCCAATCCATCGAGGACCTGATTGCTCAAGAGGCGATCACCTCCCAGACTCCGTTCGACGCCGACCAGGTGCAACCGGCCAGCCTGGACCTGCGCTTGGGCGCGCGGTGCTGGCGGGTGCGCGCCTCGTTCCTGCCGGGCGTGGCCCGCCGCGTGCCCGAGCGTCTGAAGGACGTGGCGATGCACGAGCTGGACCTGACGAAGGGCGCGGTCCTGGAGAAGGGCTGCGTCTATATCGCCGAGATCCAGGAGAGCCTGGCCCTGCCGGGCAATATCGCGGCGCGGGGCAATCCCAAGAGCTCGACCGGCCGGGTCGACGTCTTTGTTCGCCTGCTGACCGATCACAGCAAGGCCTTCGACGATGTCGAGGCCGGTTATGAAGGCCCGCTCTACATCGAGATCGCGCCGCATACCTTCTCGGTGCTGGTGCGGGCCGGCACCCGGCTAAACCAGCTGCGTCTCAAGCGCGGCGAGCCGGTCAAGCTGGCGACCCGCAGCGTCGGCGTCGATCTGACCACCGGCATAGTCGGTTTCCGAGGCCGCCGCCACGCCGGGGTCGTCGACCTGGACCACGAGGACGGCCACGATCCGCGCGACTTCTGGGAAGCGCTGGAAACCCGCCATGGCGAACTGTTGCTCGACCCGGGCGAGTTCTACATCCTGGCCTCCAAGGACGACATCCAGATCCCGGTGATGGAGGCGGCCGAAATGACCCCCATCGATCCGTCGGTCGGCGAGTTTCGCGTCCACTATGCCGGGTTCTTCGACCCTGGCTTTGGCACCGAGGAGGCGTTGGCCGTCGGCTCCAAGGGCGTGCTCGAAGTGCGCAGCCACGAGACGCCGTTCCTGCTGGAGGACGGCCAGATCGTCGCCCGGCTGGTCTATGAACCCCTGACCGCCCGACCCGAGCGGCTGTATGGCGAGGGTGGCTCGCACTACCAGCGCCAAGGGCTGAAGCTGTCCAAGCATTTCAAGGCCTGGCGATAGGTTGAAGGGCCGGAGTGGCCGCGCCGTGGAACGCTTCATCCGTCGGCCGCGCCGACACCTTTTCCCGCAGGGGAACAAGGAAGGAGCGCTTTCATGATCGATCCTGACTGGCTGGCAGCCCTTCTGCGCGACGAAGACCTTCCCGAGACCTTCGGCGCCCAGATCGAGCGCCTGCACGCGCCTCTGGCGGCGCGGATCGCGGCGGTGGCGATGGGGCCGGCCTTCGTGGTGGGGATCTGCGGGCCACAGGGATCGGGCAAATCGACCGCCGCTCTGGTGCTTGGCCGGCTGCTGGCAGAGCGGGGCCGAACGGTGGCGATCCTGTCGCTGGACGATCTCTACCTGTCCCTGGCGGACCGTGAGGTTCTGGCCCGCGACATTCATCCGTTGCTGCGCACGCGCGGCGTTCCAGGCACGCACGACGTGGGCCTGGGCCTGGCGGTGCTCGACGGTTTGTCCGGGGCGGGGACGACGGCTCTCCCACGCTTCGACAAGGCGACCGACACCCGCGCGCCCGCCGCGACCTGGTCCACGGTCAGTGGTCCGGTCGATATCGTGCTGTTCGAAGGCTGGTGCGTCGGGGCGAGGCCCGAACTTCCCCACGCCCTGAAGGTCGCGGTCAACGCGCTGGAACGCGAGAAAGATCCGGACGGCGCCTGGCGCGCCCAGGTCAACGCCGCACTGGCCGGGCCCTATCGCGCGCTGTTCGCCCGAATCGACCTGTTGATCCAGTTCATCGCGCCCGATTTCGAGGCTGTCCTGGCCTGGCGCCAGGAGCAGGAGCGCAAGCTGCGCGACCGGCTGGCCGCAGCTGAGGCGGGCGCGGCGCGGACCATGGACGACGCGCAGGTCGCGGTCTTCGTGCAGCACTACGAGCGCCTGACCCGTCACATCAGCCGCGAAATGCCGGCCCGCGCCGATGTCGTCATTCGTCTGGATTCGCAGCGCCGTTCGTCGAACATCTAATTGGTCATTCGGTCGCGCGTCACGGCGTCGCACTAGATGTAGTGGCCCTCCAACCCGATGCCACCAGTGCTAGTTTGCCCTTGTCGACGACGCGACTCACTGCGAGCGTCGATCCAGTGGAGCTTGCAACCATGAACGCACTCTTCGGCGGGACCTATCCCACCCACGTCCGGCGGGTCGCGATCTGGATCAAGGCCGCGCCCATCCCCGGTTGCGACAAGGCCATCTGGCGCTGCGACGACCATGGCCGGGTGATCCGCTGGGATGACTATGGGGACGCTTTCTCGCGCTATGGCTGGACGATCGCCCGCGAGCGGGGCGAGGGCCGTCTGGCCCAGGTGTTGGGCCGCTCGCTGTCCAAGCCGGTGCATCTGAATTCGGCTGATGAACTGCACGCCACACCCTCGCGCCGAGCCGCCTAGAGCATTTTTCGAGCGAAGTGGTTCCGGTTGGCGTGAAGAAAAATGCGTCAAAACAAAAGATTAGAGCTCACGGCCTGACGCAGTCAGGTCGGGAAATGCTCTAGCCGGCCGGTGTGGCCTCTCCTTGATATTATGACAAGCGAGCTTGACATAGTCGCAGTGATATAAGACAAGCGTACTTGTCATAAAGACGAGGAGGCTTGTCATGCAAAATGAAATTGAAGACCGGATCGCCAAGGCCGCCTTGGCCGGAGCTATCATCGCCGGCGCGCTCGCGATCGCCGCCTTCCTGGCGACCGGCGGCGTGATCCTCAACGCCCAGACATCGACCGTCAGCCTGGCCTTCCCGCCGTCGTCGCAAGGCGTGGTGTTGAGCGCCCTGCTGGTCGCCGGCGTCATGAAGGCCGCCCACCGCGTGGCGCCCCCGATCGGCCGCTGGCTGAACGGTCGGGTCTGAACGGCCATCGAGGGAGCAAGACGATGATCTGCGATATGAAGAAGGCCAGCCCGGCGGCGAAACGCTACATCGCTCGGTTCGCACCGGCCATGGCCGCCTATGTCGGAGTGCTGTTCGCCTCGATCTGGTGGATCAGGCACCAAGATCCGCACGGCCCGTTGCTGTGGCTGCTGGCCATCGCCCCGGCCCTGCCGATCATCGCGGTGATCGCCATCATGGGGCTCTATGTGGTCGAGGAGACCGATGAGTTCCAACGCTCCATTCTGGTCCAATCCATGCTCTGGGGCATCGGGATCACCCTGGCGGGCTGCACGGCCTGGGGCTTTCTTGAGAATGTCGAGTTGGTGGCGCACCTGCCGCTCTACATGGTGTTCCCGATTTTTTGCGCGGCCATGGGCTTGGCCCGGCCGCTGGTGAGCCTGAGGTACCGGTGAAGAACCGCCTCAAAGTCCTGCGGGCCGAGCGCGACTGGAGCCAGGCCGACCTGGCCGACCGGCTCGAAGTGTCGCGCCAGACCATCAATGCGCTCGAGACCGGCAAGTACGACCCCAGCCTTCCGCTGGCCTTCAAGCTGGCCCGCCTGTTCGCGCTGCCGATCGAAACTATTTTTCAAGACGAAGCCTGACCTCCGGTCAGGCGTCCGCCACAGAGCCCATAACCCCCAACCTGGAGATCGCCCATGTCCGTCCGTCATCTCTCGACGCGCGCCGCCTTCGCCTGCGTCGCCGCCCTCGCCGCCGCCCTTGGCGTCTTCCACCCCGCCGACGCGGCCACCCCCATCGCCGTCCCCTCGGCCGTCGCGCCGCGCCTCACCGTCGAGGTCCGGGGCAAGGGTCGGGACGTGATCCTGATCCCCGGTCTGGCTTCCTCGGCCTTGGTTTGGGACGCCACGGTCAAGCAGCTTGAAGGCCGTTATCGCCTGCACATCGTCCAGGTGGCGGGCTTCGCCGGCGCGCCGGTCGGGGCCAATGCCGAGGGCCCCGTCTTGCAGCCCACCGTCGACGCGCTCGACGGCTACATCAAGTCGGCCCACCTGAAGTCTCCATCCGTGATCGGCCACTCGATGGGCGGACTGGCCGGCCTGATGCTGGCCCGCCAGCACCCGGAGGACCTCGGCAAGCTGATGGTCGTCGATAGCCTGCCCTTCTATCCCGTGGTCTTCGCCCCGACGGCCACCGTCGAGACGGTCAGGCCGCAGGCCGCCGCGATGCGCGACATGGCCGCCAAATCGACGCCCGAGGCGTGGGCGGCCGGCGAGACCCGCACCATGGCTCGCCTGGTCAAGTCGCCCGAGGGCCTGAAGGCCGCCACCGCGGCCGCCATCGCCTCGGATCCGTCGGTGACCGGCCGCGCCCTCTATGACGACCTGACCACCGACCTGCGCGGCGATATCGCGTTCATCAAGACCCCGACCGTGATGCTCTACCCCTGGGACGAGGCCACCGGGGCGCCCCAGGCGGCCTATGACGCGCTCTACACCTCGGCCTACGCCCCCATGACCTCGGCCAGGGTCAAGCGCATCGACGGTTCGCTGCACTTCATCATGCTGGATCAACCGGCCGCCTTCGCCGCCGAGGTCGAGGCCTTCCTGCGCTGAGACGCGCCTTGCCTACGCGCCGCGGCGCCCGGAGATTGGGACCATGATGATTCTGACCAATCTCGTCCGCCGCTGCGCCTTGGCCCTCATCGCCCTGCTGGCGATGGGGGCCAGCCCCGCCTTCGCCGATCCGGCGCTTTGGGTGATCAGGGACCACGACTCGACGATCTACCTGTTCGGCACGGTCCATGTGCTGAAGCCACAGACCGTCTGGCGCTCGGCCAGGATCACGCAGGCCTTCGAGGCGGCTGACGACGTGGTGATGGAAGTCGAGCAGCCCGAAAACCCGATGGCCGTGCAGCCCCTGATGCTGAAATACGGCGTCGATCGCGCCACGCCGTTGTCGGCCAAGCTCAGCCCCGAAACCTACGCCAAGCTGCAGGCCGCGGCCCAGGGCATGGGCATGGCGCCGGGCAGCCTGGACCCGATGCGGCCTTGGCTGGCGGCCCTGACGGTGTCGCTGACCCCGATCCTCCGGGCCGGCTATGACCCGGAAAGCGGCGTCGAGAAGGTGCTGACCGCCCAGGCCAAGGCGGCCGGCAAGCCGATCCATGCCTTCGAGACGATGGAGCAGCAGATTCGCTTCTTCGCCGACATGACCCCCGACCAGGAGCGCGGCCTGCTGGAATCCACCCTGGCGGATGTCGACGAGGGGCCGGCCAAGATCGACCTGCTGGTCGACGCCTGGGCCCGCGGCGACCAAGCGGCGATCAAACACGAGATGATCGACGAGATGCGGGCCGACTATCCAGGCGTCTACGCCTTGCTGCTGGTCAACCGCAACAAGGACTGGGCGCGGCAGTTGAAGGCCAAGCTGGCCGGCTCGGGCGTCAGCTTCGTGGCGGTGGGAGCGGGGCACCTGGTGGGCCCCGACAGTCTGCAGGCCCAGCTTGGGGCGCTGGGGATCGTGGCCGAGGTGTTGGAATAAAGTCCTCCCCCTGTGGGGGAGGTGTCGGCGAAGCCGACGGTGGGGGGAGTGATCGGCCGGCGGCGTGACCCAAGATCGAAGTCCCTAAAACTCCCCCCCACCGATCGCTGCGCTATCGCCTCCCCCACAGGGGGAAGACTTAAATCAAGCCGCCGCCTCGTCCTTCGCCCGCAGGTAGATCGACCGCTTCGGCGTCGACATCACCCGGTGCAGCATCGGCTCGAACGCCTCGAGCGGCATCGAGCTATAGGCCGGGTCGAAGGCCTCCTGGTCGTAGATGTGGCAGAACTGGGCGGTGTGTTCGAAGCTGGGATGGCCGCGAAACTGGTCGCGCATGTCGCGATCCAGGCCCAGGTGCTGGAAGAAATAATAGCCTTGGAAGATCGCGTGGTGGGCCACCATCCAGTGGTTTGCCTCCGACACGAAGGGCTGAATGATCGCCGCGGCGATGTCGGCGTGATTGCGCGGGCCCAGGATGTCGCCGATGTCGTGCAGCAGGGCGCAGACCACATATTCCTCATCGCGGCCGTCCTGGAAGGCCCGGGTGGCGGTCTGCAGGCTGTGGTCCAGCCGGTCGATCGCGAAGCCCCCGCAATCGCCCTGCAGCAGCTTCAGGTGCGAGACCAGCCGGGTCGGGAGCTCGCGGCCAAATTCCGTCGAGGCGTTGGCGATGATCGCCCAGTCCTGAGGCGTGCCGCCGGTCATGGCGTGGAACTGGGCTCGCTCATGCTCCTCTGGGTGTTGATGACCATCGGCCATGGGCGTCCTCCTCCCGAACATCTGTTTGACCGATCGTGCGCCGCGCGTTGCACGCCGTCAACGGATGCCTTGGATGCGGCCTGTCTTGAGTCGGGGGACGAGACCCGCTAGACGAGCCGCAGCGCTCGGACGGCGCATGTTCATTCCGTCCAGTGCGGGCGTAGCTCAGAGGTAGAGCGTCTGCTTCCCAAGCAGAATGTCGTGGGTTCGATTCCCATCGCCCGCTCCAATTCAGAAATCAACGAAAGCGCCGGAAGCCGTACCCACAGCTTCCTCGGCTAGGTTAGAAAGCCCGTTCTGCAATGTCGGAAACGCGCGCCAGGCGCGGCCCGCGTGGTGGCGGAATGGCCCCCGGGCGTCGCTATGGCTTGCCTAGGGACCCCGCCGCTTGTTACCTCGCGCTCCACGACGAGCGGCTTGTTCGGCGCGCCCATCGTCGCTATCTGGCGACCTCCATTTTCTGACAGACGAGACCACCCTGTGGCGACACCGGCCAAAGCGATCATCCTCAGCGCCGGCCAGGGCAAACGCCTGTCGCCCCTGACCGACACGCGTCCCAAATGCATGGTCGAACTGTCGGGCCGCACCGTGCTGCACTGGCAGCTCAAGCACCTGGCGGAAGCCGGCGTCGCCGAGGCGGTGGTGGTCACCGGATTCGCGGCCGATACGGTCGAGCAGGAGGTCGCCGGCCTGGACCTTCCGGGCCTGACGGTCCGCACCCTGTTCAACCCGTTCTATGCCCTGACCGACAATCTGGCCACCTGCTGGCTGGCGCGCGGGGAGATGCGGGGCGACTTCCTGCTGCTGAACGGCGACACCCTGTTCGCGACCGACATCGGCCGCCGGCTGATCGCCGCTCCGCCGGCCCCGATCACCGTCACCATCGACCGCAAGCCCGGCTATGACGCCGACGACATGAAGGTGCTGACCGAGGGCCTGAAGTTGCGGGCCATCGGCAAGACCATCGAGCAATACGACGCCGAGTCGATCGGCTTCCTGCGCTTCGACCCCGAGGGCGCAGCGCTGTTCACCCGTATCGTCGAGCAGGCCCTGCGCACGCCCGAGGGCCTCAAGCGCTGGTATCTCAGCGTCATCAATCAGATCGCCCAGGACCACGACGTGGTCGCCACCCAGTCGATCGAGGGCCTGCGGTGGGCCGAGATGGACTTCCCCGAAGACCTGCCCGGCAACCGGGCCCTGGCGGCGGCCTGGGTGGCGGCGGGGGAGTAGTTTGCCTTCTCCCTTTTTGGGAGGGCACTCTTTCAGGTCGTCAAAAACGGTTGTCATCCCGGACGAGCGCGAAGCGCGAAGATCCGGGACGACAAGGCTATCTGTGCGGCGGGTCGTGCGGATCGCCTGCCTTCGCGAGGGGAGAAGGACGGGCGCCGGCTGTCGACAATCTGACCACCCGCGGCCAACCCGCCTGCCACGGGGCCGTCATGCAATTTGCCTAAAGGCCGCAGGCTCGCACGCAAGTAAGCGGGCTCTTATTAAGCGGCTTTGGCCAATTCCAGGGGCAAATCCGCGATCTGGATCAGCTGACCCAGGAAATCCACTTGGCCAGCAATGGCGACGACCGCCTGAAGTGGCACGTCAGCGGCATGTACTTCGACTCGCGCGACACTACCGACTTCTTCCAGCGGGCTTGTTTCCTCACCACCGCCGCCCGCAACCCCAACAACTGGGCCAGAACGCTCATCTGGACGAGCGCTACGCTGCCCCCCAACTGGGCCTCACGCCAGGCCAATATGTGCTGATCGCGGTGACCGATACCGGAGGCGGAATGCCCCCCGAGGTCATCTAAAAGGCCTTCGATCCGTTCTTCACAACCAAGGAAGTGGGCAAGGGCAAGGGCACGGGCCTGGGGCTCAGCCAGGTCTATGGCTTCGTCAAGCAGTCGGGCGGCCATGTGAAGATCTATTCCGAGCCGTCGGTGGGCACGACCATCAAGATCTATCTGCCGCGCCTGATCGGCGCCTTGGCCGCGAGCGAGGCCGAAACGGCGCCCGCGCCGTTGGCTGTGGGTGACAGCCGCGAAGTGGTTCTGGTCGCCGAGAACGAGC
This sequence comes from Caulobacter sp. DWR3-1-2, assembly GCF_049896225.1. Lineage (NCBI taxonomy): Bacteria > Pseudomonadati > Pseudomonadota > Alphaproteobacteria > Caulobacterales > Caulobacteraceae > Caulobacter > Caulobacter sp. DWR3-1-2. Next base: position 160,070 of record NZ_JAFCTW010000008.1, on the reverse strand, counting down.
CGTCCGTCCGCCAGTTCAGCGTCGATGCGCTGGGCGAGCTGGGCTATCTGGTGCTGGAAGCCGACGGCGCGGCTGCGGCCCTGCGCTTGATCGACGCCCATCCCGAGATCGTGTTGCTGTTCACCGATGTGGTCATGCCCGACGTCAACGGCGCCAAGCTGGCCGAGGAGGTCCGCCGCCGGCGTCCGGACATCAAAATTCTATTCACGACGGGCTACACGCGAAACGCCGTGTTCCATGACGGCGTGCTGGATCCGGGCGTCGAGCTGATTGGCAAGCCGTTCACGCTGGAGGCGCTGGCGGCGAAGTTGCGGCTGGTGCTGGAGGCGCGGTAGGGGTGTCATGTCCGCGCCACCGGCCACCTTCTCCCCCTTGAGGAAGAAGGAAATTTGGCGTTCTCGTCGGGGTGGGCGGTGTTTCAGGCGCCCTCCACGATCCCCCGTACCAGGTCCAGATCCCCCGGCTTGTCGACATCCACCGCCGCCAAGCCGTCCCGCGCCCGCACCGCCACCGCCTTGACACCGGCCAAGGCGCCGATGCGGCCGACGGTCTCGTCCAAGGTCATCAGGCCCAGCAGGTAGCGCACCAGAATCATCGGGCCGAGCATGGCGGCGATCTTCCAGGGCTGCTTGCGGTGCTGCTCGACCTTGCGCCACAGGTCGATCGCCCGCAGCGACGCGGGGGTCTTCAGGTAGAACAGGTTGCAGCCCGAATAGCGCCCGTCGCGAAACGCCAGATAGGTGCGCTTGGTGGTTGGGGCGGCGGCCAAGACCAGGGCTTCCTCACCCAGCAGGATGGCGATGTCGGCGTTTTCGGGCGTGTCGGCCATGAAATCGGTCACCCATTCGGGCCGCAGCAGGGCGTGATCGACCGTGGTGACCAGCAGCGGCGTGCCCAGGACCTCGGCGGCCTGGTGGACGCTCTGGCTGGGTCCGGCGGCGGAGGGCAGGGCGGTGAGCGTCGCCCGAATCGCCTGCGTCGCCAGGGCCGCTTCCAGCGCCTTGTCGTTGGTCGAGACCGCGATCCGCGTGGCGCCCGCCGCGTCAAGCGCGCCGAGCACTCGGGTCAGCAGGGTCTGACCGCCTAGGACGATCAGGCCCTTCTGGCTGACGCCGGCATAGTCGGCCACCGGATCGACCCCGCCGCGCGAGCCGGCCAGAACCAGGGCCTGGAAGCCCATGGTGGTCAAAGCGCCTTCTCGTAGATCCGATAGGTCTTGTAGATCGTGGCGCCCATGGCCTCGGAGATCCGTCGCATCGGCGCATTGGTCTCCAGCACCCACGAGAACTCGAACTTGTCGTAGCCCAGGGCCAGGCCCGCATCGCGCCCGGCGTTCATCAGGTGGAAGGGCACGACCTGGCCGCGCAGGGTGTCGGCGAACTTTCGCTTCAGGCCCATCAGCGGAATGCGGATCGATTTCACCCGCTTGACCTTCAGCCGCCACAGCAGCTTGGCCCAGCCGAACGGCAGCAGCTTGCCGTTCAGGCCCTCGATGGCCTCGTTGACATTGGGCAGCAGCACGATGAAGCCGGCCGGCTCGCCGTCGATCTCGGCGAACAGGGTCAGGCGCTTGTCAATGACGTCCTTCAGGGCCTTGCCCAGTTGGGCGGTCTCGGCCTCGGTGGTCGGCACGAAGCCCCAATTGCCGGCCCAGGCGTCGTTGAGGATGCTGGTCAGCGACCGCACCTCCTCGTCATAGCGGCTCATGTCCAGTTCGCGCAGGGTCACGCCCTGCGGCAGGCCGCGCTTGACCCTGCGCACCACCGCGGCCGGCAGGGCGGCGGTGGGGTCGCAGACATAGGCATAGACGTCCTTGGCCTTGGCGTAGCCCTGGGCCTCGACTCGCCGGGCCGTATAGGCCGGATCGTGGCCCATCATCACCATCGGCTTGGTGTCGAAGCCGTCGACCAGCAGGCCGACCTCTTCGTTGATCGACAGGTTGAACGGGCCCAGGGCGTTGGTGCAGCCGCGTTCGCGCAGCCAGTCCTCGGCCGTGCGAAACAGCAGCTCGAAGATAGCGGGGTCGTCCTCGGCGGCGATCATCCCGAAATTGCCGGTCTTCTGGCCGGCTTCCTGGACCGCCAGGGCGTCGATCTGGGCGCTGATCCGGCCGACGTCGCGGCCGCCGCGCAGCATCAGCCACATCTGGACCTCGGCATGCTCGAAGAACGGATTGGTCTTCGGCGTCAGGGCCGCCATCCGCTCGTACATCAAGGGGACCACCCAACTTCGGTCCCTGGCGTTCAGGCGGTTGGCCAGGTTGATGAAGCGCTTCAGCTCGGCCTTGGTGGAGACCGGAACGATCGTCAGGTCGGACGGGGCGGTGTCGAACGGCATTCAGCCCTCCAGAGCAACGAGCGCGTAAAGCGCGAGGGAGGCGAAGATTACCGGACCGCCCCAGACGGCCAGGAGGGGCGACAGCGACCCGCCTTCGCCAAGGGCCGAGAGCAGGCCGTTGATGACCAGGAACAGCAGGCCCGCAGCCAGGCCGCCGGTCAGCAGCATAGCCCCTTGTCCGCTGCGGAAATTGGCCAGGGCGACGGGCGCGCTGATCAGCAGCATGACCAGGGCCGCGAACGGACCGGCGAAGGCGGCCAGCAGGCGGGTCTCGTAGTAGCTGGCGGGCCGGTCGCCGCCACCGCTCAAAAGGGCCCGGCGGGCCGTGGCGGCGGTCGGCACGGGGCTGTCAGCGAACAGGGCCTGGATGTCCTGGGGGTGCAGGGGCGAGGGCCAGGCCAGCTTGCCGGCGGGCACGACATCGACGCGCTCGCCGCTGAAGCGGGCGATGACCGGCCTGTTGAGGGTCCAGCCGCCGCCATGGACATAGGTGGCGGTCGGCGCCTCGACGCGCTCGATCAAGCGGCCGGAAGTGTCGCGGCGATAGACCTTCACCGCGTTCAACTGACGGCCGTCGGCCGACGCCCCGGCGGCGATCACCAGGTCGTCGCTGGAGCGGAAGCTGCGCGGGCCGGCGACCTTGCGATCGGCGACGGGGGTCGTGGCCTGCCACCAGGCGGCCAGCACCGGATCGGTGCGCGGGGCGATGACTTGGGCGCAGCTGAAATCCAGCGCCATGACGAGAAAGGCGATCGGCGCCGCCATGGCGACGATGCGATAGGCCGAGATGCCGGTGGCGCGCATGGCGATGATCGCGCTCTCGCGGGCCAACTGCGAGAAGGCGAAAAGTCCGCCGGCCAGGGTGGCGATCGGCGCCACTTGCTCGATCAGGCGCGGCGAGCGCAGGGCGGCGTAATACAGCACCCCGGCCGTACCCAGGCCCCGGCCGAGGATGTCGGTGGTGACTTCCAGCAAGTCGAGGATCTGCAGGATCGAGAACAGGATCAGAGCCGCACCGAGCACGCGCGTGCCGACCATTCGCAAGATATAGAGCTGGATCTTCATGCGGTGGCCCGGTCGGTCTTGGACTGGACCATCCGGCGGAAACGGGCGATGCCGACGCCCATCCGCCGGATCATCTCGGTGACCGGGGTTTGGCCCGGACGCTTGCGGCTGCCGATGAACAGCCAGAGGCTCAGGCCGGTGAAGATCGCGAATGGCATGCCGATCGCCGCCAGGGGCATGGCCTTGCCGGACTCCGCCAGGCCCTGCCCCAGCTGCAGGCTATGCTGGAACGCCAGCAGCAGCACGCCGGCGATGATCAGGCCAGGCGTGCGGTTGCCGCGCTTGGCGGCCAGGCCCAGCGGGAAGGCCAGCAGCGGCAGGAACGGCAGGAAGGCGGCGCGGGCCAGCCGGCCGTACAGCTCGGCCAACAGGGTGCGCTTGGGCACGATCGGGTTGGGCAGCTTCGACTGGCGGTCGAGCTCGCCCAGGGTCAGCTCGCGCTCGTCGCCGCCGCGGGTTCGCAGCAGGGCGGCCGCGCCGGCCAAGGGGATGTTGGTGGTGAACTGGTCAAACACCAGGGTCCGGTACTGGCCCTGAGCGTCGACGCCCACCCGCTGGCCCCTCCGCAACAGCATGGTGACGGTCTTGGCGGCCTCGTCGGCGCGCAGGTCGGCGGTGGCGGCGGTGATGACCTCCTCCCGGCCGTTGGCGTCGAGGCGGCGGATGAAAACTCGTGTAAGGCGATGGCCGGCCGCGTCGGCGTCGTCTGCGGTCATCAGCAGCTTGGGCTCGTCGATGAACGCTCCGCCATCCAGCTTGCCATTCCAGCCGGCATTGACCGCCTCGTGCATCACGGCGCGATAGGCGTAGCGGCTGTAGGGCTGCATGTAGCCGAACACCCCCAGGCTGAAGACCGCCAGGAACAGGCCGACGAAGACGAAGGGCGCGGCGATACGGGTCAGGGACTGGCCGCTGGCCAACAGGGCGTCGATCTCCGAGCCGTCGGACAGCTTGGTGATGACGATGAACAGCGCCACGAAGAAGGCCACGGGCAGGGCCAAGCCCAGATAGTGCGGCACCAGGTTGGCGGCCAGCGAGGTGACATAGCCGAACCGGGCGCTGCTCTGAGACAGCACGTCCAGCAGCCGCAGCACGCGCTCCAGCAGCAGGGCGATCACCGTGACGCCCAGGCAGCCGATGATCGGCCACAGCAGCAGGCGCAACAGATAACCGTCGATCAGGCGAAAGCGCGCCGTGCCCTGGGGAACCGGAATGCGGATGCGGCGGGAGCGGGTCACGCGGCCGACCAGGCCTGGGCCAGGGTCCTGGCCAGGCGTTCGGCTCGGTCCAGGCCCATATCGACCGCATCGCCGAGGGCCGGAACGGCCGGCCAGCCGGCGTCGGCGAAGACCTGACCCTCGTGCTCACGCGTGCCGGCGTAGCGCGGGATCACGTGGAAATGCACGTCCTTGTCGACCATCATCAGCATCAGGTAATTGATCTTCTCGTACGCCACGACCTTGGCCAACATTCGCTCGATACCGTCCGTGGCCGTCTTGAGATCCGCGAAGGCGGCGGGACTCACTTGCGAGAAAGCCTGGGCGTCTTCCTTGCATATCAGGAGCAGGGACCCAAATGTCGGCTGCTTGGGACGGACGAGAACCAGCCAGCTGGCGGTCTCGGCCACCCGCGTGCGCGGAAAGCCAAAGCTGATAGCGGTGGGATTGGTCATGCTCGGCCTCGCCTCGGGGCGCTAGCCGCCGTCCATCCTACAATAGGGATGCGGCCTTTTTGATGGAAGTCCGATCCGCATTCTTGGTTGGGCTCATCGCCGGATTTGCGCTGCTGGCCGGTCCGTCGCTGGCGGGCGAGTCTGGCGCGGCGCCGGGCGAGGGCGCCACGCGCGATGCTGGCGACTGCGAGGGCCGTCAGCCCGCCACCCGGCTGACTTTCCAGGCCGGGCCGGGCGACACCACACTGCGCTGAAGATGCGCTACGGGCGCTGAGCCGGTCGGCCCGCCTGGGACAGGACGTAGCGGCCCAGCTCCATCGCCTGGCCGCTCGTCGGGTCCAGGCCTCGCGCCACCACCTTGACCACGATCTCGCCATCCGCCCGGCGATCGATCTCGATGCCATGCCAGCGCGCGGCGGGGTGGCGGCCATGGCCCTGGGCCGAGGCCGAAGGCACGCCCAGCACCGGGATCATCCGGCCGTCGGGTCCGGGCGCGGTGGCCACCAGCGCCTCATGCGCATGGCCGTGCAGCACCAGATCGGCGCCGCGCCGGGCGAGCACCGCCCGCAGGTCGTCCTGGTCCTCCAGGGCCTTGCGCGCCGACACCGCGCCGGCGACCGGCGGATGATGGATCAGCACGACGCGGAAAAGGTCGCACCAAGCCGGATCGGCCAGCCGGGCGTCCAGCCGCGACAGCTGGTCGGCGCCCAGGCGGCCGGTGGCCAGATGCAGGGCGGTGGGGGTGGCTGAGCAAAGATTGAAGATCGCTACGCCGTCGCGGATCCGGACCTGGGGGAAGCTGGCCTCGCCGTGATCCCCGAGCCACGGCGTCCATGGGACGAACGGCGGGCCGCCGGCATCGACCAAGGCGTCGTGGTTGCCGGGGCTGACAGTGATGTCGCGGGCTGGGCCCAGGGCTTCCAACCAGAGCCGGGCGGCCTCCAGCTCGACGGGCGAGGCGAAGTTGGTCAGGTCACCGGTGATCGCCACATGATCGGGGGCGTAGGCCTTGAGATCGGCGACCAGCGTCGCCAGAATCTCCGGGCGATGCTCGTCGCGCTTGCGGCGCCAGGCGATGCGGCTCAGCAGCCGCTTGGACAGCAGGTCGCGCCAGCCTAACGCGCCCTTGGGCGGCGGCAGGTGGGGGTCGGACAGGTGGGCGAGGCGGAATATCGACAAGACTTCGGTCACGCTTTCTGGCGGAAGGGGTCGAAGCTGCTTATCAATCGCCGCGAGTTTCAAGGGGCTGTCGTAACGTGAAGGTCGAAATTGATCCGAAAGAGGCCGGTGGTCTGTCCGCCGTCACGGTGGGCCTGACGAAAACGCGCCTCTGGGGGATGACGTCGTCTGAACGGCTGTCGCGAATCTACCGCCGCCTTGGCCTGGTCGAGGCGACGCCGGAGACCGTCTTCGTCAGCGGGAACGTCATCGTGGTGGATGCCGGCTGGGTGTTCGACGAGTCGCTGATCAAGGCTCTGGCCGAGCGTCCAGGCGTGGCCCTGGTGGACGAGGCCGGTCGCGTGGTCGCCGTCAACGTCTCGGCCCTGCGCGCGCGTGACTCCATAGCCCGCCTCGACACTGGCGAGGACGTCACCGCCTTGGCCGACACCCGCCTGACCGCCCTGGAGCTTGGCTCGGCCTATAACAGCGCCCTGCGCAAGCGCGAGCCGCCGGTGCTGGAGCGCCTGACGCCGGAGACCCGCGTCGCGGTCGAGAAGCGATTGTTCCAGGGCTCCTACAAGGGCGTCACCGACCTGGTGACGAAATATGTCTGGCCCACGCCGGCCCGGGTCGTCACCCGCTGGTGCGCCCTGGCCAAGATGACGCCCAACCAGGTGACCCTGATCGGTTTCATCCTGACCCTGGCGGCCTTCTGGCTGTTCTGGACGGGCCAGTTCGGCTGGGGCCTGGTCTGCGCCTGGATCATGACCTTCCTCGACACCGTCGACGGCAAGCTGGCCCGCGTGACCCTGACCTCATCGAAGTGGGGCAATGTCTTTGACCACGGCATTGACCTGGTGCACCCGCCGTTCTGGTGGTGGGCTTGGTATGTGGGTCTGGGCGCAATGGCCTTCGCCACGCCGTACGGCGTCCTGGCCCTGGCGGTGATCGTCGCGGGCTATGTGCTGCAGCGGGTGGAGGAGGGCATCTTCCTGGCCCTGTTCAAGGTCGAGATGCACGCCTGGCGACCGTTCGACAGCTTCTTTCGGCTGATCACCGCGCGTCGCAACCCCAACCTCATCATGCTGACTCTGGCCTGGCTCGCCGGCCGGCCTGACATCGGATTCATGGCCGTGGCGGTGTGGACCGCGATCTGCCTCTTGGTCCACGCCGTCCAGATCTTGCAGGGCCTGGCGACGCCCAAGGGCGGCGTCGTCTCCTGGCTGTCGTGCTGATGCGCATCGGGGTCATCCGCAATCCGCGCAGCCACGCCAATATCGGGCGGACCGAGAGCGCCTCGACGCCCGACGCGGTGCTGCTGGTCGAGCCCGCCACCCGCGAGGCCCTGGTGCAGGACCTGAAGGCCTTCGCCCAGTGCGGGGTCGAACTGCTGGTCATAGACGGCGGCGACGGCACCATCCGCGACGTCATCAGCCTGCTGCCCGACACCTTCGGCGACACGCCGCCACTGTTGGCCCTGCTGCCGTCCGGGAAGACCAACGTCCTGGCCATCGACCTGGGCGTGCCGCACGGGTGGACCCTGGACCAGGCCATCGCCGCCGCCCGCTCTGGCCACCCGGTGATCAAGACCCGCGCGCCCCTGGTGGTGCGTTGGGACGACGGTCGGCCGTCGTTGCATGGCTTCGTGTTCGGCCTGGGCGCCTTCGTGCGGGTGACCAGCATGTCCAAGAAGGTCAACGCCCTGGGCGCCTTCCACAGCCTGTCGGTAGCCCTGACCCTGGCCGGCGGCGTGATTGGCACCCTGATGGGCGGCGCGCGCGACCGCTGGCGGGCCGGCGTGCCGCTGTGCATGGCCATCGACGGCGAGGAAACCCGCACCGCCGACCGTTTCGTGGTCATGGCCACCACCCTCAAGCGCCTGCCCCTGGGTCTCAAGCCGTTCGGACCGCCGCGCGAGGGGCTGAAGTTCCTCGACGTCGACGCCCCGCCCAAGCACCTGCCCGGCGCCTTGCCTGCCCTGCTGAGCGGCCGCGACGCCGCCTGGCTGCCCGGTCTGGGCTATCGGCGCGGCGACGCCCAGACCATCCGGATCACCACCGACCAGCCGCTGGTGGTGGACGGCGAGGTCTATGACGGGGCCGGCGGCGTGACCGTGGTCCTGGCGCCGGCGCTGCGGTTCCTGGCGGCATGACCGCTTCGGTGGTCAGCCTGGTCAGCGAGGAGCTCCGCGCCCCGGCCCCGCCCCACGCCGTGATGTTCGCCCAACGCCTGGTGGAGGCCTTCGAGGCTCCGGTGGCGGTGCTGTTCTACGGCTCGATCCTGCGAACGGGCGACCTGGAGGGGGTGATGGACTTCTACGTCCTCACCGCCGGCCCCCGGAGCGGCTGGCGCGGTCTGGCCGGGCGGGTGCTGTGGCCGGACGTCAGCTATCACGAGGTCGAGCACCAAGGCCGGACCCTGCGCGCCAAGGTCGCCGCCATGACCTTGGCCCAGTTCCAGAACGCCGTGCTGGGGCAGGGGATCGACACCACGATCTGGACGCGCTTCGTCCAGCCCTCGGCCTTGGTCTGGACGGTCGATCCGGCGATCGGCGACGCCGTGATCGAGGCCGTCGCGGAGGCCGCCCGAACCGCCACCCGCTTCGCCGCCGCGCTTGGACCGCACGAGGGCCCGCCGGACGCCTATTGGTCGGCCCTGTTCCAGCAGACCTACGCCGCCGAATTCCGGGTCGAGAAGGGTGGGCGCGAGCGCTCGATCCTGGCCTTCGAGCCCGAGCGCTACGATTGCCTGTTGATTGCCTGTTGGCGAGAGGAGGGGATGCTCGACATCGTCTCGCGCGGCGCGGTGCAGCCCAATCTGTCGGCGGAGGATCACAAGCGGCTCAACGCTGCCTGGCGGGTGCGGCGCAGCCTGGGCAAGCCGTTGAACCTGGCGCGGCTGATCAAGGCCGCCTTCACGTTCGAGGGCGCGGCGCGCTATGCGGTCTGGAAGATCGAGCGCCATACGGGCCTGTCGGTGCCGCTGACGCCCTGGCGCGAGCGACACCCGGTGCTGGCCGCGCCGGGCGTGCTTTGGCGGCTGTGGCGGGCGCGGCTGGAGCAGAAGGCTTAGTCGGGCGCGGTCAGCAGCTCGTGTGGCACGCCCTCAACACCGTCTCCCCGACGAAAGTCGGGATGTGGATTCACACTTGAAATGCAACGGGGCGTAGACCTCGGCGGGTGTCTGGAAGACCAGGCACTTTCGAGGCCTGTGGTTGTGGAGCCTGTTGAGCCAAAGAATGTCGTCCAGGTCGAGGGTGTCGAGGTTGGTCTTGCGCGGCAGATACTTGCGCCAGCTTCCATCGTTGGTCCGGCGCATCTGGGCGTAGATGAACCGGTAGATGCTCTCGTGGCTGATCACCGCCTGGCCGCGCTCGCGCTTCAGCCGTCCGGCCACCTGCTCGGGCGACCAGCCCAGGGCCAGGTGCTCGAGCACCTGGCCCTGGAGGACCTCGTCGCGTTCCAGGCGGCTGCCTCGCCAGCGCCGGGCCTTGCTGAGATCGCCGGCCAGCACGGGCTTGTAGGCGGCCTTGGGCGCGCCATTACGCTTCAGCTCACGGCAGATGCTCGATGGCGAGCGACCCAGAGCCGCAGCGATTTGTCGGATCGTCTCACCCGCTTCACGACAGCGGGCAAGCTCACACCGCGCCTCAAGCGTGAGGTGATCATAGGCTTGTCCCATCGCAACACCTCGGTCAGAGAGTGTTGCACTTCGTTTGTGAACTCAGGGGACCCAGGTGAATCCCGCTGAGGCTCTGGGTGAATCTGGGTCCGGCATTCGCCGGGATGAGCGGGTTTTGGGGTATGCCGATGCGTTCGAAAGTCCTTTGCCTGTTAGCCTCCGCGTTGTTCTTGCCAAGCCTTGCTTCGGCCGCGCCCATCCTCGCCCCGGTCTTCACCGATCACGCGGTCCTCCAGCGCGGCCAGCCGATCCGGGTCTGGGGCGGCGCCATGCCCGGGGCGTCGGTGTCTGTCATGCTGGGCGAGGCCGAAACCACGGCCACCACCGACGCCCAAGGCCGCTGGTCAGCGACCTTCCCGGCCCGCCAGCCGGGCGCCGCCCTGTCCCTGACCGCCAAAACCGTTGGCGACAGCCAGACGATCTCCGACCTGCTGGTCGGCGATGTCTGGCTGTGCTCGGGCCAGTCGAACATGGAATATCCACTGCGCCGGTCGCTCGACAGCGACACCGAGCTGTCGCACGCAACCGATCCCGACATCCGCCTGCTCCAAACCGGCCGCACCAGCCTGCCGGCTCCGACCACGACCCTGCCCAAGGAAGCGGTGTGGCGCGTGGCCAGCCCTGAAGCCGCCGCGAACTTCAGCGCGGCGTGTTTCTTCATGGGCCGCGAGTTGAGGAAGACGACCCATGCGCCGATCGGCCTGATCGACGCCAGTTGGGGCGGGTCGATCATCCAGGACTGGATCAGCGGCGAGGGCCTCCACGCCCTGGGCAACTATGACGAGGGCCTGGCCGTGTTGGCTGACTACGCGCGATCCAAGGAGGCCGGCATGGCCCGTTGGGGCGCGATGCTGGATCGCTGGGCCGCCAAGGTCGAGCCGCAGGCGGCGGGTTGGGCCAGCCCGAACCTCGACGACAGCGCCTGGGCCACGATGCCGGCCGAGAACTTCTGGGAGGTCAATCCTGGCCTGGAAACCTTCGACGGCACGATCTGGCTGCGCGCCACCCTCACCCTGACGGCCAAGCAGGCGGCCCAAGCCGCCAAGGGGGGCGCGACCTTGGCGCTCGGCCCGGTCGATGACATCGACACCACCTTCATCAATGGCCGCCAAATCGGCTCTCAGGAAGGCTGGAACGCCCCGCGCGAGTATCACATCGCGCCGGGCATGCTGAAGGCGGGCGCCAACCTGATCGCGGTGCGGGCCATCGACACCAGCGGCGGCGGCGGGGCCTGGGGCCCGGCGGCGCAGAAGGGTCTGAAGTTCGACGACGGGTCGTTCGCGCCGCTCGGCGGGACCTGGCGCTACAAGATCTCGACCTCCATGGCCCAAAGCGGCCCGCCGCCGCACGCGCCCTGGTTGGGGGCCAGCGGCCTGTCCACCCTGCGCAACGGCATGATCGCGCCGCTGGCGCCGTATGGCCTGAAGGGCTTCGTCTGGTATCAAGGCGAGGCCAATGTCTCCGAACCGGCCGAATATGCCCGCACCCTGCCGGCCCTGATCGCCGACTGGCGCCGAGCGTTCGGCGGACCGGACCTTCCGTTCCTGATCGTTCAACTGGCCGATTTCGGCCCGCGCTACGCCCAGCCGCGCGAGTCTGGCTGGGCTGGGGTGCGGGACGTACAGCGCCGGGTGGCCGCCGCCGATCCCCAGGTCGGCCTCGCCTCGGCCGTCGATATCGGCGACATCCACGACATCCATCCGGCTAATAAGCAGGAGGTCGGCCGTCGATTGGCGCTCCAAGCCCGCAGGCTAGCCTATGGGGACACGAGCTTGGTCGCCGCCGGCCCGGCCCCGCTGTCGGTGTTGATCCAGGGCGGCGCGGTGACGGTGCGGCTGGACCAGCGCGCGGTGGTCCAGGCCGGCGCGCATCCCAACGGCTTTGAATTGTGCGATGCTAGCGCCTGCCGGTTCGTCGACGCGACCTTGAGCGGCGACCAGGTCAGCCTGCCGATCCCCGCAGGCCTCGCGCCCGTGAAGGCTCGCTACGGCTGGGCCGACAGCCCGATCGTCAATCTCTACGGCCTGACCGGCCTGCCGGCCACGCCGTTCGAACTGGCGATCGCAGCGCGTTAGTCAAGGGACTCGGGCGCGCGTCTCGCGGCGCGCGTTGTTAATCAGCAACCCCTTGGTGTCGAACGGCATTGTCTTTCCCGAGTGTGTGGTTCGAGAGAGCGTTACGTGACCGATTTGGCCTATCAGGAACTGGCGAGCCTCTGGGAGGCGGTGTTTGGCGAACAACCGTCCGTCGTCGCTGATTCCGAGTTGATGGCCCGCATCCTGGTGACCTGCCTGCCGCCGACCGAACCGCACAGCTTCGGCGCGGATCCAGACGAGGACGACTAAGGCTCGGGGCGCCCTTGGCCTTAGGCCGCCCACGCCGCCGCGAAACGCTTCAGTTGCGATCGCGCGGCGCTTTCGGCTCCGCCGTTGACGGCTTCGAGCCGCAGGAAGAGATCGCCTTGGCGATGCGGCCCACGAGCTGGCAGGCCCTGGCCGGGCAGGCGAACCAAGCCGCGGGCGGCGGCCTTGGTCGAGATCCACACCAGGCGCGGACCGATAGCGGTGGCCACCTCAAGGCGGCCGCCCTCGGCCAGCACCCGGGAGTCCAGCCGCGCGGTCAGCCACAGGTCGTCGCCGCGCACCAAGGCCTCGGGATCAGGCTTCAGAGCGACGCGGAAGACCACGTCCTCGACCCGCACCTTGTCGCCGTCGCGCAGGCCGGCGGGCAGGGTCAGGCGCAGCTTGCGAGCGTCGACCATCAGGTCGAGCGCGCCGCCGGCGAAGGCCATGGCCGTTTCGAGGGTCAGGGTCGCCTGCTCGACACGCGCGGGCTCGGTGACGGCGGGCGGGAAATGGATCGGCTGGACCGGGTTGTCCTGCAGCAGGCGGTAGGCGGCCAGCACGTCGCGGAACAGGGCCGCGTCGCCGCCGGGGCGATCGGGGTGGGCGCGCTTGGCGGCCTCGCGATAGGCGGCGCGCAGCTCGCGCTCGTCGGCCCTCGCGGCGACGCCGAGGATGGCGCGCGCGGCCTGGAGACTGGGGACTGTGGAGGCGCGGGCGGTCATGCCGCCGACCCTGCCGCCACTTGGTCAACGGCGGGTTAAGTTAAGACTTTCGAGCGCTAGCGGATCTGGCCGCTGATCAGCCAGACCAGGCCGAAGGTGCCAAACACCCCCGCGGCGAAGAGGATCACCGCCCACGAGCCGCTCTTGCGATACCAGGTCACGGGCTCATCGACATCGGGACCCTCGACCCGGGCCCGATCGGCGGCGCGATTGCGCACCTTCACCAGGTTCCAGGCCCCCGCCGCGAACAGGAAGACCCCGCCCAAGGCCAGCACGATCCAGTCCTGAACGTCGTCGCCCTTCCACTTCACCGCCTCGATCGTGCCGATCCACAGCGCGGCCGCGCTCCAGAGCGCCAGCGGGATCCAGGCTAGTCGCGCGCGCGTGCCGAGCTTCATGAGGTGTCGTGTCCTAGGTCGCGGCGCCGTCCGCGCGCGGTTTGGCGGCAGATGCGCGCGACGGGTCGTGCACGTCAAGCGTGGCCCGCCGCCGCCGCCTGTCCTATAGGACTACCATGACCAACGCGCCCCTGATCCCCGCCTCGCCCTCCGAGGACGACTATGTCCGCCAGGTGACCGACGCTACGCCTCCCCCGCTGCTGCCGGAAGGCGATCCCATCCGGCTGTTCGAGGAATGGCTGGCCGAGGCCGGGAAGGGCGAGCCGAACGATCCCAACGCCGTGGCGGTGTCGACGGTCGACGCCGACGGCCTACCGGACTCGCGCATGGTGCTGCTCAAGAGCGTCGATGCGCGGGGCTTTGTCTTCTACACCAACACCCAGAGCGCCAAGGGCGTGGAGCTGGACGCCCAGCCCAAGGCGGCGCTGCTGTTTCATTGGAAGTCGTTGCGCCGCCAGGTGCGGGTGCGCGGCGTTGCCGAGCCCGTGAGCGAGGCCGAGGCCGACGCCTATTTCGCCAGCCGGGCCCGGCACAGTCAGCTGGGCGCCTGGGCCAGCGACCAGTCGCGGCCGCTGCCCGACCGCCTGGCCCTGGAACGCCGGGTGGCCGAGATGGCCCTGAAATTTGGCCTCGGCAAGGTGGCGCGCCCCCCGTACTGGTCAGGCTACCGCGTCGTGCCGCAGGTCATCGAGTTCTGGCGCGACCGACCGTTCCGCCTGCACGAGCGGCTGGTCTACGAGCGGGCGGGCGAAGGCTGGGGCACCACGCGGTTGTTTCCGTAGCGCGCCAGGAACGTCTCGACCGCGTCGCGTGACAGCTCCTCGAGCGGCCTGTTCGGTTGAACGTTGTCGCCGGCCGACAGGCCAAGCAACAGGGTCGGGTGGTCGATCATGCCCAGAAGTTGGCCGGCGGCCCAGGAGGGCTTTTCGACCTTGAGCTCGCCTGTTTCGACAAGATCGTCGATGACGCGGATCGCGGCGCGGCCCAGTTCCTCGCGGGCGTTCCGGAGGAAGAAGTCGGCCAGGACCTGGAAGCGCCGCCGCTCCGACGTGATCAAGCGGAACGTCGCCCGGGTCATGGGGCGAGAAAAGAAGGTGGCATAGGCGCAGGTCAGGGCCATGAGCCGCGCGCGGGCGTCGCCCTTGACCCGCGTGCTCGCCCTGACGGGGCCAGCCATGTCCCGCACGGTCTCGTGGATCACGACCTCGAACAGCTTCGCCTTGCTGGGGAAGTAGGTATAGAGCGTGGCGGTCGAGACGCCCGCCATCCGCGCGACGACCTCCATGCCGGTGTCAGGATAACCCTGGCGCAGGAAGACGCCACGCGCCGCCGCCAGGATTTCCGTTTTCCGGCGTTCCGGCCTATTTAGTCCAGCGCCCATCAGCATGCGTTGCGCTCGATCCAGGGTTAACTTCACCTTAGACGCTCAACTCACGCGCAAGCAAGCGTCGGGCGGCGACGTCGGCGGAAGTTTCCGCTATGGGACGCCGGCGCCGGCGTCGTGGCGCGAGAGACGGGGTACGGCGTGATCAAGGACGCGGAAACGGTTCGCGAGCAGGAAGTGGCCGCCTGGATGGGCGAGCGGGCCGATCGGGTGATCGAGACCTCCTGCGCCCGGGTCTTCCTGGTCGGCGAAGCGGCCTTCAAGGTCAAGCGGCCGGTCAATTTCGGCTTTCTGGATTATTCGACGCTGGAACTGCGCCGCTGGTCGCTGGAGCGCGAGCTCAGCTTCAACCGTTCGGCCGCGCCGGACATCTACCGGGCCGTGCGTCGCCTGACCCGCACCGAAGCCGGCGGGGTCGAGATCGACGGCGCGGGCGAGACGATCGAGTATGCGCTGGAGATGCGCCGCTTCGACGAGGAGGGCGTGCTGGCTTCGCAGCCCTGGGCGATCGACGACGCGCTTGAAGAGGCCCTGGGCCGGACCATCGCCCAGTTCCACGCCGTGGCGCCGCTGCGTCCGCAAGGCGGCGGGGTGGGGGCCCTGGGTTACACCATCGCGTCCAACGCCAAGCTGCTGCGCGGGCTGGCCCCGCGCCTTGGCTCGCTGGCCGTCGAGCGCTTGATCGCCGAGACCGACCAGGCGCTGGAAAGGCTGGGTCCGTTGCTCAACGGTCGGGCGGGGCAAGGCTTCGCGCGCCACTGTCACGGCGACCTGCATCTCGGCAACATCCTGATCGAGGACAGCAAGCCGATCCTGTTCGACTGCATCGAGTTCAACGACGCCCTGTCGGACATCGATATCCAGTACGACTTGGCCTTCCTGCTGATGGACCTGGATTTCCGCCGTCGCCGCGACGCGGCCGGCCGAGTGCTGAACGCCTATCTGGACGAGGCCGCTCGCACCTTCGACACCGGCCTGTGGACCGGGCTGGCCGCCTTGCCGCTAATGCTCAGCGTCCGCGCCGCCGTTCGCACCCACGTCTGGGCCTACAGCAATGACGACGAGGCCGCGCGGGCCTATCTGGCCACGGCGCTGGAGCACCTGGCCCCGCGGCCTGTCAGCCTGGTGGCGACGGGCGGGCTATCGGGCTCGGGCAAGTCGACCTTCGCGCGGGTCTGCGCGCCTGGCCTGGGCAGCGCGCCCGGCGCGGTGGTGCTGCGCACCGACGAGATCCGCAAGCGCCTGCTGGGCGTGCCGTCTCTGCAGCGCCTGCCCAAGGAGGCCTACACGCCGCAGATGAGCGAGCGGGTCTATGACGAGCTGTTCCGTGACGCGGGCCTGACCCTGGCGGCCGGCCGCTCGGTGGTGGTCGATGCGGTGTTCCTCAAGCCCGAGCAGCGCGCGCGCGCCGAGGCCTTGGCCAAGTCAGCCGACGTCGCCTTCCAGGGTGTGTGGCTCGATGCCCCGCCCGAGGTGCTGCGCGGTCGCGTCGCCGCCCGCGTCAACGACGCCTCGGACGCCGACGTCGCCGTGCTGGAGAGCCAACTGGCCCGCGACACAGGAGAAATCAGATGGCGCCGGGTCGATACGGTCAGCGCCTTCGAGGATGAGGCCCGCGCCCTGGCGGAGACGATGGGGTGAGTCAGGAACGCGCCGCTTCGGCCGGTCTGGCCCTGGGGCGCACCGCCGCGAGGATCGCCGTCAGCAGTTGAATCGGGCGGACGGGCTTGCCCAGATGATCGTCGAAGCCCATCGCCAGGAAGCGCTCGCGATCGCCTGACATCGCCGAGGCGGTAAGGGCGATGACCGGGATGGCCGGGTCGCCGGTCGCGCCGGCCCGGATGGCGGCCAGGGCGGTGATGCCGTCCATGACCGGCATGTTGATGTCCATCAGCACGGCGTCGAAGGTCCCGACCCGCAGCGCGGCCAGCGCCGCCTGGCCATCCTCGACGATGGTCAGGGCCACGCCGGTCGCCTCAAGCATCGTGCGCACCACCACCTGGTTGATCGCGTTGTCCTCGGCCATCAGTATCCGCAACGAGTCCAGGTTCGGCATGTCGTCGTCGCGCTCGGTCTCGCACGGCGAAGAGGGCGACGCGATCGGCGTGGCCACCAGGGTGAAGGCGAAGGTCGCGCCGTCCAGGCCGCTTTCCAGCGCCAGGTCGCCGTCCATCTGGCGCGCCAGGGCGCGCGCGATCGTCAGGCCCAGGCCCGTGCCGCCGTGGCTTCGGGAGACGGCGTCGTCGGCCTGGGTGAAGCTGTCGAAGATGCGTTCTTGGAAATGCTTGGCCACGCCGATGCCGCTGTCGATCACGCGTATCCGCACCAGCAGCGCGCTGTCGGGGCGGGGTGTAGCGGCGGCGAGCTGGAGGGTGACGCCGCCTTGCTGGGTGAACTTCAGCCCGTTGGAAATCAGGTTCATCACCACCTGGCGAATGCGCTGGGGGTCGGCCAGGACCCAGACCGGCGCGGACGGATCGATCTCGGTCTTGAGCCACAGACCCTTTTCGGTGGCGGCGTCGCGCCAAGCGTCGCCCGCCGCCAACACCAGTTCGTGCAGGTTGGTGGCGGTGTGGTCGAGGTCGACCTTGCCAGCTTCGATCTTCGATAGATCGAGCACGTCGTTTAGCACCTGCATCAGGCTGTCGCCCGACTTGATCATCAAGCGCACGTGACGGCGCTGACTTTCGTTGAGGTTGCTGCGGTCCAGGGCGTAGGCCATGCCCAGCAGGCCGTTCATTGGGGTGCGCAGCTCATGGCTGGTGACGGCCACGAAGGTGGACTTGGCGCGGTTGGCCTCCAGGGCCCGCTCGCGTTCCTCGCGCAGGCTGCGGGTCAGGTCGTCCATGCGTCGGGCGGCGGCGCGGTTGCCGCGCATGACGTTGACCGTGGTCAGCACGACCATCAACAGGCCCCAGCGGGCGATATTGGGGCCGACGCCGTGGGCCTGGAAGAAGAACAGGGGAAAGACCACGAGGCTGAGCATCGGCGCGAAGGCGCTGACGATCAGCAGGGCGGCCGGTTGATGGCGGAAGTTCTGGGTGTAGACGATCTGCCCGACCCAGATGGAAACGGCCGCCAGCTTGAGTTCCGGGATTGGCGATAGCCAAATCATCGCCGCTAGCCAGGCCCAGGTCAGGTTGATTGGCAGCGTCATCAGCACGAAGGCCGCGCGCTCGGCCGGAGAGGCGTCGACGCCCAACTTGAACCGACGGGTCGCCAGTCGCGCCAAGCCCTCGCTCAGGATGAAGCCCGCCAGCCAGGTCAAGGCCGTCATGGCGCCCAGCACCATTGACGTGATCGCCGTCGCCGCGATGGCCGGGATCAGGCGAGAGGGCAGCAGGCGGTGGGTGTCCAGCGCTACCTCGTCCAGCCGGTTATCGGCCCATGGCGCTTGGAACCATCGCACGTAAATTCGCCTTGCCCGTCGATCAGCGTCTGTGCGGACAAACCTAGCGGATCGCGACTACCAGCGGCTGAACGCAATCTGCGACGGATCAGCGCGGTTGGCTTTTAGACTTAAGGTTCGCTCAAAGCGCGCGCCGCGTTGCGTGGGCGTCGCGAGGCCGCTAGCCTTGGCTGAACAACGTTAACGAAGCGGGAGTGCGGGGCCGATGCAAGGCTTGATGCAACACGGGGCCTTGACGGTCGACAAGATCATCGACCACGCCGCCCAGTGGCACGGCGCGCGCGAGGTCGTCACCCGCTCCGTCGAAGGTCCCATCGTCCGCACGACCTACGCGGCCATTCACAACCGCGCCAAGCGCGTCTCCAACGCTCTGCTCGGCATGGGGATCAAGCCAGGCGATCGGGTCGGCACCCTGGCCTGGAACACCGCCCGCCATATGGAGGCCTGGTACGGCATCATGGGCATCGGGGCTGTGTGCCACACGCTGAACCCGCGCCTGTTTCCCGAGCAGATCGCGTGGATCGCCAATCACGGCGGCGACAGGGTGATCTTCACCGACCTGACCTTCCTGCCGATCATCGCCGGCATCGTCCAGCACCTGCCCAGTGTCGAGCATGTGGTGGTGTTCACCGATCGCGGGCACATGCCGGCCAACTTCCAGGTCGCCGGCGACGCCCCACACTTCAAGGGCCTTCTTTGCTTCGAAGACTTGGTCGCCGAGCACCATGCCGACTGCGCCTGGGGCGGCTTCGACGAGGGCACGGCTGCTGGTCTTTGCTACACTTCCGGCACGACGGGCGACCCCAAGGGGGTGATGTATTCGCACCGCTCCAACGTCCTGCACACCCTGATCACCCTTCAACCGGACGTGATGGGCCTGTCGCAGAAGGACGTGATCCTGCCGGTGGTGCCGATGTTCCACGCCAACGCCTGGGGCGTGGCCTTCTCGGCGCCCGGGACTGGGGCCAAGATGGTCATGCCCGGCGCCAAGATGGACGGGGCCTCGATCTACGAACTGCTCGACAGCGAGGGCGTCACCTTCTCGGCCGCCGTGCCCACCGTCTGGCAGATGCTGCTGCAGCACCTGCGCGAGACCGGGCTGAAGCTGCCGGTTCTAAAGAAGGTGGTCGTCGGCGGGGCGGCCTGTCCCGAGCACATCATCCGCGCTTTCCACGAGGACTACGACGTCGAGGTGGTCCATGCCTGGGGCATGACCGAGACCTCGCCGCTCGGCACCCTGTCGGTGATGACCGAGGACCTGGAAAAGCTGCCCTACGACCAGCAGATGCCCTACCGCCTGAAGCAGGGCCGGCCGCCGCTGGGCGTCGAGCTGAAGCTGACGGACGACGCGGGGAACCGCCTGCCGCACGACGGCAAGAGCTTCGGCAATCTCAAGATCCGCGGCCCGATCATCGCCGCCGAATATTTCCGGGGCGCCGGCGGCAAGATCCTCGACGAGGAAGGCTTCTTCGACACCGGCGACGTGGCCACCATCGATGACCACGGCTTTATGCAGATCACCGACCGGGCCAAGGACGTGGTCAAGTCGGGCGGCGAGTGGATCAGCACCATCGACATCGAGAACATCGCCTTGGGCCATCCCAAGGCGGCGATGACGGCGGTGATCGGCGTGGCCCATCCCAAGTGGGACGAGCGGCCGATCCTGCTGGTCAAGCTGAAGGAGGGCGAGACCGCCACCAAGCAGGAGTTCCTCGACTTCCTGCAGGGCAAGATCGCCAAGTGGTGGACGCCCGACGACGTGGTCTTCGTCGATGACATCCCGCTGGGCGCGACGGGCAAGATCGACAAGAAGCTGATCCGCCAGCGGATGAAGGACTATGTCCTGCCGAGCCTGGTCGCCGAGACCGTGGCGGAGGTCGCGCCTGGGCCGCAGGCCGGCCCGCCGGCCGGCGGGCCCACCCTGGCCGCCGCCGACGGCGCCCTGGCTGCGCGGATCTACGCCCCTGAAGCCGAAGATCCGATCTCGGAACCGCCGCCCCTGCTTGAGCCCCTGGTCACCGAGGCGCTAGCTCAAGCGCCGGCCGAATCGGTGGCGCCGCCCGAACCCATCTTCGTCGCCGTCCACCTCGCCGAGGTCCAGCCAGCCGTGCTCGACACGCCCGAGACGGTCGAATCCCCCGTCGCGGAAGTCGTCGTCGAACCCGAGACCATCGCGCCGACCCAGGTCGCTGAGGCCGCTGTCGCGCCGATGGTGGTCGACCCTGTGGTGGCGCCGGCCTTCGAGGCCCGGGGCGAGACCGAGCCCTTCCCGGTCGGCCCCTTGCCGCCGGTCGCGGAGCCCGTGTTGGCCATGGTGCCCGAGGCGGCGTTCCACGCCGAGCCGACCTTCGTGACCGATGAGCCGCCTCTCGCCATGCCGCTGATCCCGCCGACCAAGAAGGCGCGCAAGAAGGCGGCGGCCAAGGTCAATGCCAAGGCCAAATCCGGCGGCGGCGGAGGCGGCGTGCTGCTCGACCTGGCGGTGCTGGTCGCCCTGGCGCCGGCCCTGCTGGTCGCCGCTGGCGCGGTGGGTGTGAAGCTTGGCCTGTTCGACCAGGCGATCGGCTACGACCTGATGACCCGCGACTGGGCGTCGAAGGTCGCGATGCTGGGCGTCGCCACCGGCGTCCTGGGTCTGATCGTGGCCCTGTTCGGCGGCTTCTCGAAGCTGTGGAAGAAGGCGCTGCTGGCCCTGGCGATCACCATCGCCACCCTGGGCGTGATGGTCGCCGCCAACGCCATCGGCGGCCGCGCCCCTCCCGTCCACGACGTCTCCACCGACTGGAAGACCCCGTTGATGCCGTCCGACGCCGGCTTGGCAGCGCGAGGCGGCGACGCCCAGACGATTGAGGCGGACCCCAGCCTGCCGGTCGGTTCGCTGGCCTTCGCTGGCCGCCGCGTGGCCGACGTCAACGCCGAGACCTGCGCCGCGGCCAAGCCCTTGATCCTGGAACGCTCGCCCGCCGACGCCTACGAGGCGGCCAAGGCCGCCGTGCAGTCCGCCGGCCTGTCCATCGTCACTGACGATCCGATGGACGGCCGACTGGAGGCCACGGGCCAGAGCTTCTGGTACGGGCTGAAGGACGACCTGGTGGTGCGCGTGCGCCCCGACGCGGCCGGCGCCCGCGTGGACATGCGCTCGATCGGCCGCACGGCCGGCGGCGACATGGGCCGCAACTGCCGCCGGCTGGGCGGGTTGCTGGCGGCGGTGAAGGGGTAGGGGAAAGGCCTCAGGCCAGCCGATACACGCTGTCCAGCCCCGCCACGCCCGCGCAGGCCACGCGCCCCTGCTTCACCAGCAGCAGCATGTGGGCCAGCACCGACATGGCCGCTGCCGCGTGCAGGCGCGGATCTACGGCGGCGTAGAGAGTGGGGACCATGGCCTTGATCGTGGTCGGCCCCTGCGACAGGGCCGCCAGCACCTGGGCCTCGCGCGCGCGCCGATGGTCGGCATAGGCCCGGATGAAGGGCTCGACCTCGCGAACCGGTGAGCCGTGGGTCGGCCACAGAGTGTCGAACCCCATCGCCTTCACCTTCTCCAGGCTGGCGAAATAGTCGCCCATGTCGCCGTCGGGCGGGGTGATTACCGTGGTCGACCAGCCCATCACGTGGTCGCCGCTGAACAGAGCGTTCTCCTCCGCCAGGGCAAAACAGACGTGGTTGGAGGTGTGACCCGGGGTGGTCACGGCCCGCAGCGTCCAGCCCGGGCCTTCCAACACGGCGCCGTCGGCGATTTCGATATCGGGCCGGAAGCCCTCGTCGTCGCCAGCCTCGACCATCACGTCCGGCGAGACCTCGGCCAGGTGAGGGGCGCGGCGGCCGTGGATGGTCGCACCGGTGACCTTGGCCAGCGGGCGGGCGAGGGGAGAGTGGTCGCTGTGATGGTGGGTGACCAGGATGTGGCTGACGATCTCGCCATCAAGCGCCGCCAGCAGAGCCTGCAAATGCCCGTCCTGGTCTGGCCCGGGATCGATCACCGCCACGGTCCCGCGCCCGACGATATAGGTGCCCGTGCCGGTATAGGTGAACGGCCCCGGATTGTCGGCGATCACCCGCCGAATCAGCGGCGAAACCTGGTCGCAGCGGCCGTATTCGAACTCGATCTCGCGAACGAAGGGGATCATCTGCACCTCTGGGCCTGTCACGGCGCCGGTCTTGCGATTAACGAGACGTAAACCAAACGGAGCACGGATCATGGCCGCCGACACAGCGATTTTTGTCTCAAAACGGCTCCAGCGCGCGGCCTTCGCCATCCTGTGTCTCATCACGGCCCAGTTCGTGCTGGCCAGTTGCGAACCCGAGCCTTCGGCGATGGCCGCCCGGGTGGCCCTGACCCACAACAACTGAGCCTAGCGGCCGAGCACGCCCGACAGGTCGTACCCGGCTTCAGCGCCTTGCCGCACCAGCACGTCGCGATCCGCAGCGCCGGATGTGGCCTGGCCGATCGACCAGGTGATGATCGAGCGCGTGCCCGAGCGGCAGAAGGCCAGCACCCGCCCCTCGACCGAGGCCACCGCCCGCCGCACCGCCTCGACCTGGTCCGGCGTGGGTCCGCCGTGCACGGGAATGTGGACATAGGCCAAGCCAACGGCCTGGGCGGCCGCCTCGACTTCGGCGCTGGACGGCTGGTCCGGCTCCTCGCCGTCGGGCCGATTATTGATCACCAGAACGAATCCCTCGTCCGCCACGCGGCTCAAATCCTCCAGGCCGATCTGCGGGCTGACCGAAAGCGAGTCGGTTACGCGTCGAAAGCTGGTCATAGGTGTCACTTTGCAACTGCGCCGAGGCGTCTTTGAAGGGCGCATCATCCCGGCTCGCGGGCCCCTGCGCAACGACCGTTGGCGGCAAAACCTGTCCGAACTTTAGACGATCTGCGAGAAAAAATTCTGATTCACACTGACATACGACAATTATAAACTAACGTTACCAATGAATGCCGGATGACTTTTGCGAAAGTCAATCAATCGCGGGGTGTTTTACCCGATTGAACGCTCGACCTCGCGGCGGAGGTTCGCGCGACGGCGTGTGGGTCGAATTTGCCTGTCCAACCAAGGGTCTATGGGGGGTAGGGGCCATGTTTTGGATCGCTTTGCGGAAAATCTGAGCGGTGTTCGTCAGAAATGCGGCGTTCGTGTTGCGATAATGCGACAGCCTGAGGCGATGTTATTACGGAATAGTAATGGCAATTGACCCATCGGCGGCGCGGCTCCTAACGTCAGACCAACCGGGGAAATGTTTTCCGGGACACCTAAGTTCTCGTGGTGGAGTTGGGGCGAAAATCCAGATTGACCGAACGTAACGTCCCCTTTCGGGGGTTCGTGCGGGCGGCAGGATGCTCCGCCGCGCTAGAGGGGATAATATGAAGATGATTTCCACCCAAGGCAGCGCTCGCGCGCGTCTCTTGGCGTCGACGCTGCTGGCCGGCCTGGCCACGATTGCCGCGCCGCTCGCCGTCACGGCGATCGCCACGGCCGTCCCGACCCTGGCCTCGGCGCAGGACTACACCAGCGGTACGCTCGTCGGCACCGTCCGCGACGCAGGGGGCGCGCCAGTTGCTGGCGCCGCCGTCACCGTCAAGTCGCTCGGCCAAGGCTTCACTCGCGCCATGACCACCGACGACAGCGGCCAGTTCCGCGTCCCGTTGGTGCCGCAAGGTGGCTACTCGGTCGCGATCGCGAAAGACGGTTTCCAATCGACGAGTGACGGCGCGGTCGCCGTGCGTGCGGGTGGCGACAGCGCCTACAGCTTCACGCTGACCTCGGCTGACGCTTCGGTTTCGGAAGTGGTGGTGACCGCCACCGCCAACCCGCAGCTCGACTTCGCCGGCACCACCACCGGCCTATCGGTCGATCTGGAAACCCTGACTAAGCAGGTCCCGATCACCCGCAACATCACCAGCGTCGTTCTGCTGGCGCCGGGCGCGGTTCAGGGCAGCAACGCCAACTTCCGCGGCCAGCCGGCCATCGGCGGTTCGTCGGTCGCTGAAAACGCATTTTACGTTAACGGCCTGAACATCACCAACTTCGACAACTATCTCGGTGGTTCGACGGTTCCGTTCGACTTCTACAAGTCGGTTGACGTGAAGACCGGCGGCTATCCAGCCGAATTCGGTCGCTCCACCGGCGGCATCATCAGCGCCGTCACCAAGGCCGGCACCAACGAGTTCAAGTTCGCCATTCGTGGCCAATATGAGCCCGACGGCCT
The DNA here is from genome assembly GCF_049896225.1 of Caulobacter sp. DWR3-1-2. NCBI lineage: Bacteria > Pseudomonadati > Pseudomonadota > Alphaproteobacteria > Caulobacterales > Caulobacteraceae > Caulobacter > Caulobacter sp. DWR3-1-2. The sequence goes on along the minus strand of NZ_JAFCTW010000008.1, from coordinate 135,692 downwards.
TCAGGAAGACCAAAAAGACACCTTTCTGCGTCGCGGCAAGCTAGCCAAGACCGACAACAAGTCGCTGACCCTGGAAGCTGGCGGTCCGATCATCAAGGACCGGCTGTTCTTCTTCGCCCTGGCTCAGCTGCGCGACCAAGAAAACCGCTTCGGCAACATCACCGGCGGGTCGTACAACGTTGACACCCAGCGCGACCCCTTCTACGGCGTCAAGCTGGACGGCTACATCACCGACCGTCAGCACCTTGAATTCACCTATTTCGACACCAAGGGCTCGCTCAAGCGCAAGACCCGCGACTACAACTTAGACGGCACCACCGACACCATCGGTGATCGCCTCGACGGCACGCTGTTCTCGCTAGGCGGCGCCAACTATGTCGGCAAGTACACGGGCACCTTCACCGATTGGTTCACCCTGTCGGCCGCCTATGGCGTGACCAAGGATGACTACCGCATCACCCCGCAAAACCTGTCGGGCAACTATGTGACGAACACCGCTGATCCGGCTCACCCCGGTGAAACCACGGTCATCAGCCGTCAAAAGACCAGCTCTTACGATTCAAGCTACGGTACCAAGCGCGAATTTTACCGCGTAGACGCTGACTTCTATTTCAGCCTGTTCGGCAAGCACCACATTCGCGTAGGCATGGACCACGAAGACCTGACGCTGGATCACGTGAACAAGTATCCCGGCCTGGGCACGGACTGGGACTTCCTCGCGGGCGGCGCGACTGACTCGCGTGGCGTTCCCGCAGGGCAGATCTACGTCAAGGGCCGGACGTTCAACACCGGCGGCGTTTTCGAGGGCCAGAACGAAGCCTATTACATCCAGGATTCGTGGGACGTGACCTCGAACCTGACGCTGAACCTGGGCGTCCGTAAGGACAAGTTCCAAAACAGCGGCGCTCGGACCTCGAAGGGCAGCGAAACCTTCGTCGAGTTCAAAAACGAGATTGGTCCGCGTATCGGGTTCACCTACGATCCGTTCAGCACCGGCAACGACAAGGTGTTTGGTAACTTCGGCCGCTACTATCTGCCGGTCGCGTCGAACACGGCCTTTCGCCAGGCGACCGCCAGCTACGACATCGACACCTTCTTCACCGCGCCTCAAGGCGCGAAGTTGGGCGCTGACGGTACGCCGATCCGGGGCACCCAGATCACCGTCACGACCAATCCGGGCTTCACCTCGGCCGCCGCCTGCCCGGCGCCGGTCAATGGCGTGACGCCTCCCGGTATCACGGACGCGGTCGGCTGCGCCGTTCGTGGCGACGGTTCGCTGCAGCCGTTCGCGGCCAACACCAGCCACAACCTGAAGTCGACTCAGGAAGACGAATATATCATCGGGTACGAACACCAGTTCGACTCCCTGTGGAAGGCGAGTGCCACCCTGACCTACCGCAACCTGAACCGGGTTTCGGAAGACGTGGCGATCGACTCCTCCGTGCGTAACTACTGCACCAAGAACGGCATCGTTGGCTGCGGCGCGACCTACAATGTCGCCGTTCCGACCCCGGGTTGCACCACCTTCACGGCGGGCCCTCGCGCTGGCCAGACGCGGTGCCGCGGCTTCAGCGGTTTCCGTCAGTACACCATCATCAACCCGGGCGAAGCCTCGACCATCACCCTGCGCCAACCGCTGCCTGGTGAATCCACGGCTCGCACCATCAGCTTCTCCAGGGCTGATCTGGGCTATCCGGCCGTGAAGCGTGAATATCTCGGCCTGGAACTGCAGGTCGAACGCGCCTTCGACGGCAAGTGGGGCTTCCAAGGTTCGTACGTCCTGTCCGAATCGAAGGGCAATTACGAAGGCTTCGTGAAGTCTGACGCCGGCAACGGACAAACCGACTCAGGCATCACCCAGGACTTCGACCAGGTCAGCCTGACCGACGGCGCTTACGGCCTGTTGCCGAACCACCACGGCCACGTCTTCAAGGCCTTCGGTTCCTACGCGATCACCGACAGCCTGCTGATCGGCGCCAACGCTCTGGTGTTGTCGCCTAAGCACTACGGCTGTATTGGCCTGCACCCGACCGACGACATCGTCAACTCGGGCTACGGCGCTTCGTCGTTCGCCTGCGGCGGCAAGATCGTTCCGCGGGGCTCGTCCTTCGAAACGCCTTGGTCGGCGCGTCTGGACATGTCGGTGCGCTACCTTGTCCCGACCACCAAGTTCGTCCCGGGCGGTCTGACCCTCCGGGCCGACATCACCAACCTCCTGAACACTCGGACCATCACCGAGGCCTGGGAACTGGGTGAAGACGACTCGGGCAACACTGACTCGCACTACAGAAACCCGATCCAGTACGTGCCGGCTCGCGCCGTTCGGCTGGGCTTCGATTGGGAATTCTGATCGTCGCGACGGACCTTTGACGGAATGGCGGCGGGCTCCTCGGAGCCCGCCGTTTTTCTTTGGGCGGCCTCCAGCATACGGAGGGGCCGTCCATCCCCACTGCCGCCGAAAAGAAGCTCAATGATTTCGATAGTTTGCGGGAAAACGCAGGTTTCCGATCCTTGGGCTTCCCAATGGCCTCATACTCCTTGCACCTGAGAGCACGGGGAGGGCGCACGTACGGCGACCGAGGCGGCTTTCAGGGGTGGACGAGCGGGAAGGCTTGGCCGCCGTGCTCTCACAAGGAGCGCCCCAGGTCGGTTCGGAGCAGGTTCACCCTTGGTGACAAAACTCTGGCGCCCGGGGTAGGCGGGCAGGCCGACAGGTGCGGGCTGAAATCGCCCGCACGGTCCGGAAGGGTTAGCCGCCCTTCCGCCCGCCGGGGGCCCACTTCGGAAGCGGGTTAAGACCCCGCGCTCCGATGGCTCTCGTCTGAAGGCCACGCGAAGCGCTCGTCTTCGTCGAAACGGTACATCTACTGCAAAACCTCCGGGCGGAGCCCGGGCGCTTCGCACCCTCCCCAAACGCTTCAGCGGCCCCCCGCGTGAAGTCCTCCCCCCATGGGGTTCCCATGGGGGATGTGTCGGCGCAGCCGACGGTGGGGGGAGTGATCGGATGACCGGCCAGACCTGCGACCAACAATCCCAAACCTCCCCCCACCGGTCGCTAGGCGACCACCTCCCCCACGGGGGGAAGACCTCGGTTAGCGCACCGGCGTATCGGCCAGCACCGAGGCCCCGCTGGGCGAGGCGCGCAGCCGGGCCTTGGCCATTTCGTCCAGGATCGACTGCGAGCGGGGGTCGCCCAGCAGCCAGGCGGAGGCGGCCACGGTGCGCATCGAGGTCGAACTGACGCCCAGCACCTTCTCGATGGCCTCGAACGGCGAGTCCGAGCCGCCGATCTTCTTCAGCTTCACGTCGCCCTTGATATTGGCCAGGCTCTTGGCCTTGTCGACCGCCTCATAGAAGCCGCCAAGCTCATCGACCAGGCCCAGCTGCTGGGCCTGGGCGCCCGTCCACACCCGGCCCTTGGCGATCTCGCGCACCCGTTCCGGCGGCAGCTTGCGGCCCTCGGCGACCCGGGCCACGAAGCCCGCATAGATCCGGTCCATCCAGCCGGCGAACTTGGCGCGCTGGTCGGGCGTGAAGCCCTGGCCCGTGCCGAACGCCCCGGCATAGTCGCCGCCGACATGGACCTCGCGGGTATCGACGCCGAACCGCGACAGGGCCTCGCCCAAAGCGAACTTGCCGCCGAACACGCCGATCGAGCCAGTCAGGGTGGTCGGCTCGGCGACGATCGCCGAGGCGCCCGAACTGATCCAGTAGCCGCCGGAGGCCGCATAGGTGCCCATGCTGACCACCACGGGTTTGCCCGCCTTCCTGGCGGCCTTGACGGCGGCCAGGATCTGCTCCGACGCCGTATCCGATCCGCCGGGCGAGGAAACGCGGAAGACGATCGCCTTGACGTCCTTGTCCTCGATCGCGTCGTAGAGGTCCTTGGCCACGTCGTCGGAATAGATGGTGCTCTCCCCGCCGAACGGCGAGCCGCCCGAGCCCGTGCCGGTCATGATCGCGCCTTCGGCGCCGACCACCGCGATGGTCGGACCGGTCTTGGCCGGCGGTCGCTTGCCGCGCGAGACATAGTCGTCGAAGTCCATCAGCTTTGCGCCCTTGCCGGCCTTGGCCAGCATGGCGTCCTGGATGTCCTTCACCTGGCCGACCTTGTCGATCAGGCCCTTGGCCTGGGCCTCCTGGGCGCTGTAAGGGCCCGCCTCGATGGTCTTGATCAGCATCGCGGGGTCCATCTTGCGATCCTGGGCGGCGGTGATCAGGGCGGTGTTATAGACCGACCCCATCCACGACAGCGTCGATTCCTGGTGGGCGGGCGTATAGTCGCTGTAGAGATAAGGATTGACCGCGTTCTTGTATTCGTAGCGCTGCTCGTAGTCGGCCTTGACGCCGTACTTGTCGAAAAAGCGCTTGAAGAACATTTCCTCGCTGGCCGCGCCGACCGCCTGCAGAGAGCTGTCAGGCTGCATCCAGAACTCGTTGGCCGCCGCGCCCAGCATGTAGGTCGAGGTGACCAGGCCCGAAGGATAGATCCCTTGGCTGTGGGCGAAGACCGGCTTCTTGCCGACCGTCTCGAAGTGCTTGAAGGCCCGGCGCAGCTCGTCGGCCGAGGCCGGGGCGATACCGCCCTCGGGCAGGCGCACCAGCACGCCCTTGACCTTGTCGTCGGTTTCGGCGCGGCGCAGGGTCTCGATGATCGACATCACCGACCGCCCGCCGCCGCCGCTGAAAGCCGCGAAGGGGCTCTGGGAGTCCTGGTCCGAAAGGCCCCCGCGCAGGTCGAGCTGCAGCACCGTGTGGGCGGGAACCGGGGCGGGGCGGGTCGCCGAGGCGGCCATGACAATCAGGAGGAAGGGGACGCCGACCAGAAACAACACCAGGCCGACGAAGACGCCGGCCACGGTCATGAGAAACTGCTTCATTGGACGTCCTGCTGCCTATTGTCGCGCAAGCTAGTAGCGACAGTTGCGGCGCGGTCAAATGAACAGCGCGCAACCTGGCCCCGGTGCGCCCAAAGACGTTCGCTCCGGAGGGGATAAGGATGCAGTTTTGGCGAATTTTCGGGAAAATGATGGTCGGAGTGGCAGGATTTGAACCTGCGACCCCTGCGTCCCGAACGCAGTGCTCTACCAGACTGAGCCACACTCCGACTTGGAGCGCGGCTTATAGAGGCGGCCCGACGCTCTCGCAAGCGACAAAAAACGCCCCGGAAAAAGAAGTTCAAAGCAACGTTGCATCCATCCGACTCCTGCGCTATCTCCACCGCCTCGCCGGGCCCTACGGGGTTTCGCCGTTCCTGCTGGGGAATGGTGTAATGGTAACACAGCGGTTTTTGGTACCGTCGTTCTAGGTTCGAGTCCTAGTTCCCCAGCCACTTCTCTTTCCTCCAAGATAAGCTTCCGCCTTTGGCGGCCTCCCGCAGGAGGTCGTTCACGCGGCGTCCTGGAATTTTCCACAGCTTTTGCTTGAGCGTCTCGCATCCCCGCGGCTCGTCCCCGATGAACGGGCGGGAGGCCTTGGCCGGGAGCGCCGAATTCATCGCGCGGTAAAGGCGTCCTGAGGTCAGAACCCTCAAGCCAAGGGTCGCGAACAGGCGCTCAAGCGACCATGATCAAGCTGATCGAAAACCACAACACATCGACAAGTCTTTATGATTCAAGGCCAAGCGCGATTGACCATGACGGTCGCCCGCGCCGAACGTTGATCTTTGCCTGATCTGATCCGGCGGCGAATCATTGCAGCGGTGTAACTTTCGTTCGAACAACACCGGCCCAAGATCGGTTACCCCGATGGGAAAAGCCACGCTTCGCACGCCGCCTCTGGTTTAGTTCGCAGCGGGCTGTCTGGTTGCTGTTCTCAAGATTCGCTTGGCTGGCGATATTGGCCAAGGCGATTACCGAGATTGAGTACTTGTATTTCGGCGAGGTGGGTGTAATTGCAAGTCAAAGACACATCGGAGAGACACTCGTGGAAGACAAGGCAACCCTGATCGAGCTTACCGCCGAGATCGTCGCCAATTACGTCGCCAATAACAGCACGTCGATTTCCGACCTGCCGGCGCTGATTCGCGCGACTCATGATGCACTTGCCGGTATTGGTTCTCCTGAAGCCGCTCCCGTCGAGACGGTTACGAAGGCTACCGCAGCTCAAATCCGCCGCAGCATTACGCCGGACGCGCTGATCAGCTTCGAAGACGGCAAGCCGTACAAGACCCTGAAGCGTCACCTGACCACGCACGGCATGACCGTCGCGGAGTACAAGGCCAAGTGGGGCCTGCCCAACGACTATCCGACCACCGCCCCGGCCTACAGCGAAGCCCGCTCGGCCATGGCCAAGGCGCTCGGCCTGGGTCAAGGCGGCCGCAAGGCCAAGGCTCCGCGCGGTCGCAAGGGCTAAATCGACCTCTTCACGGGTCGTAAAATCAAAACCCCCGCTGGCCACAGCGGGGGTTTTTCTTGGCCTCAGCCGATCTTGAGTCGCACGAACGCCATCGTACTGGTCGGCTCGTCTTAGCCGAGCGACGCCGGCGCGTCGAAGGCGCTGACCAGGCCGCCAAAGCCGAGCTTGACGGTAGCTGACAACGGTATCTCGTAGATCGCTCCCACCGACAGCTTGCGCACGGTTGAGGCCCCGCCGTGATGGCCGGCCAGCTCGTCCTGTTCCACCTGCTCGGCGCGGGGGAAAATCGTCCAGTGCGGATTGGGCCGGATCGCGCCCTCGGCCAGCCAGGCCTGCAGAGCGTCGCCGGGGATGCGGTCCTTGCGAGCCCAGGCCAGGGTGGCGCTCAGGGAACCCTCGTCGCCGAGGGGGCGGGCGTAGAGTGCGCTGAGCGAGGTGCGGGCCTCGTCGTCGTCAGGCTCAAGGGCCTCGGGACTGTTGATCCGCGCCCAGCTGGCCTGCAGCGCCCAGTTGGGGGCGGGTTCCACGAGGCGCGGGCCGAGACGCTGTCCAATCGGCCGGTCTCGATATCGTAGCGGTTCTGATCGGGCTCGCGGCCGCGGAAGGCGCTGGTTTCCAGCTTCCAGCGGTCGCGCGATACACCGGCCGTTACAACACCGAAGGTGATGTGGGTCGAGTCGAACCAGTGATGGCTGATCGGGGCCTCGGGACTGTCCATCGCCGCCTGGCGGTGCATGAAGGCCGGCGGTCCGAACGCCGGCTCGCCGGGCAGACCAGCATACAGAGATCCGTCGAAACCGCCGCCCAGCGGATGGCTGTAGCTGGCCGACAGCTCCATGAAGAGATCGTGCGGATGCTGGCGATCGATCAAGCGGTTTACGCCATCCCCCGTCTCGCCAGCGGCCAGTAGCATCAGGGCCGCCGCGCGGAAGGCATCACACCCCGCTCAGCGCCATACCGGGCGCGTCCGGCTCGCGCGAGCCGCCGCCGTTCAGGGCGCGCTGCATCCAGACCAGGTCCACCCAGCGGTCGAACTTGTAGCCCATGGCGGGGAAGACGCCTTTCTGCTCGAAGCCGAGGGCGGCGTGGAGACCTATGGATGCCGCGTTGCCGCTGTCGCCGATCACCGCGCACATCTGGCGCAGGCCCTGGGCCTCGCAGGCGTTGATCAGGGCAGAGAGCAAGCCCTTGCCTACACCCCTGCCGACTGCATCGGGTCCGACATAGACGCTGTCCTCGACGGTGTAGCGATAGGCGGCACGCAGACGGAACGGGCCGGCATAGGCATAGCCCAGCACCACGCCGTCCTGCTCGGCCACCAGATAGGGCATGCCCTTGTCGAGGAAGCCCCCGCGTCGCCGAGTCATCTCGGTCAGGTCCGGCGGGATCTCCTCGAAGGTGCCCAAGCCGTTGAGCACGTTCCAGCCGTAGATGGCGGTAATGGCCGGCAGGTCGGCGTCGGTGGAGGGGCGGATCGTGACGGTCATGTAAGTCCTCCCCCTATGGGGGAGGTGTCGGCGAAGCCGACGGTGGGGGGAGTGATCCAGCGGCCGACGTATCCCCCCACCGGCGCTGCGCGCCGCCTGCCCCACAGGGGGAGGACCTTCGTGCGCGTCCCGTCCATCAAGCCTTCCATCCCTTGTCCACCGCCCAGACCGCGAACGCGTAGTCCAAGGCGATTTCCTTGAGGAAGTCGAACCGCCCCGACGCGCCGCCGTGGCCGGCCTCCATGTTGATCTTCAGCAGGATGGGGTCACCGCTGGTCGAATATTCTCGCAGCTTGGCGGTCCACTTCTCTGGCTCCCAATAGGTGACGCGCGGGTCCGACAATCCCCCGGTGGCGAGTACGGCCGGATAGGGCTTGGCCGAGACGTTGTCGTAGGGTGAATAGCTGGCGATGTAGTCGTAGGCTTCCTTGTCTTCCAGCGGGTTGCCCCATTCGGGCCATTCCGGCGGCGTCAAAGGCAGGGAGGTGTCGCTCATGGTGTTGAGCACATCGACGAACGGCACCGCCCCGATGATCCCGGCCCACAGGTCGGGGCGCAGGTTGGTGACCGCCCCCATCAGCATGCCGCCGGCCGAGCCGCCATAGGCCACCGTGCGGCCCGCCGCACCGTAGCCCTCGCCGTGCAGGTGCTCGGCGCAGGCGATGAAGTCGGTGAACGTCTTCTTCTTGGTGAACTTGCGACCGTCCAGGAACCAGCCATAGCCCTTTTCCGAACCGCCCCGCACGTGGGCGGTGGCCCAGATCCAGCCGCGGTCGACCAGGCTGAGATTGCGGATCGAGAACGACGGATCCATCGACATGCCATAGCTGCCATAGCCGTACAGCAGCAGCGGCGCCGAGCCGTCCAGCGACACGCCCTTCTTCATCAGCACGGTGACCGGCACCTCGGCGCCGTCAGCGGCCTTGGCGAAGAGCCGCCTGGTGACATAGGCGGCGGGATCATGGCCCGACGGGATTTCCTGGGTCTTGCGCAGCGTCCTCTCGCCCGTGGTCATGTCGTAGTCAAACCACTGACGGGGCGTGGTCGGTGACTGGTAGACATAGCGCATCACGGGGGTGTCGAACTCGTAGCCGCCCTCGAGGCTGAGGACATAGGCCTCTTCGTCGATGACGATCGGACGCTCGGTCCTGCCGGCTCGCTCGGTGATGATGATCCGGGTGTTGGCGCTCACCCGTTCCACGCGAACCAGATGGCCCTTGTAGGCCGACAGGCCGGTGATGAAATGGCCCGGCCTGTGGGCCACGAAGTCTTTCCAATGGGCGCGGCCGGGCGTTTCGACGGGGGCCTCGACCAGCTTGAAGTCAATGGCGTCGTCGGCGTTGGTCAGGATGACGAAGCGGCCGTCCCAGTGCTCCACCGAGTAACGCAAGCCCACGGTGCGCGGCTCGACCAAGGTGGGTGTGGCGGTGGGATCGCCGGCCGGGATGATCAGGGTCTCGGAGGTTTCGTGGTCGCCGGCGCTGATGAGGATGAAGGCCTCGGAGCTTGTGGTGCCGACGCTGACGAAGAAGCCGTCGTCGGGCTCTTCATAGATCAGCACATCGTCCTTCAAGCCGCCACGCGCCGGTCGGCGGTAGATCTTGTCGGAGCGGCCGTTGTCGTCGCGGTGGGTCCAGAAGAGCCATTGCGAGTCTGGCGACCAAGCGAAGTCGCCGGTGCTGCTTTCGACGGGCTCTTTTAGGATCTCGCCGGTCGCCAGGTCCTTCACATAGATGTGGTGGACCTCGGACCCCTGCGCGTCCTCGGCATAGGCCAGCAGCTTGTGGTCGGGGCTGTGGTCGGCGGCGCTGACCTGGCTATAGGCCTTGCCCTTGGCCAAGGCGTCGCAGTCGAGCAGGATTTCCTCCGTGCCTGCGACCTTCAGCCCGATCATGGGCGCACTGGGAACAGCGTCGGCCAAACGTTCTTCGATGCTGATCGGCCGGCGCGCGAAGATCGGATGCTGGCCGCCGATGGCGAAGCGCGAATAATATTCGAACGGCCCGTCGGGGGCGGGCACCGAGGTGTCGTCTTCCTTGATGCGGCCCTTCATCTCCTCGAACATCGCCTTCTGAAGCGGTTCGGTGGGCGCGAGCATCGCCTTGACATAGGCGTTCTCGGCCGTCAGGTGCGCCTTGACCTCGGGCTTGATCAGGGTCGGGTCGCGGAGGACCTTCTGCCAGTTGTCATCCTTCATCCAGGCATAGTCATCGACGCGCACCCGGCCCAGCTGCGTGGTGCGCAGCGGAATCTTGGTGGCGACGGGGGCGATCGGAGGCTTCGACTCAGGCATGGGACTCTCGGCTTGGGCGGCCCCAGGATGGATCGCCGATGCTGACGTAAGCACCGCTGCCGCGCTCGTCATCATTTTGCGCCGGTTCACGGGCAGATTTCCCTCACGGATGCGTCAGAACGCCAACTTGTGCGGGTTAACGACGCTGGTCAAACTGGCGCTCGCGTACAGTGAATCGGGGGCATGAGGGCGTAGATGGCTTGGGACCTGTCGGTCGATCTGATCCAGGCGACCGTGCAGCTTGAACAGTCGCTCGGTGACGGGTCGCGCACGGTCGGCACGGGGTTCCTGATCGAGGACCCCACACCTGACGGTCGTCCACGCACCATCCTGGTCACCGCCGCCCACGTGTTCGACAAGATGCCTGGCGTGTCGGCCAAGATCGGCTATCGCATCCAGAGCGCCGACGGCGTCTGGCGCTACGATCCCCACACCCTGAAGATCCGAGAAGGCGACCACCCGCTGTGGACCAAGCATCCCATGCGCGACATCGCCGCCATCGTCGTCGAAGCGCCGCCCGACTTCGCGAAGGCCGCGATCCCCCTGGCCTGGCTGGCCCAGGATGACACCTTCAACAAGTACAACCTGGGTCCTGGCGACGAGATGATGGCGCTGGGTTTCCCGCGCGGCCTCTCTGCCAATGCGGCCGGCTTCCCGATCCTGCGCTCGGGGCGCGTGGCGTCCTATCCCCTGGCCCCGGCGAGCGTGTTCCCGACCTTCCTGATGGACTTTTCGGTGTTCCCCGGCAATTCCGGTGGGCCGGTGTTCATGGCCCAGGGCGCGCGTCGCAGGCCTGGTTCGGCCGAGAGCCAGGAAGTGCAGTTCGTGGCCGGCATGCTGACCCAGCAGGTCGAGTTGTCGGGTGAGCGTCTCGAGATCGGCATCGTCACCCATGCCAAATATATCCGCGAGACCGCGGCCTTGATCGACAAGCTGGTCGCGCCGCCGCTCATCCAGGCCAAGCCCGCCAAACCCTCCGGCGCGCCTAGCCAGGCCGCCACGCGCGCCGCTACCCAGGCCGCCGCCGCCGTCTCCGCCACGGAGATGGCGGTCGGTCGCTAGGCTCCAAACCTAGGCTGTCCGACAAAGGAACCTTGCTCATAGGCCTCCGTTTCTACGGGGAGTTCAATTCCAACAGGAGCAAGTCATGAGCACCAATCGTGTTGAAGGCGCTATCGACAAGGGCGTGGGCGCCGTGAAGGAAGCCACCGGCAAGGCCACCGGCAATGAACGCCTGGAAGCCGAAGGCGTGGCCCAGAAGATCAAGGGCGACGTCCAGAACAAGGTCGGTCAGGCCCAGGACAAGATCGGCGACGCGATCAAGAAGTAGCTTGATCAACGTCTAGACAAGCTACCGGCCGCGGAGCGATCCGCGGCCGTTTTGTTTGGCCTGCATCTACCCGTAGATGATCGAAATTGTCTCGGCCACGCAGGCGGGGCGCTCCTCGCCCTCGATTTCGATGGTGCATTCGTTCTTCATCTGAAGGCCGCCAGCCTTTGGCTCGACGCTGAGCAGTTTTTGGCGCATGCGCACCTTCTTGCCCACGCGGACCATGCCGGTGAACCGCACCTTGTCGCAGCCATAGTTGATGCCCCGCGTCACGCCGGTGACCCGGAGGATCCCGGCGCCCAGCATCGGGATCAGAGACAGGGTCAGGAAGCCGTGGGCGATGGGACCGCCGATTTCCTTGGTGGCCCGTTCGACATCAACGTGGATCCACTGGTGGTCGCCGGTGGCCTGGGCAAACTGGTTGACCCGCTCCTGGCTGATCTCGACCCAGTCGGAAACCCCGATCTCTTGCCCGATCAGGCTGGCGATGTCGGCGTAAGCGACTTCCTTCATGGCGTTTCTCCCAAGCGCTCTAAACGTTTGTTTGATTGCTCGCATGGGGCGCGGCGACAGGCAAGCGTCAGCCTGATTGGCCGGCGAAGCCGGACCTGGGGACGCGAAGGCGTCAGTCGGCGCTATCGCACTGTCCTTGGGTCCACTGTTCTCCCGCATCCAGGCAGGTGTCGTGCGCGGTGAGCGGTGAGAAACGCAGGAAAAACACGCCGCCGATTGTCACCGTCGCGACCACCAACAGCAGTGAAATCAGGCGCTTGCAGAGGCGGCGTTTGGCGTCCCAGACCTCGAACGCGTGATCGAACTCAGGGCCAAACCACCTGGCGCCGCGGTTCGGCGCGGCGCGGCGAAAAGCCTCTTGCCGGGCCGCGGGGTGATCATCTCTGAAAAGCATCAGTGTCGTGTATTAAACTTGAGCATAGGCCAAGGGTTAGCAATTCACACGCCAGCCAGGGGCCCGAGGGCCGCGTGTCAAACGACGCGGCCGTGCTCCTTGGCCCAGTAGGCGTCACGGATCAGTCGCTTGTAGAGCTTGCCTGTGGCGTGCCGGGGGAGTTCGGCCATGAAGTCGATCCGCCTCGGCGACTTGACGTGGCTCAGATTGGCGCGCGCGAAGGCCATCAGCTCCTCCGCCAGAAGCGCTTGGTCGACGTTCCAGTCCAACGGCTGGATCACCGCCACCACCTGTTCGCCCATTTCCTCGTGCGGGGCGCCGACCACGGCGGCGTCGGCGACCTTGGGATGGGTGATCAGCAGGTTCTCGATCTCTTGCGGATAAACGTTCACCCCGCCAGAGATGATCATGAAGCTCTTGCGGTCGGTCAGGTAGAGATAGCCCTCCTCGTCGACCCAGCCCACGTCGCCCAGCGTCGTCCAGCCATGCTGGTTGTAGCTCTCGGCCGTCTTCTCCGGGGCGTTGTGGTAGTTCACCGCAGGGCCGTTGGCGAAATAGACCGCGCCCTCGACACGCGGCGGCAGCGCCTCGCCGTCTTCGTCGCAGATCCGCAGTTCGCCCAGCACAGCCTGACCGACCGAACCCTTGTGAGCCAGCCAGTTCTGCGAATTGATCCAGCAGAACCCGTTGCCCTCGGTGCCTGCGTAATATTCGAAGATCACCGGCCCCCACCAGGCGATCATCTGTTCCTTGACCGGCACGGGGCAGGGGGCGGCGGCGTGGATCGCCGAGCGCATCGACGAGACATCGTACCGTGTCCGCACCGCCTCGGGCAATTTCAGCATTCGCACGAAGTGGGTCGGCACGAACTGGCCGCAACTGACCTGGTGCCGCTCGATCAGGGCCAGCGCGTCCTCGGGGTCGAACCTTTCCATCACCACCACCGTGCCGCCCAGCTTGTGCACGGTCATGCACCAGCGTAGCGGAGCGGCGTGGTAGAGTGGGGCGGGGGACAGATAGACGCTGTCGGCGGTGAAGCCGAACAGGCCCTGGGCCATCATCTGCAGGGCGTTGGGCGCGTCGATCGGCCCGCCGCTCAAGGCCGGCTTGACACCCTTGGGCCGTCCAGTGGTGCCTGACGAGTAGAGCATGTCCGACCCCGCCGTTTCGTCGGGGATCGGCGTCGAGGGCATGGCGTCCTGCGCCCCCTCGAAATCCTCGAAGGCGTCGCGCGCGCCGCCAACCCGAAACAGCCGCACGCCGACGATCAATGGCGCGACCGCTTCGGCGATGGCGTCGAGGCCAGGGCTGATGATCAGCACCCGGGCCCCGCAATCCTTGACGATGTACTCGACCTCGCTGGGCGTCAGCTTGGTGGAGACACAGGTGTAGTAGAGCCCCGCGCGCTGCGCCGCCCAGGCGATTTCGAAGAAGCGCGGAGTATTGTCCATCAGCAGGGCGATGACGTCGCCCGGGTTCAGGCCCAGCGACCGGAACAACTGCGCCCCCTGGTTCGATCGGGCGTCTAGCTGGCCGTAGGTCACCGTTTCGCCAGAGCTGGCCATCACGTAGGCAGGCTTGTCGGGCTGGGTCTGGGCGTGGATCGAAGGGTGCATCTTGGCGTCTCGGTGACTTTGACGGAAAATAGGTCTAGATTGGCTTTCTAGAAACGGAGCCGAACATGGCGCTCAGCATCAAGACGCGAGAGGCCGACCAACTGGCGCGAGACCTAGCCAAGCTCACCGGCGAGACCATGACGCAGGCCGTGACGGTTGCGTTGAAGGAGCGGCTTGAGCGCGAGACGTCGGCACGAACCGAGACGCCGGAAGCGTTCGTCGCGCGGATCAGGAACCTCGTGTCCAGTTGGAGCGACGTTGATCGAAGGCCAGTCACTGAGGAAGAGTGGATTGAGGCGGGTGGAGACGACCGGGATCTGACCATGCTGGCGGCTGAGCGAGCGGCGCGAACGTGATCGTCGTCGACACGTCGGTGATTGTCGCCATCGCGCTGGACGAGCCTATCGCAACGGTTTTGCTGACCTGTCTCATGAGCACAACGGCGCGGGAGCTGTCGATGGCCAGCTATGTCGAAGCCGCGACGGTCCTCACACCTCGTGGCGTAACCCACGCCCGCATCGACGACCTGCTTGGCCAACTCGATATCGCCCTGATCCCCGTCGACGAGACCCAAGGCCGCGAAGCGATCCGCGCCCGTATCGCCTATGGCAAGGGCTCCGGCCATCCCGCCCAACTGAACTTCGGCGACACCTTCACCTACGCCCTGGCCAAGACCCGAGGCGCGCCGCTGCTTTTCGTCGGCGACGACTTTTCGCGGACTGATCTGATCGACGCCCGCGCCTAGGACCATCAGGCGGCGACCATCGCGGTGGCGTCCTGCAGGATCATCGCCGCGCCCTTCTCGCCGATCATGATGGTCGGTGCGTTGGTGTTGCCCGAGACCAGGCGTGGCATGATCGAGGCGTCTATGACCCGAAGGCCGGTGACGCCGCGCACGCGCAGCCGCTCATCGACCACCGCCATCGGTCCGGACCCCATCTGGCAGCTGCCGACCGGGTGATAGATCGTCGAACCCGAGGCGCGCGCATAGGCCAGCAGCATCTCGTCGCTCTCGAACTCGGGTCCAGGGTTCATCTCATGATCAATCAGCGGAGCTATGGCCGGCTGGGCCGCGATCTTGCGGGCCCAGCGCAGGCCGGCCACCGTCACCTCCTGATCCAGCGGGTCGGACAGGTAGTTGGCGAAGATCGCCGGATGGGCCGCCGGGTCGGCCGACTTGATGCGGATGTGGCCCCGGCTCTCGGGGCGTAGCTGACAGGGCGCGATGGTCAGGCCTGGCGCGCTCTCCAGCTCCATCTTCTGCTCGTTGAACAGCTTTTCGAGATCCATGGTGGCCGGCAGGATATGGAACTGGATGTCGGGGCCGGCCAGGTCCGGCCGAGACTTGCAGAAGGCCGCCACATGGGCCGCCGAAAGGGTTAGCAGGCCCTTGCGGGTGAACAGGTATTTCAGCGCTTCCCCAGCCAGCCGCGCGCCCTTGCTCTGCTCATTGACCGAGATCGTCCCGGCCTTCAGGCGAAAGCGCGCGCCGGTGACATAGTGGTCCTGCAGGTTCTCGCCAACGCCGGGCAGGTCGCGGATCACCGCGATCCCATGCTCGGCCAGCAAGGCGCCCGGGCCGATCCCGGAGAGTTGAAGAAGTTGGGGGGAATTGACCGCCCCGCCCGCCAGGATCACTTCGGCGCGCGCCTTGGCGGTGACATTGACGCCGTTCTGGCGGAACTGGACGCCGACGGCGCGCTTGCCCTCGAACAGCACCCGGCTGGCCAAGGCGTTGGTCTCGATCCGTAGGTTGCGCCTGCTCATGGCCGGATGCAGATAGGCCACCGCCGCCGAGCAGCGCGCGCCGTTCTTCTGGGTGACCTGGAACCAGGTCGCGCCCTCCTGCTCCTCGCCGTTCAGGTCGACGATGCTGGGGATGCCGGCCTGATGACAGGCGTCGATCAGCCGTTGCGAAACCGCGTGGTTGTCGCGCATGTCGGCGACGTTCAGCGGACCGCCAGTGGCGTGCAGGTCAGAGTCGCCGCGTTCCTGGTGCTGGGACTTGCGGAAATAGGGCAGGACGTCGTCCCACCCCCAGCCCGCCGCGCCCATCTGCCGCCAGCCGTCATAGTCGGCCCGCTGGCCGCGCACATAGAGCATGGCGTTGATCGAGGACGAGCCGCCCAGCACCTTGCCGCGCGGCCAGACGTGCGAGCGACCGCCGGTGCCGGGGTCCGGCTCGGTCTCATATAGCCAGTTGACCTTGGGATCCTTCAGGGTCGTCGCATAGCCGACCGGGATGTGGATCATCAGGTTGGACATGAACTGCGAAAGGTTCTTGGTCGGCCGGTCGTCGCCGCCAGCTTCCAGCAACAGCACCTTGTGCCGGCCGTCCTCCGACAGCCGCGCCGCCACCACGCAACCGGCTGAGCCGGCGCCCACCACGATGTAGTCGGCCTCGATGATCGATGTCATCGGATCCTCCCTGTTTCTTCCCTTGATCCGTCCCGCGTGTTTCTGCGTGATCGGCGTTCACCAGACAATGCGCAGGTCTGACGGGAAGTCCAAGGGTGTCGTCACGGAAGCAGGCATGCGGTAGTTGCCGCTGGTTCATACGCGTGTTTGAGTAGCCCTGAAATCAGGAGGAAAAATACCCATGGCCGCGCCCAGCTTCGAAACCCTGCTCTATGCCGTCGAGGACGGGATCGCGACCATCACCCTGAACCGCCCTGAGAAGCTCAACGCCTTCACCGCCCGGATGATGAAAGAACTGATCGACGTCTTCGACCTGACCGACGGCGACGACGCGGTGCGGGTGGTGATCGTCACCGGGGCCGGCCGGGCGTTCTGCGCGGGCGCCGACCTGTCGGGCGGTGGCGCCACCTTCGACCGCACCTCGCCCCAGGCCCTGGAGCGCGAGGAGGGCAAGGTCGGCGACATCTATCGCGACGGCGGCGGCCGGGTGGTGCTGCGGATGTACGAAAGCCTCAAGCCGATCATCGCCGCCGTCAACGGCGCCGCCGTGGGCGTGGGGGTGACGATGCAACTGCCGATGGATATCCGCCTGGCCTCGACCGACGCCAAGTTCGGCTTCGTCTTCGCGCGGCGGGGCATCACACCGGAGGCCTGCTCATCTTGGTTCTTGCCGCGTCTGGTCGGCATGCAGACGGCGCTGGAATGGTGCTTCACCGGTCGGGTGTTCAGCGCCCAAGAGGCCCTTGATCGCGGTTTGGTCCGCTCGCTGCACGCACCGGAGGACCTGCTTTCGGCCGCCCGCGCCTTGGCCCGCGAGATCGCTGATAACACCGCTCCGGTCTCCGTCGCCCTGTCGCGGCAACTGCTCTGGCGCATGGCCGGCGCCGATCATCCGATGGAAGCCCACAAGGCCGATAGCCGGGCCATCCAGTCGCGCGGCGCGGCCGGCGACGCCAAGGAAGGCGTCAGCTCGTTCCTCGAAAAGCGCCAGCCGGCTTATCCGGACAAGATCTCCGCCGACCTCCCCGACATCTGGCCGGCCTGGGGCGAGCACCCGTTCAAATAGCCCGCCTTTGGCGCGGGGCGGGGAACGCGCTATATCCCCGCCATGGCCGAAGCTTTCAATGACAAGATCCTAGCCGGCGACAAGTCGGCCCGCTACGCCGAGGTAGCCGACGAGATCGCCTCGGTGCTGGACGGCGAGACCAACCTCACCGCGCGCATGGCCACGGTGGCCTCGATGCTGGCCGGCAGCTTCGACCACTATTTCTGGACCGGTTTCTACGTGATTGATCCGCTGAAGGATCGCGAGTTGGTGGTAGGCCCCTATCAGGGCACGTTGGGCTGCCTGCGCATCGCCTATGGCCGCGGCGTCTGCGGCGCGGCGGCGGAAACCGGCCAGACCCAGTTGGTCGAGAATGTCCATGCCTTCCCCGGTCACATCGCCTGCGACAGCCGCTCGGAAAGCGAGATCGTCGTGCCGGTGTTCAATGCGAATGGAACCCTGCTGGCGGTGTTCGACGTCGACTCCGATAAGCCCGCTGCTTTTGACCTTGTCGATCAGCGGGGCATCGAGGCTATTCTCAAGGCGACCTTCGCCTAGACGTGGCCCAGCCGAGGGTGCTGGCCCAGGGGTTGCAATCCAACCTGCATCTTTCCCTAACCGGATCGGATTAGGACATATGGCGATGCTGGACGTTGAAACTCTTCACCCTCGCGCGTTGGCTTCGGCTGATCTGCAGATGTGGCGTGACATGGCGGCGGCCGAGCCGGCGTTCAGCAGCCCGTTGATGGGGCCCGACTTCGCCCTGGCCGTGGGCGCCGTTCGCGACGACGCCCGGGTGGCGGTGCTTCGTGGTCGCGGCGAGACCTTGGGTTACCTGGCCTATCATCGCCGTCCCGGCGCGGTGGCTCGCCCGATCGGCTCGCCTTTATCGGACTATCACGGCCTCGTCTCGCGACGGGACGCCGGCCTGACCGGACCCGAGGTGCTGCGCGCCGCCGATCTGACCTCGCTTCGCTACACCGGCCTGATCGACCCCTACGGCGTGTTCGGCAAGGCCCAGCAGAAGACGGCGCACGTCATCGCCTTGGCCGATACCGACGCCGAAACCTATCTGGAGGCCGTGCGCGCGGCCAGCCCGAAGAAGATCAAGAATTGGCGCCGTCTCGACAACAAGCTCGAGCGCGAGATGGGGACGATCACGCTGATCGGCGCCGATCGATCGCCCGTCGCCTTCGACCAGTTGATCGCCTGGAAGCGCGAGCAGCTCGAACGCACCGGCGTTCACGATTTCTTGCGTCCAGACTGGACGCGAAACCTGATGCTGGACCTGTTCGCCAAGCAAGACGGTCCGCTGCAGGGGCTGATGATCAACCTGTACGCTGGCGGCGAGTTGGTCAGCGGTCATTTCGGCGTGCGGGCCGGCGGCGTTTATCATCCGTGGATCGCCTCGACCAATCCGGCCTATGCGGAATGGTCGCCGGGCCAAATCTTCTTCATGCGAGCGATCGCCGCCATGCCGGGCCTGGGCCTGACCCGCTACGACCTGGGTCCTGGGCATGACCACTACAAGGGCGCCTATGCGCTCAATCAGATCCAGATCGGCGAAGGCACGGCCACCGCCTCCAGCATGGCTGGCCGCGTCGCCAGCTCGCTGGACAGTGTCTGGGACCTGGCAGGCGGGAAGGGGCCCGGCCCTGTCGGCAAGCTGCGTCGGCGCATGGACGCCATCGCCAGCGTCGAGCTGACCCTTGGCGGGCGGGTGCGGGGCCTGGCCCACGCCTTCGCTAACCAAGCGCAAAGGCAAGCCGGGTAACACTGCGGGAAAGTCTGGAGCCCGCATGCGCGTTACGGTCATGATCCCTACTCAGCGGCGCCTCGGCGGCCTCGCCGTCGCGGCGCGCTCGGTGTTCGCCCAGGCCGGCGTCGTGAGCGGCGATCTGGAGCTGGTGATCGTCGACAACGACCAGGCGCCATCGGCCCAGGCCACGGCCGTCAAGCTGGCGATCGAGGCGCCGTTCCCGATTCATTATGTCCATGAGGCACGCCCCGGCGTGGCCTACGCCCGCAACGCCGGCATGGCCAAGGCGAGCGGCGATCTGATCGCCTTCCTCGACGACGACGAAGAGGCGCCAGCCGGCTGGCTGTCGGCCCTGCTGGCGGCCCAGCTCCGCTATGAGGCCGATGTCGTCTTCGGCCCGGTCCGGGCTCGCGCGCCGCTCAGCGTGGTGTCGCATCGCGACTATCTGGAGCGGTTCTTCTCGCGCGAGGGACCGGCCGAGGCCGGCGTCATCGACCACTATTACGGCTGCGGCGACAGCCTCCTGCGCCGCGCCGCCTTACCCGACCCCGTCGCGCCCTTCGCGATCGAACGCAACCACATCGGTGGCGAGGACGACATGCTGTTTGGCCAAATGCAGGCCCGCGGCGCGATCTTCGCCTGGGAGCCGGCCGCCTGGGTCTGGGAAGACCCCGTGCCCGGCCGCCTGACCCTAGGCTACACGATCGCCCGCGCCTTCGCCTATGGCCAGGGTCCGACCTCGCACTGCGCCGCCGCGAGCCCGCCCGATTGGCTCGGCGTTGCCCGCTGGATGGCGGTAGGCGTCGTCCAGGCCGTGCTGTTTGGCGCGATGGCGGGCTTGAAATGGCTGACCCAGGCCCACGACCGCGCCGAATGGCTCGACCGCGCCGCGCGCGGCCTAGGCAAGACCCTGTGGTGGGGACCCTTCAAGATCCAGTTCTACGGAAGGACCGCGTCGTGAGCATCATAAGCGACTGGACCGAAGCCAAGGCGACGGCCTTCGGCCGGAAGAACCTGGTCTTCCAGCACGACCTGCACGAGCGGCCGATGTTCGACGACGAGGGTTTGGCGCGGCTGCTGGACAAGTATCCGCGCGACCAACTGGGCGTCTTCACCATGGGCGAGGACCCCAAGGCCTGGACCACCTGGCGCAAGGGCGCGGCGGGCAATCTGAGCGGCGACCAACTTCTGGAGGCGGCCAAGACCGGCCGCATCTGGCTGAACCTGCGCCGCACCAACGACTTTGTGGCGGAATACGCAGCCCTCTGCGACGAGATCTTCGCCGAGAAGGAGGCCCGCGTGCCGGGCCTGCGCACTTTCAAGCGGGATCTGGGCATGCTGATCAGCAGCGCCAACGCTCAGGTGTTCTACCATTTGGATGTGCCGCTGGTGTCGCTTTGGCAGATCCGGGGACAGAAGAAGGTCTGGGTCTATCCGGTGGCCGACCCCTATGTCGGTGAGCTGGCGCTGGAGAAGATCGTGCTCAAGGAAACCGCCGAGCAGTTCGCCTTCGAACCCGCCTGGGACGCCGGCGCCCAGTGCGTCGATATGGTCCCTGGGACGATGGTCACCTGGAAGCAGAACGCGCCGCATCGGATCGAGAACGGGCCGATGCTCAACGTCTCGATCTCGATCGAATTCATGACTCCGCCGGCCTTGATGCGCGCCAATGTCATCTACGCCAACGGCGTGCTGCGTCGGCGGCTAGGGGCGCGACCCCGAATCCAGAACGGTTTTGGTCCGATGGCCCTGGGCAAGCTGGCCGTGGCGCGCGGCGCCAAGGCGCTGAACCTGCAGACCCCGCACGTGCGCCACCTGCCGGTGACGTTCGGGCTGGATGCAGCGCGACCGGGGTTTTTGGTGGAGCGGGTTTAACAAGTCCGCCCCCTGTGGGGCAAGCGATCGCGCAGCGATCGGTGGGGGAGTGAACTGGTCGTTGATGAGGGACCCGGCCGCCTGCCGATCACTCCACCTCCGTCGGCTTTGCCGACACCTCCCCCACGGGGGAGGACTGTTCAAACCCTTGCCCCGACGCAGACTTTGCCCCACTTGTTCGTGGATGAGTCAGGCGGTCACGATTGAACTAGGCGAGGGCGCGGCGCATGACGCGCGGGCGTTAAGAAGCGCCTTTGGCTGCTTCACCACCGGTGTGACGGTGATCACCACCACAGGGGAGGGCGGCCGCCGCGTCGGCTTGACGGCCAATAGCTTTACCTCGGTGTCGCTCGACCCGCCCCTGGCCTTGGTCTGCGTCGACCTGAACTCGCGCAGCCTGTCGGCGCTCGACGCGGGGGGCCTGTTCACCGTCAATGTCCTGCACGCCGACCAGCAGGCCATGGCCCGGCAGTTCGTGCAGAAGGACGGCGACCGCTTCGCCGGCATCGACACCGAAACCTGGATCACCGGGGCCCCGATCCTGCCGGGCTGCATGGCCAATTTCGAATGCGTCACCCACCATGTCTTCGACGCTGGCGACCACCGTGTCTATGTCGGGCGGGTCGTGAAGCTGCGCTACGATCCCGACCACGAGCCACTGGTCTATCTGCAGGGCCGGTTCCGCCGGGTGCACGTCGACGCCGCGTAGCGGGCAGATTTCGCGCGATACGGCGGGAATTCCGGATGCTATTGACGCGCAAAACAAGATCTAGGGAGCGCTTCATGCGTAGCATCGCCCATTTCGTGAACGGACAGGCCCTCGCGGGCGCCTCGGGCCGGTTCGGCGACGTCTTCAATCCCAACACCGGCGAGGTCCAGGCCCGTGTGCCGCTGGCCACCGACGCGGAACTCGACGCCGCCGTGCAGGCCGCGGCCGCCGCCCAGATCGGCTGGGCTGCCACCAATCCGCAACGCCGCGCCCGGGTGATGTTCGAGTTCAAGCGCTTGATCGAGCGCGACATGAACAGCCTGGCCGAGATCCTGTCGTCCGAGCACGGCAAGGTCATCGCCGACAGCAAGGGCGACATCCAGCGCGGCCTTGAAGTCATCGAGTTCGCCTGCGGCATCCCTCACATTCTGAAGGGCGACTATACCGAGGGCGCGGGTCCCGGCATCGACGTCTATTCGATGCGCCAGCCTCTGGGTGTCTGCGCGGGGATCACCCCGTTCAACTTCCCGGCCATGATCCCGATGTGGATGTTCGGCATCTCGATCGCCGTGGGCAACACCTTCATCCTCAAGCCGTCGGAGAAGGACCCGACCGTGCCGGTCAAGCTGGCCGAGCTGATGATGGAGGCCGGCGCGCCCGCCGGCGTCCTGAATGTGGTCCACGGCGACAAGACCTGCGTTGACGCCATCCTGACCCACCCGCTGATCCGCGCCATCAGCTTCGTCGGCAGTTCCGACATCGCCCACTATGTCTACCAGACGGGCACGGCGCATGGAAAACGCGTCCAGGCGATGGGCGGCGCCAAGAACCACGGCGTCGTGCTTCCCGACGCCGACATGGATCAGGTCGTCAAGGACCTGTCGGGCGCGGCCTTCGGCTCGGCCGGCGAGCGTTGCATGGCCCTGCCGGTGGTGGTGCCGGTGGGCAAGGCGACGGCTGACGAGCTGCGCGAGCGAATGGTCGCCGAGATCCAGACCCTGAAGGTCGGCGTCTCCAACGATCTGGACGCCCACTACGGCCCCGTGGTCAGCGCCCAGCACCGCGCCAAGATTGTCGACTACATCCAGATCGGCGTCGATGAGGGCGCGGAACTGGTGGTCGATGGCCGCGACTTCGCGCTGCAGGGCTTTGAAAAAGGTTTCTTCATCGGGCCGTCGCTGTTCGACGGTGTCAAGAAGGGCATGAAGACCTATCAGGAAGAGATCTTCGGCCCCGTGCTGCAGATCGTCCGCGCCGAGACCTTCGAGGAAGCCTTGGCCCTGCCCTCTGAGCACCAGTATGGGAATGGGGTGGCGATCTTCACGCGCAACGGCCGCGCTGCGCGCGAGTTCGCATCCCGGGTCAATGTGGGTATGGTCGGCATCAATGTGCCGATCCCGGTGCCTGTGGCCTATCACACGTTCGGCGGCTGGAAGCGCAGCGCATTTGGCGACACCAACCAGCACGGCGTTGAAGGCGTGAAGTTCTACACCAAGGTCAAGACCATCACCGCGCGTTGGCCTGAGGGCGAGATCGAGGACTCGGCCTTCGTCATTCCGACGATGAAGTAGGTCAAGGGGGCACGGGCGATGCGTGGAATGGTTCGAGTCTTCAATGTCATCGCCGCCGGCCTCATGGGGCTGATCCTGACCAGCACCGCCTTTGCCCAGTCGCTGGACGCCGCCGAGATGGTGGCGGTCGGCCAGTATGGCGAACCCGGTGCGCCGCTGACGGTGTTCGAGCGCGACGGCGTTCTGCGCATCGATGGTCAAGGCCATGCCGACGCGAAACTGACGCCGCTCGGGCGAGGTCGCTACGGCGTCGAGGACGGCGGCGAACTGATGCTGGAACCTGTCGCCGTGCGGCTGGACGGCGCGCGCCTGGCTCGCCACGATTTTGGCGCCGAGGTCGAGGCCGGGATCCGCAAGGCCGTGCGGGCCGATCCGGAGGCTCTGCGGGCCAGGGCCTTGGCCGCGACGCCGCCGGTCGAGATGGCCGAACATCGGCCTGCCGACCTGGTCGATCTGGCGACCCTCGACCCCGCGATCCGTTTCGACATTCGCTATGCCGGCCATGACAATTTCATGGGGCTGCCCCTGTACGAACGCCCGGCGGCTTACCTGCAGCGTCCGGCGGCCGAGGCCTTGGCCCGCGCCGCCAAGGCGCTGGAAGCCCGGGGTTACGGCCTGCTGATCCACGACGCCTATCGCCCCTGGTTCGTCACCTGGATGTTCTGGGAAGCCACGCCGCCCGAAGACCACATGTTCGTGGCCGATCCCGCCAAGGGTTCGCGCCACAACCGGGGCTGCGCCGTGGACCTGACGCTCTACGACCTGAAGACCGGCAAGCCGGTCGAGATGCCCAGCCGCTATGACGAGATGTCGGGCCGCTCCTATGCCGACTTCATTGGCGGCGCCACGAAACAGCGGGCCCTGCGCGCCACCCTCCGCGAGGCGATGGTTGATCAGGGCTTCGAGGTCTATCCCGAGGAATGGTGGCATTTCGACTTCAGGGAATGGCGCAGTTACGGCATCGGGACGAAGACCTTCAGCGCGCTGGCGCAGGCGAATTAGACGCCATCAGCTTCAGGGCGTCCGTGGTCGCCGCGCTCCGTTGGGTATTGTCAAAGATCACCCAAGCCTCGGGCGACTGCTCTTCGGCCATCTGGCTGGCCAGCGCTTCCAACCGCCCGTCATCGTAAGAGGTCTTGTAGATCGTTTGCGAGCCGCGCACGCGGCGATAGGTCAGACCAGGCCAACCCCCTGGCGAGGCTGCGTCTGGAATCACGGCGGGATCGGCGGCGACCCGGGCCACCCGGAAGGCGTCCAGCAGGGCGTCAGCTTGGGGCAAAAACCAGCTGTCGTGACGCGGTTCCAGGACACTCGCCGCCGTCGTCGCCTCTCGCCATACGCTTAGAAAGCGCTCGACGGGCTCGGGGTCGAACTTGAGACTCGGCGGCAATTGGATCAGCAGCGGTCCGAGCCGGTCACCCAGCGCGCCGCATTCCCCAAGGAACGTGGCCAGCGGCTCCGCCACATCGACCAAGCGCCGCTCATGGGTGATCGTTTTCGGAGCCTTCACGGCGAACCGAAAGTTCGCGGGCGTCGAGGCCGCCTAGAGCATTTTTCGAGCGAAGTGGTTCCGGTTCGCGTGAAGAAAAATGCGTCAAAACAACAGATTAGAGCTCACGGCCTGACGCAGTCAGGTCGGGAAATGCTCTAGCGGCGCGGCTTCCAGGCCAGGATGTCCGCGCTGCGCGCCACGCCCGCCCGCGCGCAGCCTCCGTTCAGCGCGCAAGCTCCACAGCGCGGCGCGTGCTGGGCGCATAGCAGCTGTCCCAGCCCCTTCATCAGCCAGTGCAGCTCGTACAGGTCCTCGGGGGTCCAGCGATCTGGCACGAGATCCATCAGCGCGCGATAGGCGTGGGCGGTGTCATAACTGGCGGGGATCAGCCCATAGCGGCTAGCCACGCGGTGCACGTGGGTGTCGATCACCAGGGCCCGCATGTTGAGCGGGCTGAAGTTCAAAACCGAGGCGGCGACCTTGACGCCCACCCCCGGCAGGCCCTGCAGCCACCAGCGGGCGCTGTCGAGCTCCAGTTCGCTGAGATGATCGAGCGACAGCTTCCAGCCGCTGCGCACCTGGATCAGGCGCAGGGCGTGTGGCAGATGACGCGCCTTTTCCTCGGGGTAGGTGACGTCCTTGATCAGCTCAAGCACGACGCCTTCGGGCGCCTCGACCAAGTCTTCCCAGGTCGCGAAGCGGTCCCTCAGACGGTGATAGGCGGCCCAGGACGCGGCATCGGGGCTGCGCCCGCCAATCATCGACCGCACCAGTTGCGACACCGGATCGAGCCGTTTCGTCGGCCGCTGGGGGCCGAAGGTTTTCAGCAAACCGTCGCGCAGGGTTTCGAGCGGCGAGGTCGCGAGGTCGAGGGAAAGCTGCATGCTGATTCTCGTTCGGAACAGAACAAGAACCTAGTGTCTCTTGGCGGGTTTGTCGAGTTATCCCCAGGCTCAACGCCGAGGGCGGCCCCACAGCGCCGTGACTCGGCGGCGCAGGCGTTGAATGGCCACCTGCACCGGCGTGGGGGCCGGAGCGAGCTCGGGGCGTTCCTCGGCCGGAAGCTCCACGCCGGCGAAGCGGGCGATCAGGTCGCGCAGTTCCGGCTCCTGCACCGCCAGGGCGGCCTCGACGGGGCTCATCCATTTCAGGGTGCGTTGGCCTTTTTCCGGCCAGGTCGCGTGCTCGCCGGTGACCTCGAGCGGAAAGACATCGACCGTCACCGCGCGGGCCACACCGCTCTTCAGGCGCTTGAGATAGGGATAGTCGCCGACGGATTGCTCGACGATGCAACCGTCTAGGCCGGCTTCCTCATAGGCCTCCTGGGCGGCCGCCTGGTGATCGAGCTTGCCCTTCATCGGCCAGCCCTTGGGGATCACCCAGCGGCGGGTCTCGCGGGATGACACCAGCAGGATCTCAAGTCCGGCGGCCGAGGCGCGCCAGGGCAGGGCGGCCACCTGGCGGCGTCGCTGTCCGGACTTGCCCCCGCCTTGCTTGCTCTCCGCCTGATTGGTCACTTCATCCAGAACCCTAGGTAAGACAACGCCGCCGCGACCAAGCCGGCCGCGGGCAAAGTGACGATCCAGGTGATCACGATGCTCTTGGCCGCGCCCAACGGACGGTCGAAACCCAGCGCGAGGCGCCGAGATCGACAATAGCGCCCCTGATCGTCTGAGTCGTCGAGACCGGAACGTCAAATATGGGTCACCAAGAACAAAGTAATCGCTCCACCGGTCTCCGCGCAGAAAATCCTGCATCGGCGTCAGGTGGGCGATCCTGCTGCCCACGGTGGAAAGTCTACGAAGAATCTCCCCGCAGACAAAACCGTCTGGAGAACCGCACCCAGACGATAGTCGATTGAGTAGAGGGGGTCGTGCGGACCGTGATCAAGTCAAGGCCTAGGGCGGTGGCGAGCGAGCCTGATCGGCCTCGCCGCGACACAACGCCTCAATGGTGAAGTTTAGGCCGGGTTCACCACGTCCGACCGCGCGATTTTAACCCTATTTCGCGACGATGCTTCGCGAATGGGGAGCGAAGTCGATGGGGTGTCACGTCGAAACCTTGGTGATCGGGGCCGGTCCGGCCGGCCTGACCGCCGCCTACGTCCTGGCCAAGGCGGGCCGCGAGGTCACCGTCCTGGAGATGGATGATCAGGTCGGCGGCGCAAGCCGCACGATCGTCCACGATGGTTTTCGCATTGATCTGAGCGGGGAGGCCTTCGACTCCGCCTCGCCGCGAGTGACTGACCTGTGGTCCAGCATCCTGCCGGGCGGCTTCGTCGAACAGCCTCGGACTTCGCGACTCTATCATCGCGACCGCTTCTACGCCTATCCGCTGAAGACGCTGGAGGCCCTGGCCCACCTGGGGCTCCGCCGTGGCGCGGCGTGCCTGGCCTCACTGGGCCTGGCCAGGATCCGCCCAATCAAAGCGCCCAAGACGTTCCGCGACGAGGTTCGAAACCGCTTTGGCGAAAAACTATCCTCGACGCTGTTCAAACCGTACGCCGAGAAGGTGTCGGGCCTGGCCTGCGACCAGATGCCGCTCGGCTGGACAGGCGGGACCCGGCCGTTGGCCAGTTTTCGCTACCCCCGTGACGGCGCCGGCGCTGTCTGGGAGGCCGCCGCGAGCCAGATCGCGGCCTCGGGGGGCAAGGTTCGCCTGGGGCGGAAGGTCGAGGACCTTCGCTTCGACACAGACAGCAAGCTATGGACGGCGACGGTGCGACGCGCCGATGGCGCCCACGAGATCCACACCGCCGACCATGTCGTCTCGACCGCGCCATTGCGCGACCTGATGAATACTTTGCGTTCGACGCCGATCAGCCTGTTCCATGCTGGCGAGCTGATGTACCGCGACCAGATCACCGTTGCCTTGGTGGGCCCAACCCGCACGCCGCTGCGCGAGACCGCGATCGAGGTCCACGACGCCGGGCTCAAGGTCGGTCGCGTTCAGAACTACAGCGCCTGGTCGCCGGCCATGGCGCCCGAGGGTGACGCCAGCTGCCTTGGCCTCGAATATTACTGCTTCGAGGGCGACGATCTGTGGACCGCCAGCGATGAGGCTCTTGTCGCCTTGGCCCGGCAAGAGGCCGCCGCCATGGGTCTGATGGACCCCGAAGCTCTGCGCGGCGCCCAAGTCATCCGCCGGCGAAAGGCCCTGCCAATCGAGGACGAGGACTGCGCCGAGCATCTGAAAATGATCCGGCTGGACCTGAAGATGCATTTCCCGGGTCTGTATCTGGCGGGCCGCAACGGTCTGCACAAGGCCGGCGGGCGAGACCTGGCGACGCTCAGCGGCCTGCTCATGGCCGACAACATCCTGGCCGGCGAGCCGTGCCATGATGCGTGGGGAGGGCCAACGGTTCCGGCGCTGACCCAAAAGGCCGCCTAGGACACCCGGCGCGCGCGTCCCGCTGGTTCAGTGAGTGCGCCACGCCGCGGTGCAGGGGATTGATGGCGTCAACGACGCCGATAAACGTGACCAGTCAACAGGCTCGAACCCCGAGGTGGAGATTGACAGGCACGACCTTCCCCGGACGTTTGGCGTTTTCTGATCAGCCGCCGAATCGTGCGACCGGTTTCCATCCGGGACGTCTGGTCGGCGCGTTTTCGCCTCTCCGCTTGACAACGTTGTCACCGTTGGAGTGGATGTCCCGTCCCGCAACGTCGGACAGGGAGTGAAATCAAATGGCAGGTATGGGTGCAGGCGCGCCAGTGAGCGGCGCCGCGAATACAGGGGGCAAGTCAGGGGGCGGTTTGGTCCTGGCGATCGTCTACGTCACAGCCCTGTTCTTTATCTGGGCGCTGGTCACCAACCTGCTCGACCCCCTGCTGAAGACCATGAAGACGGTTTTCACCCTGACCCCGGTCGAGGCGAGCCTCACCGGTTTCGCCTTTTTCATCGCCTATGGCGTGATGTCGCTGCCCTCGGCGGCGTTCCTGTCCAAGATCGGCTATGCCAAGTCGGTGATGATCGGCCTAGGCGGCATTGTCGCTGGCTGCTTCATCGCCATCCTCGCGGCCAAGCTGCACACCTTCGGCATATTCCTCATCGGCCTGTTCGTCATGGCGTCCGGCGTCACCCTGCTGCAGGTGGCCGCCAATCCGCTGATCGCCTCGATGGGCAAGCCGGAAGACTCGTCCTTCCGCCTTAACCTTTCGCAAGCCTTCAACTCACTGGGCGCGGCTTGCGGCCTGTGGTTCGGCGCCAACTTCCTGCTCAAGGGTGACATCTTCGCCAAGGACGCGGTGATCACCGACGCCCTGCGCGAACAGGCGCTGGGTTTCGTCTCCAACGTCTATCTGGCGATCGGCGTAGGTCTGGCCCTCTTCATCGTGGCCATCTATCTGGTCCGGCACAAGATCACCGAAGCCGCGCCCAAGACCGGCCATCTGGTCAGCCCATTTTCCGCCTTGGGGTCGAAGTGGGCCAATCTCGGCGCGATCGGCATCTTTCTCTATGTCGGGGCAGAGGTGGCGATCTCGCTAAATCTGCTGCTGTTCATTGAGCAGAGCCACGTTCTAAACATCCCCGCCGAACAGGCCGGCAAGCTGACGACCTTCTACATGGTCTTCGCCATGATCGGGCGTTTCGCCGGCTCGGCCCTGCTGAAGGCGGTAAAGGACTATGTGCTGCTGACGCTCGTCGCCGTGGGCGCCATTGCGCTGTGCGTGGTCGTGATCCTTACTAAGGACATGACACCGACGGCGCACACGGGAACGCTGAACCTGCTGTTGGCCAGCGTGCCGCTGACCAGCGGTCTGATCCCGGCTTTCGCCGCCCTGCTGATTGGTCTCTTCAACTCGATCATGTTCCCGACGATCTTTACCCTAACCTTGCAACGGTCCTCGGCGCCGACCTCGGCCACATCGGGCCTGTTGTGCATGGCCATTGTGGGTGGGGCGTTCCTGCCTCTGATTTTCGCCAAGATCGAGGAAATGACTGGTTCGAAGTCGCTGGCCTTCATCGCACCGCTCGCCTGCTACCTGTATGTTCTGTGGTTCTCGTTCGTGGCCAAGTCGGCTCCGATCCACGCCATCCAGGAGGACGTTGTCGCCGGCGGCCACTAGGTCTATCCAGCCAAGCAAGGCCTAGCCCGGGCGTCCACAGCGTCCGGGCTATTTCTTGCCATTCGGGTCGCCCGGCACAGTGCGACGCGCATGAAAAAGCGCCTCCGGCAGTGGCCGAAGGCGCTGTTCCGTATCGGTGTCAATGAGCGACGTTAGACCGCTCGGCGACCGGTGAAGGCGTGATAGATCGCCAGGACAACAACCGCGCCGATCACCGCGACCAGCAGGCTGTAGAGGTTCAGTCCCGAGACGCCAGCGGCGCCGAACTGATTGAACAGAAAGCCGCCGACGACGGCGCCGATGATCCCCAGCACCAGATCCACGACCAAGCTGCCGCCACTGCGGCTGACAAGCTTGCTGGCGATGAAACCGGCCACGAGACCCAGCACGACCCACGCTAGAATAGACATGAACGCCTCCTTGGCATCGTTGGGCGTGCGAACCGCGCGCCGATGCAAAATAAAGGCCTACGCCTAGACTTCGTTCCGGAACGCTTGCGTGTTTGTCGGCACGAAAACCTTGGCGACGGTGTGATGCTTTTGGCCGAAAGCTAGCGCGGCTTGCCGATCACGGTCTGCAAGGCCTCAACCAGCTTCTGGGCTGGACCGCGCCCAAGCACGATGAAAACGCCTGAGCCGATACAGGCGCCGATCAGAAAGGTCAGGCTCATAGGGTCCCCGGAAAGCTGAAAGCTGCGACTGTCCCTTCCTAGCGCCATGGCGGCATGGCCGCCATGTGACACGCCGACGCCGGGGCGCCTACCGGTTCGGCCAAGACGATTAGGGCGCGGGCTTGGCGCCGGGCGTGTTCTTCGTCGCGGTGACCCGCCAGATCACATTGCCGACATCATCGGCTACCAACAGGGCTCCGCTCTTTTCGATAGCCACGCCCACAGGACGGCCGAGGGCTTCACCCTGGGCGTTGAGGAAGCCGGTCAAGAAGTCTTCCGGCTTTCCCGACGGCATACCATTGGCGAAGGGCACGAAGGTCACCTTGTACCCATTGACCGGCTTGCGGTTCCACGAGCCGTGCTGGCCGATGAACGCACCACCCTTATAGCGCGCCGGGAAGGCGCTGGCGTCGTAGAAGGTCAGTCCCAACGAGGCGGTATGGGCCCCCAGAGCGTAGTCGGGCTTGATCGCCCTGGCCACCAGGTCAGGGCGGCTCGGCTTGACGCGGGCGTCCACCGTCTGACCGTAATAGCTGTAGGGCCAGCCATAGAAGCCGCCGTCCTGGACCGAGGTCATGTAGTCGGGAACGAGGTCGTTGCCGATCTCGTCGCGCTCATTGACGCTAGTCCATAGCTTGCCGCTTTGCGGTTGCCAGGCCATGCCGTTGGGATTGCGGAGGCCCGAGGCGAATACCCGGCTGGCGCCCGTGGCCGGGTCGATCTCCAGGATGCCCGCCCGCCGCTCCTCGGCGGCCATGCCGTTCTCGCCGACATTGCTGTTGGAGCCGACGGTCACATACAGCTTGGACCCGTCCGGGCTGGCGATGACGTTCTTGGTCCAGTGGTGGTTGATCGGGCCGGCGGGCAGGTCGACGACCTTGCGCGGGGCGGTGGTGATCTGGGTCTGGCCGGCCTGGTAGGGGAAGGCCAGCAAGGCGTCGCTGTCGGCGACATAGAAGGTGTCGCCGACCAGGGCCATGCCGAACGGCGAGCTGAGATTGGCCAGGAAGACCGTGCGAACCTCGGGCGTGCCGTCATTATTGGCGTCGCGCACCAGGGTGATGCGATTGGCCGAGGGCACGGTGGCGCCAGCTCGGCCCATGACGATCTTCTGAACGAAACCCCGGATGCCCTTGCCGTCCTCGGGCTTGGGCGGGGCGTTGGTCTCGGCGATCAGCACATCGCCATTGGGAAGGACGTACAGCCACCTCGGGTGGTCGAGGTCGCGGACCAGGGCGGTGACCACGAAGCCGGGGGCTGCGTCGGGCGTCTGGCCATTGGCCCAGCCGACAGCGGGGGCGATCTTCATGACCGGAAACGCCTGCTTCTTGGCTGCGGGCAATGTGGGATTGGCGCCGTAACCCTGGTCGGTCGGCAAGGCCGGCCCGCCGCCGCATGCCGACAGCAGAAGCACCGCCGGGGCGCCGATCAGCGCGGCGCGATAAGTCTTGGACAGGGCCTTGGTCATGGCGGTCTTTCTCCCTCTATGTTGTCTGGAAACTAAACGCGAAGCCGAGCCACGAGGTCCGGTCCGTCAGGCGGGGGCGGGGGCGTGCTCGTCGAGCCAGCGGCGGAAGACACCGGGATCGGGCAGGCCCGCCTGGTGCGCGGCGACCTTACCGTCCTTGAACAGGAACAGCGATGGAATGCCGCGCACGCCGTGGGCCTGGGAGAGGGCGGGCTCCGCATCGACATCGATCTTCACGAACCGGGCGCGGGGCTCCAGATCAACGGCGGCCTTGGCGAAGATCGGGGCGACAGCCTTGCAGGGCCCGCACCAGGCGGCCCAGAAATCGGCGACGATGGGGATCTGGCTGGCTGACAAGTGCTTGCGGAAGCGCGCGGTGGTCAGATTGACCGGCTGCCCCTCGAACAACGGCTTGGTGCAGCGGCCGCACTTCGCGGCCTTGGCGTCGCGCGCCGCAGGCAGGCGATTGGTGGCGTCGCAATGCGGGCAGACGATGTTGACGGTCTTGATCATGGGGATCCTTGAGCGCGTTCGGCCCCCTTCAGATGGGAAGACGCGGGGGCCGGTTCTAGAGCATTTCCCGACCTGACTGCGTCAGGCCGCGAGCTCTAATCTTCTGTTTTGACGTATTTTTCTTCACGCGAACCGGAACCACTTCGCTCGAAAAATGCTCTAGCGCGCTCCGACCTCAGAGGCGGCCAGCAGGAAGGCCCCGACGCCGTAGAGCTGGGTGTCGTCGGCGCGGACCTCGTCCGGCGCGTAACCGACCTGCTGCACCCAACCCAGCTTGCCGTCGGACTGGACGGCCCCGGCCAGAGCCGTCCAGCCCTTGGCCACGGCCGCCTTGTATTCAGGACCCTTCAACAGGCCATGGTTCACGCCATAGGCCAGGCCATAGACGAAGAAGCCGGTGCCGCTGGTTTCTGGCGGGGCGTGCTCAGGGGCCAGTAGGGACGGGGCCCAATAGCCGTCCGCTTTCTGCAGGGTGATGAGCCGCGCCGACATTTTCCGAAACAGCGCCTCGTAGCGTGGGCGCGAGGGATAGTCGGCGGGGAGGGTCTTGAGGATGTCGACGACGCCGGCATAGACCCAGCCATTCCCCCGGCTCCAGAAGATCTTGCGGCCCTTGTCGTCTCGGCGATCGAAGTAGCGGCTATCGCGGTAGTAGAGATGCTCCTTCTCGTCGAACAGCCAGTCGGTGGCGGCCCAGAACTCCGTGTCGCCATAGGCCGCATAGCGCGGGTCGCCGGTAGCCTGGGACAGGCCGGTCCAGCCAGCGGGTCCCATGAACAGCGCGTCGCTCCAGCACCAGCGAAGCTGGCAGGGTTGGTCTTCCGTGCCTTCGATGAAGGTCAGGTCGGCCTGCTGTGGCGGTGCGGCCAGAATTGCGTCGAAGCGAGCGCGCAGGGCCGCGATCTGGGCGGGGTCGTGGTCCTTGGAATAGACCCATAGCCAGGACTGGCCGATTACATGGTCGTCGGCGTGCAAGGGGCGGCGGCCTAGCCCCCAGTTCTGCGAAACCCCGTGGGCGCGCACGGCCTGGGCGTAGCGCGAGTCGCCGGTACGCTCGGCCAAGGCGGACAGGCCCACGAACAGCGCACCTTGGATCCAGCCTTTCGGATCGACTGTCTTGGCCAGGTGGGCGCGTGTGTAGTCAAAGCTGTCCATGTGCGACAGCTGCCAGTCGGCGACCTGGCGGCCCAAGGCCAGCGCCTGGTGCGCCGTGACCCGATCCGTTGCTGGGACGGGCGAGGCCGGCTTGGCTTGGGCCGCGCCGCCGGCGATGAGGGCCAAGGCGGCAAGGG
Source organism: Caulobacter sp. DWR3-1-2 (assembly GCF_049896225.1). Classification (NCBI taxonomy): domain Bacteria; kingdom Pseudomonadati; phylum Pseudomonadota; class Alphaproteobacteria; order Caulobacterales; family Caulobacteraceae; genus Caulobacter; species Caulobacter sp. DWR3-1-2. The sequence goes on along the minus strand of NZ_JAFCTW010000008.1, from coordinate 101,821 downwards.
CGATGGTCAGGCTCGCGCGCATGTGTCGATTTCCCCAGGGCCGCATGGCTTATGCGGCCACGTCTGTCACTAGTGCTAGGTCTGTTTGATGGCCGGTCAAGGGGAAGACAGCCATACGCCGCCTAGCAAGGCGCCCTGGCCAATCCGCGAGCCCACTAAATACGGTCAGGCCAATTATCTTGCACGACGAGGGAACATGGATATGCTGATCCACAGAACCTCGTCGGCCCGCGCGGTGGACTTGTCCTTCACCGCACCTCCTCCCGGGGTCGGCCGGCGACGGGCGGCTGGGTCCTTCCCCCAGTCGCCCATCCTATCTTCCCAAAGCGGCTAGATCAGCGAGCGACGCGCCAGCTCGTTGCGACGGGCGGCAACCTCGCTACGGGCCTGCTGCATGGCGTCGATCTCGGTGGCGGTCAGCAGGTTGTCGATGACGCGGCCCAGGTGCTCGCGCATCGCATTGCGCGCCGCCTTGGGGTCGCGCCCCTGCAGGGCGGTGAGGATTTCCTGGTGGTCATCGATCAGCGGGCGGACGCCCACCTGGCGAGCGCGTTCCAGCATGGCCCGGCACAGCGGTGACTTGTAGCGCAGGTCCCAGAGGTTCTCGACCACGGTGACGAGGGCGCTGTTGCGGGTGGCCCGGGCAATGGTGACGTGAAAACGACGGTCGGCGAGATCGCCGCGCACGTCGTGCTCGTTCTCCTCGACCATGTCGTCGACGATCTTTTCCAGGTCGATCAGTTCCTGGTCTGTGATGGTGGTGGCCGCCAGGGCGCAGGACTCGCCCTCGATCAGCCGGCGGGCTTCGGTCAGTTCGAACGCGCCGATGTCGAGCTCGGGGGCGGGGGCTTCGACCGGCGCGGCCTCGGTGACATACACGCCCGACCCGTGGCGGGCCTCGACCAGGCCTCGGATCTCCAGGGCGATCATCGCTTCGCGCACGGTGGGGCGGCTGACCTTGTAGTCTTCCGCCAGATCACGCTCCGACGGTAGCCGGTGACCGGGCTGGAAGGCCCCGTCGCGGATCGAGGCGGCGATCGCGTTGGCGACCTGCTGGTAGAGCTTACGGGTTTCTGCGGTCGACGTGGTCATGCGACTTTCCCGCCCAGCGCGCATCGCGGGGCCAGCGCCAAGGTAGAGCAAGGTCGCACGAGACGCCACGCCGCTTCGCACTGGCGCAATTGTATTATCGTCGCTATGGATTGGTCAGACCACTTCGACAGCGCAGACATAGCGGTTCCATGCTCAAGATTCTAGACGCCAAGGTTATCGTCACCTGCCCAGGGCGTAACTTCATCACCTTGAAGATCACCACGTCCGAAGGCGTCTATGGCGTGGGCGACGCGACCCTCAACGGCCGTGAAATGGCCGTGGTCAGCTTTTTGCGCGATCACATGATTCCCTGCCTGATCGGCAGGGACGCACACCGGATCGAGGATATCTGGCAGTTCTTCTATCGCGGTTCCTATTGGCGCGGTGGCCCGGTGGCGATGACCGCCCTGGCGGCGGTGGACATGGCGCTATGGGACATCAAGGCCAAGGTCGCCGGCTTGCCGCTGTACCAACTTCTCGGCGGCGCCTGCCGCGAGGGCGTCACGGTCTATGGCCACGCCAATGGCGAGACGATCGAGGACACAATCGCCGAAGCCCAAAAATACAAGGCCTTGGGCTACAAGGCCATTCGCCTGCAGACGGGCGTACCGGGTCTCGCCAGCACCTATGGCGTGTCGGGCGACAAGATGTACTACGAGCCGGCCGACGGCGCCTTGCCCACCGAGAACCTCTGGTCAACGGCCCGGTATCTCAAGCACGCCCCCAAGCTGTTCGAGGCGGCGCGCGAGGCGCTGGGCGACGACATCCATCTGCTGCACGACGTCCACCATCGCCTGACGCCGATCGAAGCTGGCCGTCTTGGCAAGGACCTGGAGCCGTACCGTCTGTTCTGGCTGGAAGACGCGGTGCCCGCCGAGAACCAGGCCGGGTTCCGTTTGATCCGCCAGCACACCACCACGCCACTCGCGGTGGGCGAGATCTTCAGTCATGTCTGGGACTGCAAGACGCTGATCGAGGAGCAACTGATAGACTATCTGCGCGCCACGGTGTTGCACGCAGGCGGTATTACCAATCTGCGCAAGATCGCCGCCTTCGCCGACCTGCACCATGTGCGCACGGGCTGCCACGGCGCCACGGACCTATCGCCGATCACCATGGCCGCCGCCTTGCATTTCGACCTGTCGGTCAGCAATTTCGGCCTGCAAGAATATATGCGCCATAAGCCAGAAACCGACGCGGTCTTCCCCCATGCCTACAGCTTCAAGGACGGCATGTTGCACCCCGGCGAGCGACCCGGCCTCGGCGTGGATATCGACGAGACCTTGGCGGAAAAATATCCCTACAAGCGCGCCTACCTGCCAGTAAATCGGCTGGAGGACGGGACCATGTTCAACTGGTAGCCAAGGGAATCAGGCTTCACTGGCCTGACCGGAGGTGCCTGAATTCTGAAATTGGCTTGACAATAAACACTTTTATCGCTGCAAATGGTCGAGCCAATAAGAGGAAGCGCCCCGACCAAGGCGGCGTGGGGAAACCATGCCAATCAAGTTCGCGCCGCGTGTATCGGCGCCACCGCCTATGGTCGGCTCCATCCTGCCGTTGCGCTTGCTCATACCTAACGCGAAACGTCTGACTTTGACGGCGGCCGTCATGGCTGTCATCGCGTCTCCTGTCTTGGCCGCGACCGGGGCGCCTGCCGACGCGCGTGGCCAAGTCTACGTCACCGCGCCGCCGATGAACCGCACGGTCGAGACCCGTTTACTTCCGCAGATGGCGGTTCTTCTCGACAAGCTGATGGTCGAAAAACGCGAAATGACGCTGGACAGCGTCAAAGTGTTCGACGCCGATGACAAATTCCTGCCAGGCAAGGTGGCGATCGGCCTGGCCTATCTGTTGATTGACACACCGCGCGATGATCCGAAATTCAAGCTCTACCTGGAGGGTTATCGCCAGATCGCCGAGATGACGGTGGACGACACCAACAACACCTGGGGTGTCTACTACTACTGCCAGGCCCTGCACATGCTGCAAGAGGCCGGCCTGCTGGAGCAGGCGGTGTCGCCGCAGACTCTGGCCAAGCTGAAGGTCAAGCTGGACTGGCGGCGGTTCGTTGGCGCTGACGACCTGGCCCTCATCGACCTGCCCAACAACTATTATGGCGTGGCCTTCAGCGTGGCGCGGCTGCGCTACCAGTTGGGTTGGGAAGACGCCTCGGCCAGCGAGGCGCTGCTGGGCCGGACGCTCGACCACTATCGCAAATATTCCGGCGAATACGGCTTCGCCGACGAGACCGACGGGGAAGGGCGGTTCGACCGCTACAGCGTGCTGCTGATCGGCGAGATCAGCCACCGCCTGATCGAGGCGGGCATGCCCGCCACGCCGGAGGTCAAGGCTTGGCTGCGCAAGTCGGTCGATCTGATGCTGCCCCGCCTCAACGAACGCGGCGAGGGTTTCGAGTATGGCCGCAGCATCGGGACCTACGGCGAGACCGCATTCCTGGAGGTGCTGACTGCGGCGGCCAAGCTGGACGTGCTGACCCCGGAGGAAAAGGTCATGGCCTACGCCTTTTCCTCGCGCGTCACGGCCCGCTATATGGACTTTTGGTTCGATCCGAAGATGGGTTCCGTGAACCTGTGGGAGCATGGTCGGCGCACCGACGACTATCGCGGCAAGCATCGGATCCTGGGCGAGAACCTCAGCCTGGCGCGGCAGCACATCTACACAAACGCCATCTGGAACGAGTTGGGCTTCAAGGAGCAGGCGCCCGACGCGGGCTACGCGGCCTGGCTCGACACCTTGCCCAAGCGCACCCTCACCTGGTTCGCCAGGGGCGAGCACGATCGGCTGGTCGTCACCCTGCGCGACGGCAAGCGGGTCATCGCCCTGCCGATCATCAATGGCGGCAAGAGCCAGCACGAGAACTCTCCCTATTATCCCATCCCGTTCTCGCCCGGCCTGCTCGCCGGGGTCGCGGATGGAGAGTTCCCGCAACTTCTGCCGCGCATCACCCTGGCGGATGGCGCGCGCCTGACCCCGCTGGCTTATGCGAGCCACGTTAAGGTCGTGGAGAAGGGCGCCAAGACCATCGTCACCTACGATCAGTCCCAACTCGACAAGTTGGGAACCGACGTGCCTATCGCCGATGACCGGTTCAGCGTCAGGACCACCTACGTGCTGGAGCCCGGCAAAATCAGCCGCACGGACGTGTTTACGCCCAAGGGGTCGCGGGCGGTGAGCGCCGTGGACCTGGCGTTCGGGTCGTTTTCGTCGGGGCCAGCCAGCAAGGGCGGGGCGACGACGTTCGAAAAGGGCGATGTGCGAGGCTTCAAGGTGAGGGGTTTGACCTGCAAGTCCCGCCCTCTGAAGAATGAGAAGGCCTACCGCACCCCGACCGGGGCGTTCGCCAGCCTGACCGAATGCTCAAGCGGAGCGGCCACGGTTTCGGCGCCGCTAACGGTGAGCTGGAGCTTGAGCTACCGATAATTCCTTCTCCCACGCGGGAGAAGGTAAGATCCTACTTCACCCGCTTGAGGGTCAGCGTCTGGTCCGGCGGGCCCGGCTTGCCGTCGATGTCCTGTTCGACGAGCAGCGTATCGGGATTGATCCGTGTCACCTTCATCGACTGATGACGTGCGCCGCCCTCGCCGTGGGTGGTCACGGTCACCGCGCTCTGGCCGACGCGATCGACGCTGATGGTCACACGGGTGAGATTGACCACGGCCTTGGTCGGCGTGCCGTCCAGGCGGGCGTCGGCGAACTGCAGGGCGGCCACGCCCGCCTCGTCCTCCTCGACCAGTGTCCAGGCGAGGGTCTTGCCGTCGTCGATGGTGACATCCAGTTCGCCGCTCAAGGGCGCGGGGCCGGTCAGGGCGGTGTTGAAATTGGAACGGGGCAGGTCGATTGCCCAACGTCCGGCCACGCCCATCGGGCCGCTGAAGGGCTGGGCCTGGGCGGCGAGGGGCAGGGCGGTCGCCAGCAGGGCGGCCCCGACCAAGGCAGTGAGGGGGGTGCGCATGAGGCCCGGCTCCGAAGTCAGGGCCCGGCGAGTCCGGGCGAACGCTGTGACACCCGACAAGGTGGTCCCGCGCATCCGCCCGATCAAGTGTTCAGGACCAAGCCTTTAGAAGGGCGAGAATTTCTCGACCAGCGACTGGCCGGCCGGGGTCTTTTGCACGCGGCTGATGTCGCCGCGGCCGCCGTAGCTGATGCGGGCCTCGGCGATCTGGGTGTGCTTGATGGTGTTGGCCGAGGAGATGTCTTCAGGCCGCACGATGCCGGCCACGGTCAGTTGGCGCAATTCGGTATTGGTGCGCACCTCTTGCGTGCCCTGGATCACCAGGTTGCCGTTGGGCAGCACGCCCGAGACAACGGCGGCGATGGTCAGGCTGATCTTTTCCGAACGGTTCACCGCCCCGGCCCCGGCGTTGGAATTGCCCGACTTGGTGTTGACCATGTTGGCGGGATCGAAGCCGCCCGGCAGGATCTTCCCGAGGCTTGACTCCAGGCCCAGGAAGTTAGGCACCCCCAGCGAACTGTTGGAGGTGCGCGACGACGAGGTCTGGTTCTTGGTCGTGGCGCTGTCATCGATGTCGATATTGACGGTCAGGATGTCGCCGACCTTGCTGGCGCGCTGGTCGTTGAAGAAGGCGCGGGCGCCGGTGCGCCATAGCGAGTTGGACGAGGCGGCCGGAGGCGGGCTCATGATCTGCTGGGTCATTGGCGCCAGTTGCGCGGGGTAACCCACGGGGGCCAGTTCCGGACCCTTCACCGCCTCGGTGACGGTGGAGCAGGCGGCGAGCGGCAACAGGGCGAGGGCGAGAACGACGAGGGCGGGGCGCATGAGCAGGACCTTCTAGAGCATTTTTCGAGCGAAGTGGTTCCGGTTCGCGTGCAGAAAAATGCGTCAAAACAAAAGATTAGAGCTCACGGCCTGACGCAGTCAGGTCGGGAAATGCTCTAGCGAGCGGCGTAGCGCAGGGTGTTGCGAGAGGCCCTCAAGCGCTGGGCCTGGGGACCGACGGCGGTGGAGCCCGGGCCGGTGACCACGGTCTCGATGATCTTCTTGCTGGCGGTGTTCTGGACCATCAGGCTATCGCCCACGGCCCCAGCCGCCATGGCCTTGCCTTGCAAGGTTAACGCCACGCCGGCGTCCTCGTAGGTCACCGCGACAATATCGCCCGCCTTGATCACCGTTGGGGTGGAAACATCTCGGAGGCTAGCGGCGGCGCCTTCGCGCAAAGGTCGCTTGGCGCTCATGCCGATCACGTCGTCGGCGTCGCGCGGCGCGTCGTTGGGCGCGGCGGCGACCTTGACCCAGACCAGGTCTTCCGGCTGGACGATTTCGCCGGTCGCCAGGCTGCGAGCATAGGCAAGAACTTCCACATTGCCCCGCGGGGCGCCGGTCAGGCCGCCGCTGGACCCGCCCTCGGCGCCCCCGCGGACGATGATCCGGCGGATGCCTGCGGGATTGGACCAGTCGAGTCCCGCCCGTCGGGCGGCCATCTGCACTTGAGAGGCGTCGAGCACGGCGGTCGGGCCCACGCGGGTGGCCACGACCATGCCCGAAGCAGCGCCCGCGCCGTCGAACAGTTCGCCCAGCGTGACCCGACCGTCGGCGTCGGTGGTGTCCGATCGCAACGAGACGGCGTTCCCGGCCAGGGCGGGCGTGGCGGCCAAGAAAGCCGCGAGGGAAAGGACGAGCGCTTTCATCAGCTTAGGACCTCAGGTTCGAGGTGGTCTGCAGCATCTGGTCTGCGGTGGTGATGACCTTGGAGTTCATCTCGTAGGCGCGCTGGGCGACGATCAGCGAGGTGATTTCGCTGACCGAGTCGACGTTCGACGCCTCGGTGTAGTTCTGCAGCAGGGTGCCAAAGCCCGGCTGGCCGGGGGCGGCGATATTGGCCGCGCCCGAGGCGGCGGTCTCCATGTACATGTTGTCGCCGACCGCCTCGAGGCCGCCTTCGTTCATGAAGTTGGCCAGTTCCAGCTGACCCACGGTCTGCGGAACGGGATTGCCTTGCATCGTCACCTGCACAAGGCCGGTCTTGCTGATGGTCGTGGCCACGGCGTTCTGAGGGATCGTGATGCCGGGCTGGACGGTGTAGCCGTCCTCGGTGACGATCTGGCCTTGGTCATTGGTCGCGAAATTGCCGGCCCGGGTGTAGGCGGTTTCGCCCGAGGGCAGCAGGATCTGCAGAAAGCCCTTGCCCTGGATGGCCACGTCGAACTCGTTGTTGGTCATGGTCGGGGTGCCCTGCTCGTGGATCCGATAGACCGAGCCGGCCTTGACGCCGCCGCCGACCTGGACCCCGGTTGGCACCACGTTGCCACTGCTGGACGACTGCGCGCCGGCCCGCTCGATGGTCTGATAGATCAGATCCTGGAACTCGGCCCGGCCACGCTTGAAGCCGATGGTGTTCATGTTGGCGATGTTGTTCGAGATGACCTCGACGTTCAGCTGCTGGGCGGCCATGCCCGTAGCGGCGGTGCGGAGCGCTTGCATCTTCAGTTATCCCTTACTGGACCTTGCCCATCCGCTCGACGGCGGATCGGGAAAGCTCGGCGGTTTGGTCCATCATCTTGGCCACGCTCTCGTAGGCGCGGTTCACTTCGATGAGCTTGACGATCTGCTTGAGCGACTGGACGTTGGAGGCTTCCAGCATGCCCTGGTGGATCACGGCATCCGTGGCCGCCTGGGGCGTGTCGTTGGAAATGTTGCGATAGAGGTTGTCGCCGTCCTTGCGCAGCGAGGCGAGGTCGGCCATCCGCACAACGGCGATCTTGCCGGCGCGCTCGGCGCCCTGGCTGACCGTGCCGTCCTTGGCGATGGTGACGGGGCCCTTGAGCGGATCCAGCAGGATCTCGCCGCCGCCGTCGTCCAGAACGGCATTGCCGTTCTGGGCTAGCAGCTTGCCGTCGGCGCCCATGGTGAAGCGGCCGTCGCGCGTGTAGCGCTCGCCGCTGCCGGTCGAAACCTTGAAAAACCCGTTGCCCTCGATGGCTAGGTCGAAGTCGCCGTCGGTCTTGCTCAGCGCGCCCTGGCCGAAATCGCGGGCCACGCCGTCGTCGAGCACGAATTTCACTGGGTATGAACCGCCGGCGGTGCGGGCCGGCCTGGCGGGTTCGGTGCGCACCATCAGCTGCTCGACCTTGAAACCGGTCGTATTGGCGTTGGCGATGTTGTTGGCGACGACGTCGAGCTCGCGGCGCAGAGTCATCTGCCGCGAAAGTCCCACATACAGTGCGTTGTCCATGACCGGTTACCGAGACGGCTAGCGCGACAAATGCGCTGCGTCCTCACAAGCAACCCTTGTGCCAACTCAGAAAAATCAACGATTTCAACAAAAAAGAAGGTTAACGACGGGCTGCGGCCAGAGTCTGCCGGGCAGATTCAGCCTGCGGCGAAATGGCGTTCAAAAGGGATCGTTAACCATGCTCCACGCATGACTAGATCCATAGATTCCAAGGAACCGCGCGCGTGGCCAAGAAACCTCCCCAGGAAGCTCCCGCCCCCGAAGGCGAAGAGGGCGCCGTCGAGGGCGAAGCTCCTGCCAAGAAGAAGCCGCCGATGATGATCATCATCGCGGCCGCAGCGGCCGTCGTGCTGATCGGCGGTGGCGTCACGACGTTCCTGCTGCTGAAGCCCAAGCCCGAGGCGCACGCCGAGAAGGGTCACGAAAAGCCGAAGAAGAAAGAAAAGAAGGAAGAGAAGAAGGGTGGCCATGGCGGCGGCGAAGCCGCAGCTCCGGCTGCGGGCGCGCCGGTGATCAAAGAGGGGCCCGACGGCGTGGTGTTCTACACCCTGCCCGACATCGTGGTGAACATGCAGGCGGCCGACGGCCGCTCGACCTTCCTGAAGCTGAAGCTGACCTTCGAGCTGCCCGACGAGGAGACGGCCGAGAACCTGACGCCGAACCTCCCGCGCCTGCAGGACATGTTCCAGACCTTCCTGCGCGAACTGCGCCCCGAAGATCTCAACGGCAGCCAGGGCAGCTACCAGCTGCGGGCCGAGCTGCTGCGTCGCGTGAACCTAGTCGCCGCACCCTCCAAGGTGAATGCAGTCCTGATCGAGGAGATGCTGATCAACTAGCCTGCGGGCTGGTTGGGGCGAACCATATGGCTGACGAAATCGACGATCAGGCCGCGATGGCCCAGTGGGCCGAGGAGAACCCGCCCGGCGGCGCCGGCGGCGGCGGCGGCAACCAGTTTGGCGACTTCAGCGGCGGCATGGGCGGCTGGGACGACGGCGGCGGCGACGCCATGGGCGCCGAGCGTATCCTGAACCAGGACGAGATCGACAGCCTGCTGGGCTTCGATATGTCCGGCGACGGCAATGACGACCGCACCGGCATTCGCGCCATCATCAACTCGGCGCTGGTGTCGTACGAGCGCCTGCCGATGCTTGAAATCGTCTTCGACCGCCTGGTGCGGTTGATGACGACCAGCTTGCGCAACTTCACCTCCGACAATGTCGAGGTCAGCCTCGACAACATCAGCTCGATCCGCTTCGGCGACTATCTAAACTCCATCCCGCTGCCGGCCATCCTGGCCGTGTTCCGGGCCGAGGAGCTGGACAATTATGGCCTGCTGACGGTCGATTCCAACCTGATCTACTCGATCGTCGATGTGTTGCTGGGCGGCCGTCGCGGCACTGCGGCCATGCGCATCGAGGGGCGTCCCTACACCACCATCGAACGGGTGCTGGTGCAGCGGATGGTCGAGGTGGTGCTGCACGACGCCAAGGCGGCGTTCGAACCGCTGCATCCCGTCAGCTTTACGCTTGACCGCCTGGAGACCAATCCACGCTTCGCCGCCATCGCCCGCCCGGCCAACGCCGCGATTCTGGTCAAGCTTCGCATCGACATGGAAGACCGGGGCGGTCGAATCGAGCTTCTGCTGCCCTATGCGACCCTCGAACCCATCCGCAAGATGCTGCTCCAGCAGTTCATGGGCGAGAAGTTCGGCCGCGACAACATCTGGGAAGGCCACTTGGCCACCGAACTCTGGACCACCCAGATGGAGGTGCGCGCCGTGCTAGACGAACAGCAACTGCCCCTGAGCAGGGTTCTGGACCTGAAGGTCGGTGACACCCTGATGCTCAACGCCACGACCGATAGCTTGATAGAGCTGCGCGCCGGTTCGATCCCATTGACCCGCGGCCGCATGGGTCGCCGCAACCACTCGATCGCCGTGCGGGCCGAGGCCCCCCTGACCTCGTCGGCCCGGAAAGCGGTGCAGAAACTGAAATGAGCATGACGGCCATCGCCCTCAACGGTCTCCTGGCTGTGCTGCTGCTGCTCGCGCTGATATTCGGCGTGCGCCTGGAGCGTCGCCTCAAGAATCTGCGCGACAGCCACGAAGGCTTCGCCAAGGCCGTGGCCGATCTTGACCGCGCCGCGATGCGGGCTGAACAGGGCTTGGCCGACCTGCGCGCCGCCACCGACGAGGCAGCCGATACCCTGGGCGACCGCATTACCCAGGCCAAGGCCCTGGCCGCCCAGCTGGATGAGCGCCTGAACCGTCCGATGGTCACGCCGCCGCCCGGCGCGATGTCCGAGCGTTCCACCCCGCGTCCCGCCGCGCCCCCGCGTCCGGTGCGGGCGCCGGAGCCCGCGACCTCGCCCGAAGCCGCCCGCCGGCTGAAGGCCGAGGACTTCGAAAAGCTGCTGGACCGCGAGGCCCGCATCCCCCGCGACGCTCCGCCACCTGCCGCCGCCCGCTCATCTGGGCCAAAGGAAACCCCGCGTTCACGCGCGCGGATCGATGATGATCTGTTCGATGGTCCGGAAGAGTCTCCGCGACCGGGTTCGAGTTTTAGAGGCCGCCGATGAAAAACGTTCCGCGCATCCTGCCCATCGTCGGGATCGCCGTGGTCGGCGTGCTGGCCGTCAACGCCCTGGCCGGGGCCAAGTCGCTGCCTAACATGCTGAGCGGAGCCAAGGCCTTCGCCGAGGGCGTGGTCAAGCCGGAGAGCGACAAGGCCCCATCGGCCGCCGACGTGGGGAAGGACGCGGCCGCCCAAGCCTTGCCGCCCCGCGTCTGCGCGCCCTCGGCTAACGACCTGGCCAAGGAAGCGGGCCTGTCGCCCGCCGAGCTGCGTGTGCTGCAAAGCCTGGGGACCCGTCGTGGCCAACTAGATCAGCGCGAACAGGATATCGACGTCCAACTGCAACTGCTGGCCGCCGCAGAGGCCAAGCTCGACACCAAGATGAAGGCCCTGAACGGCATGAAGGGCGAGATCCAGGGCCTGCTCGGCCAGGCCGACGCCCAGAAGGAGGCCGAGGCCGGCCGCCTGGTGCTGGTCTATTCGGCCATGAAGCCCAAGGATGCCGGCGCGCGGATGGCCCTGCTGGACGACTCCGTGCGCCTGCCGATCGCCGCCAAGATGAAGGAGCGGACGCTCAGCATGATCCTGGCCAACATGTCGCCAAATGAAGCCAAAATTCTGACTGAGCGCCTCGCCAACCGGATGTCGGCCGACGCCATCGCCAAGGGTCGCGCCGCCCTGGCCGCCGTCAATGCGCCGCCCGCCGCCGCCGCCCCAGCTTCCCAGGCGGCCGCCGCGCCGCTGGCCGGCGCCGCTCCGGCCGCGCCAAAGAAAACCGGCTAAGGCCAGGAATGAGGCTGGGGGCATTGCTAAGATCGAGCGTTGCGGCGATCTGCATTTTCGGGGTCGTGACCCCGTCGGTGTCGATCTCCGCCGCGCCGCGTCGTGCCCCCAATCCCCCGCCGCTCGAGGCGTCCGCCTCGACGTCTTCGCGGGGTCTTGAGGTTCGCGTCGCCCAAGCGCCCGACTTCACGCGACTGGAGTTCCCCGGCTCGCGCGGCATGCAGGCCCATCGCGAAGGTGCGACCTTGGTGCTGCGCTTCCGGCGAGACGCCAATCCCAACCTCACCGTCCTGAAAGTTTCGCCGCCGCGCTGGGTGCGCTCGGCCGAGGCCCGCCACGTCGGCGGCGTGGTCGAGATCGCTATCACCCTCAGCGACGACGCCGACTTCCGGGCCGGAAACGCGGACGGCGACGACTTCGTCAATCTGTTCGCTCGCCAGCAGGCCGCCAATGCGCCGGCGCCGGCGGCCGAGACCGCCGCGGCCGCCGCGCGCCGCCCCAGCCCGATGCCTGCGGGCGGCGTTGTGCCGGTCAAGTTCTCCAAGGCCGGCGGTCAGATCCAGCTGAGTTTCGAATGGGCCAATCCCGCCGGCGCCGCCGTCTTCCGCAGGGGCGAGGCGGTGTGGGTGGTGTTCGACACGCCGGCCCGGCTCGACATCGGCAAGCTGCCTTCCGGCACGCCGCAGTACCGCAGCATCCAGGCGTTCAAGGGACCCGACTACACCGCCCTGCGCATCAGCACCCCGCAAGGGACGCCGTTCTACGCCGACGGCGTGGGCGGCGGATGGACGATCGCCTTGGGCGCGGGCGTCCAGGATGCGCCCGATCTGATCCGGGTGGCTCGCGACGACAACGCCGCCCCCGCGACCCTTACCGCCAATGTCGCGGGCACGACCAAGACCCTATGGGTGGCCGACCCGGCCGTTGGCGATAACATCGCCGTCGCCACCGCCCTGGCGCCGTCCAAGGGCCTGCCGTCGCGCCGCGACTATGTCGAGATGGCCTTGCTGCAATCGGCTACCGGCTTGGCTGTCGAAAGCTATTCCGGCGACCTGCAGATGAGCGCCGAAGGCGACATCGTCCGCATCGGCCGCCCAAAGGGTCTGCTCCTGTCGTCAGCCGCCAGCGGTCAACAGTCCGACAACATGGTCGGAGCGCCCCAGGCCATGGCCATGCCCGCCCTGATCGACCCCGAACACTGGGCCAAGACCGGCTCGGGCGGCTTCATGGCCCGCTACGACGCCCTGCTCAGCGCCATTCCGGCGGCCAGCGACGGTTCGGGCAAGGGTGACGACACCGCGCCCCGCATGGCCCTGGCTCGGTTCCTCATCGGCTCGAACCTGTCGTACGAAGCGATCGGCGTGCTCAATGCCGCTGGTCGCGCGCACCAGACCCTGATGGGCGACGCCGAATTCCGCGGCCTGCGTGGTGTGGCCAAGGTGATGGCCCGCCGCTACACCGAGGCAGAGGCCGACTTCGCCTCGCCCGTCCTGGCCGATGATCCCTCCGCGGCCCTGTGGCGTGGCTATGTCGCCAGCAAGTCCGGCCAATGGGTTGACGCCAACGCCAAGTTCGTCGACGGCGCTCGCGCCTTGAACATGTTTCCAGCCCTGTGGCAGGCCCGGTTCCTCGGCGCCCAGGCCGAGGCGGCCGTCGGCGGCGGCGCGCCTGAGACCGCTATCCGCCTGATCAACCAGGCCCTGAAGCTGCCCAACATCCCGGTCGAGGACCAGCTTGAGCTCCGTTTAACCCTGGCCAAGGCCTTCGAGGCCAAGGGCGACAGCCGCGCCTTGCCGGTGTTCCAGGCCATCGCCCGGTGCGGAATCGACCGTCTGGCCGCGCCCGCCACCCTGCGCGCCATCCAACTTCGCCTGGCCAAGAACCAGATCAGCGCCGACGTCGCGGCCAAGGGTCTGGATCAACTGCGCTTCCGCTGGCGCGGCGACGGCGCCGAGCTCGACACCATCCGGGCCTTGGGCCAATTGCAGATCAGGCAAGGCCGCTATCGCGAAGCCCTGGAGGTGCTGCACTCGGCAGGCAACAATCTGCCCGACCTGCCGCAGGCGGTAGCGTTGCGCAACGACCTCAACCAGGCTTTCCGCGCCCTGTTCCTCGACGGCCTGGCCGACGGCATGCAGCCGATCCAGGCGGTGGGCCTGTTCTACGACTTCCAGGACCTGACCCCGATCGGCGCCGACGGCGACCAGATGGTCCGCAACCTGGTGCGCCGCCTGGTCGATGTCGACCTGCTCGACGAAGCCGCCAAGCTGCTCAAGTACCAGGTAGACAATCGCCTGAACGGCGTGCCCAAGGCTCAGGTGGCCACTGATCTGGCCTGGATCTACCTGATGGACCGCAAGCCTGAGAGCGCGCTGGACACCATCAACAGCACGCGCTCCACGGTCTTGCCGCCGGCCCTCAACGCCGAGCGTCGCCTGGCCACCGCCCGCGCCTTGATGGGTCTGGGCCGCTACGACGCGGCGCTGGAAGTCATCGAAAGCGACAAGGTCGGCGATGCCGAGGATATCCGCGCCGAGATCGCCTGGAAGCAGCACACCTGGCCCTTGGCCGGCGCGATGTACGAACGCGCCTTGGGCGATCGCTGGAAAACGCCGGGAACCCTGACCACCAACGAGGAAGCCAAGCTTCTCCGCGCCGGTGTGGCCTTTAGTCTGGCCGACGACGACGCGGGTCTGGGGCGCCTGCGTCAGCACTACAGCGGCTTCATCGACGGTGCGCGCAATCCGGACGGCCTGCGGGTCGCCCTGGCGGGCGCTGATCCGGCGGCGCTGTCCGGCGACGACTTCAGCCGGGTCACCGCCGACAACGAGGCCTTCAACGGCTGGGTGGCGAAGATGAAGGACCGCTTCCGGGCGCAGGCGGCCGGGTAGGCTGGCTGCCCTCATCGTCGCAATTTGCGATTTCCAATTGCCTGCCTGCCCATTGGTTTCGCGGCGTTCGCCTCTGCCTCGCCCGCCCAGACCCCATCGCCGTGGAAAAGCGATTGGTCTTATGGCGGCGATCGCGCAAACCCCTTAGTTAAGCGCCGCACGCGCCGTCCTGTCGGGAGCTCGACAGGCGGCCTCTTGCATTGCGCCGAGGGGCGTGTAATGACAACGTTGTCATAGGGTGGAAACATTGGCAGAAGAGACGAACACCGCTGAAGCGGGTCGAGAAGTGCTGGTCCTGCTAGGTGGCGCGGGCGACCTGGCCCTGCGGATGCTGTTGCCGTCGCTCTATTTCCTCGAAGTCGATCGCCTGCTGCCGCAAGATCTGCGAATCATCGGTTTGGCGCGTCATGATCATGACGCCGACGGCTACCGCGCGCTGGTGCGCGAGCAGCTCGGCAAGCGCGCCGACGTGGAGGAGGGGGCGTGGAGCCGTCTCGCCGCGCGCCTGGATTACATCTCGGTCGACATCACCAAGGAAGAGGGCGCCAAGGCGCTGGCTGACAAGATCGGCAAACACGGCGAACTGGTGATCTACTTCGCCCTGTCGCCGAGCCTGTACGGCTCGGTCTGTCAGGCTTTGCAAGCCGCTGAGCTCACGGGTCCGCAAACCCGCCTGGTGCTGGAAAAGCCGATCGGCCGCGACCTCGAGAGCTCGCGCGCCATCAACGGCGCGGTGGGCGTGGTCGTTGATGAAAGTCAGATTTTCCGCATCGACCACTATCTGGGCAAGGAGACGGTCCAGAACCTGACCGCCCTGCGCTTCGCCAACGTGCTGTTCGAGCCCCTGTGGGACAACAAGCACATCGACCACGTGCAGATCACCATCGCCGAGACCGAGAAGGTCGGGGAGCGGTGGCCCTATTACGACGAGTACGGCGCCCTGCGCGATATGGTGCAGAACCACCTGCTGCAACTGCTGTGCCTTGTCGCCATGGAAGCGCCCTCGGGCTTCGACCCTGACGCCGTGCGCGACGAGAAGGTCAAGGTGCTCCGGTCCCTTCGCCCCTTTACCAAGGCCAATGTCGCTCATGACACCGTGCGCGGCCAATATGTGGCGGGCGTCGTCGATGGCACGGCGCGCAAAGGCTATCTGGAAGAGGTCGGCAAAGCCTCGAAGACGGAGACCTTCGTCGCCCTGAAGGTCGATATCGACAACTGGCGCTGGTCCGGCGTGCCGTTCTTCCTGCGCACAGGCAAGAACCTACCCGACCGCCGCACCCAGATCGTCGTGCAGTTCAAGCCCGTGCCGCACAACATCTTCAGCAACGCCGCCCAGGGCGAGACACGAGCCAATCGCCTGGTCATCGATCTGCAGCCGGACGAAGACATCTCGCTGACCGTGATGACCAAACGCCCGGGGCTGTCGGAAGAGGGCATGCGCCTGCAGTCGCTCCCGTTGTCCCTCGCGATGAGTTCGGCCGGCAGCCGCCGCCGGATCGCCTATGAGAAGCTGCTGCTAGACGTGTTCCGGGGCGATCGCACCCTGTTCGTTCGGCGTGACGAAGTCGAGCAGGCCTGGAAGTTCGTCGACGGCGTCTCGGCTGCCTGGGCTGAGGCCGGCACCGAGGCGGCGCCCTATGCGGCGGGCACCTGGGGTCCGCACGGCGCCTCGGCGCTGATCGCGCCGCAAGGCCGGGCCTGGAACGAGTAGGGTGGCCGTGACCCTCCCCGAGATCGAAACCTTCCCGTCGCGCGAGGCGCTGTATGACGCCGCCGCCTCGGTGCTGGTCTCGGCCCTGACCGACGCCGTCGCCCTGCACGGCGCGGCGGGCTTCGCCGCCACCGGCGGCTCGACGCCGGCCCCAGTCTATGACCGCCTGGCCAAGCTGACCGCGCCTTGGGACAAGGTCACCGTCACCCTGACCGACGAGCGCTGCGTGCCACCGTCGGACGCCAGCAGCAATGAGGGCCTGGTCCGTCGTCACCTGCTTGTGGACAAGGCGGCCAAGGCGGCGTTCGCGCCGCTATATTTCGCGGACCTGGCCCAGGATGAGGCGGCTGAAAAGGCCGAGGCGGGCGTGGCCCAGGCCTTGCCGTTCGGGGCCGTTTTGCTAGGCGTCGGCCCAGATGGCCACTTCGCCTCGCTGTTCCCGGGCAATCTGGTGCTGGAGGCCGGCCTGGATCCCACGTCCGAGCGGACGGTGATCGCCGTGCCGCCCGGCGCGCCCGCGCCGGACCTGCCTCGGATCAGCCTGACTTTCCAGGCGTTGATCCAGTCGTCGTTGATCGTCTTGCTGGTCACTGGCGAGGCCAAGCGGATGTTGCTTGAAGGGCCGGTCGATCCCAGCCTGCCGATCGCCGCCATCTTGAACCAGGACCACGCCCCGGTCCGTATCCTGTGGGCGGAGTAGCACCATGTCCATGAACCCCGTCATCGCGGAAGTCACCGCCCGGATCATCGCACGCAGCCGGAGCAGCCGCGCCACCTATCTGGCCAATCTCGACGCTGCGGCCGCCGCCCAGCCGGGTCGCGCCAAGCTATCCTGCGCCAACTGGGCCCATGCCTTCGCGGCCTCGCCGGGCGTCGACAAGGTCCGCGCCCTCGACCCGAACGCCCCCAACCTCGGCATCGTCTCGGCCTATAATGACATGCTGTCGGCCCACCAACCGCTGGAGGAATATCCGGCCCTGATCAAGGAGGCCGCGCGCGAGGTCGGGGCCACCGCCCAGTTCGCCGGCGGCGTGCCGGCCATGTGCGACGGGGTCACCCAGGGCCGGCCGGGCATGGAGCTGTCGCTGTTCTCGCGCGACGTGATCGCCATGGCCACCGGCATCGCCCTGACCCACGACGCCTTCGATGGGGCGCTGTACCTCGGCGTTTGCGACAAGATCGTGCCGGGCCTGATGATCGGCGCCCTGACCTTCAGCCACCTGCCAGCGATGTTCGTGCCGGCCGGACCGATGACCTCGGGTCTCCCCAATTCGGAAAAGGCCCGTATCCGCGCCCTCTATGCCGAGGGCAAGGTCGGGCGCGAGGAACTGCTGGCCGCCGAGAGCGCCAGCTACCACGGCCCCGGCACCTGCACCTTCTACGGCACAGCCAACACCAACCAGATGCTGATGGAGCTGATGGGCCTGCACCTGCCGGGCTCGGCCTTCGTGCATCCGCATACGCCGCTGCGCACCGCCCTGGTGAAAGAGGCCGCCAAGCGCGTCGCAGCCATCACCCACAAGGGTAATGACTGGATACCGATCGGCCGGGTGATCGACGAAAAGGCCGTGGTCAATGGCGTGGTCGGCCTGATGGCCACCGGCGGTTCGACCAACCTGGCCCTGCACCTGGTCGCCATGGCCCACGCCGCAGGGATCATCCTGACCCTCGAGGACATGGACGACATCTCCAAGGCCACGCCGCTGCTGGCCAAGGTCTATCCCAACGGCTCGGCCGACGTGAACCAGTTCCACGCTGCGGGCGGCATCCATTTCGTGGTCAAGGAACTGCTGAAGGCGGGCTTGGCCCACGAGGACGTGCTGACCGTCGCTGGCCCGGGCCTCTCGCGCTACACCCAGGAGCCGATCCTGGTCGATGGCGTGCTGACCTGGCGTGAGGGCGCTGACGAGTCGCTGGACCTCAACATCCTGCGTCCGGCCTCCGAGCCATTCAGCCCCGAAGGCGGCCTGCGTTTGCTGCAGGGTAACCTCGGCCGCGGGGTGATCAAGATCTCGGCCGTCAAGCCCGAGCACCAGGTGATTACCGCTCCGGCCGCCGTGTTCCAGGAACAGGAAGACTTCATCGCCGCCTTCAAGCGCGGCGAGCTGGACCGCGACGTGGTGGTGGTGGTGCGATTCCAGGGCCCGTCGGCCAATGGCATGCCCGAACTGCACAACCTGTCGCCGTCGATCTCTGTGCTGCTGGACCGCGGCTTCAAGGTGGCCCTGGTCACCGACGGCCGGATGTCGGGCGCCTCGGGCAAGACCCCGGCGGCCATCCACCTGACGCCGGAAGCGGCCAAGGGCGGACCTCTGGCCTATGTCCAGGACGGCGACGTCATTTCTCTCAACGCCCACACGGGCGACCTTAAAATCCTGGTGGACGAGGCGACCTTGCGCGCCCGCACGCCGGCGAGCGTCCCGGCGTCCAAGCCGGGCTATGGGCGGGAACTCTTCGGCCTGTTGCGATCGGGGGTCGGCGCGTCCGACCACGGCGCCTCCGTGCTGTTTGCTTAGGAAGAGACGGATATGAGCGGCTTGAACTCCATCGGACTGGGCCTTGTTGGCGACATTGGCGGCACCAACGCGCGGTTCGCCCTGGTCGATTTCGACGGCGCTGATCCCCAGCTGATCGAGCCCACCTCGTACAAGGGCGAGGACTACGGCACGGCCGAGGACGCCATCGAGCACTATCTGGCCAAGATGGGCGTCAAGCACGCCGACCAGGCGGTGGTGGCCGTGGCCGGTCCGATCGAGCACGGCACGGTGCGCTTCACCAACAGCGACTGGAAGCTGTCGGAAGACAGCCTGCGCCGCGCCGGCGGCTTCCGCTCGGCCAGGCTGATTAACGACTTCACTGCTCAGGCCCTGGCCGCCCCGCGCCTGGCGCCCAAGGATCTACGCCAGATCGGCTCGCTGCCGACCTCGGGAGAGGGCGATCTGGCCATCCTAGGCCCCGGCACCGGATTCGGCGCGGCGGGCATGGTGCGCCGGCACGGCGTCGAGACGCCCCTCACCACCGAGGGCGGCCACATAGCCTTCGCCCCGACCGACGAGGTCGAGATCGAAGTCCTTCGCGTACTGCTCAAGCGCTTTGGCCGCTGCTCGATCGAGCGCCTGCTGTCGGGTCCCGGCATGGAAGACCTCCACGTCATCCTGGGCGAGATCGACGGCCGCAAGGTCGATGAGTTGACCGCCAAGCAGATCACCGAGGAGGGCGTCGCCGGCCACGACTGCTGCAAGGTGACGATCGATCGCTTCTGCGCCATTCTCGGCTCCTCGGCGGGCGACCTGGCCCTGGCGCTGGGCGCGCGGGGCGGGGTGTTCATCGCCGGCGGCATCGCGCCGCGCATCGTCGATCTGCTGGAAAAGAGCCAGTTCCGCGAACGGTTCGAGGCCAAAGGCCGGCTCAGCCACTTCACCCGCGACATCCCCACCCACGTGATCATGAACCCGCACACCGCTCTGATCGGCGCAGCCGTGGCCATGACTCCGGATGGCCGGGCGGCGATCTCCTAAAGGGGGTCCAACCTAGAACAACGCACGGCGGCTCGCTTTCCACGCGAAAGGGGGCTCGCCTTGACAAGGCTGTCATGGCTTATTGCGTGGCTTGTCGCTTTCCCGACGCTTCGCGAGGCCCAGTCTTGAGTTCCAAGGTTACGATCCACGAGGTCGCCCGTCTGTCGGGCGTTTCGATCAAGACCGTGTCGCGGGTGCTGAACCGCGAGCCGAACGTCAAGACCGACACCCGCACGCGGGTGCAGGAGGCTGTGGCCGCCTTGAATTATCGGCCCAATATCTCGGCACGGAGCCTGGCAGGGTCCAAGGCCTATCTGATCGGCGTGTTCTTCGACAACCCCAGCCCCGCCTATGTCACCGACGTGCAACTGGGCGCGATCGCCCGCTGCCGGGAGGAGGGCTACCACCTGATCGTCGAGCCCCTGGACTCCCAGGGCGACGTCGCCGCCCAGGTGGAGCCCATGCTGCACACCCTGCGCATGGACGGCGTGATCCTCACCCCGCCCGTCTGCGATAACACCGCCGTGCTCGATGTGCTGGAAGCCGAGGGTGTGCCCTATGTGCGGCTGTCGCCCGACCAGGACCTGGGTCGCTCGGCCCATGTGCGCATGGACGACGTGCGCGCGGCCTATGAGATGACCAGCCATCTGATCGCTCTCGGCCACACCGACATTGGCTTTATCAAGGGCCACCCCGACCACGGCGCCTCGCATCTGCGCTACGAGGGCTACCTCCAGGCGATGAAGGAGCACGGCCACGCCGTGCGCGGGGACCATGTGGAGCAGGGCTATTTCTCGTTCCGCTCCGGTTTCGAGGCGGCCGAACGACTGCTCGCCGGCGATGACCGCCCCACCGCCATCTTCGCCTCCAATGACGACATGGCCCTGGGCGTCATGGCGGTGGCCAATCGCCTACGTCTGGAGGTGCCTCAAACCCTGTCCGTAGCCGGCTTCGACGACACGCCTGGCGCCAAGGTGGTCTGGCCGCAACTCACCACCGTGCGCCAGCCGATCCAGGCTATGGCCGCGGCCGCCGCCGACCTGCTGCTGGGGGGATCCAAGCGCGGCGAAGGCGAGGCTCCGCCCTCGCGTTTGCTCGACTTCCAGCTGGTGGTCCGCGAGTCGACCGGTCCCGTCCGCTAAGCGCTCCAAATCGCCCATCCGGTAATATGGATGGAATCCCCGAGACGTTGACGCTAAGTCAGCAATGGCGAATCCGGAACGGGATCGTTAGACAACGTTGTCAGGTGCGAAATTCGAGAATGATGTTCGCCCGACGCAAAAACTTCCCGCAATGCGTCATTTGTTGCCGCGTTGCAGCATTGTTCAGCCTCACCGGAGCAGGTTCATGATCCGCGCGCGCCGCTCCCGCATTGTCGCCACCATCGGTCCGGCCAGTAGTTCGCACGAGATGATTGTGAGACTGGCCAAGGCCGGCGCCGACGTTTTCCGCCTGAACTTCAGCCACGGCAGCCACGAAAACCACGCTGCGGCCTACAACGCCATCCGCGCGGCCGAAGCGTTGGTCGGGCGGCCGCTGGGCATATTGGCGGACCTGCAGGGTCCCAAGCTCCGTGTCGGTAAGTTCGCCAAGGGCCCGGTCTCGCTGAAGGCGGGCCAGGCGTTTCGCTTCGACAGCGACGCGGCGCCCGGTGACGAAACTCGCGTCTGCCTGCCGCATCCAGAGATCCTGGTGGCCATGCGTCCCGGCGCGACCCTGCTGCTGGATGACGGCAAGTTGCGGATGACCGTCACCGACGCTGGCCCCGGCTACGCCAACACCAAGGTGGTCAACGGCGGCAAGCTGTCGGAGCGCAAGGGCGTCGCCGTGCCGGACGTCGTGATCCCGATGTCGCCGCTGACGCCGAAGGACCGCGAGGACCTGGCTTTCGCCCTCCGTCTTGGCGTCGACTGGATCGCTCTGTCATTCGTCCAGGCCCCCGAGGACATGGCCGAGTTGCGCCGCATCGTCGAAGGCCGCGCCGCCGTGCTGGCCAAGATCGAGAAGCCCCAGGCCCTGGAATGCCTCGGCGCGATCATGGACCTCTGCGACGGCGTGATGGTCGCGCGTGGCGACCTCGGCGTGGAGATGGCCCCCGAAGAAGTGCCGGTGGCCCAGAAGATCATCCTGCGCGCGGCGCGTGAACGGGGCATCCCGGTGATCGTTGCGACCCAGATGCTGGAATCCATGACCAGCTCGCCCACCCCGACTCGAGCCGAGGCCTCCGACGTCGCCAACGCCGTCTATGAGGGCGCGGACGCGGTGATGCTGTCGGCCGAAAGCGCGGCCGGCGACTATCCAGAAGAGTCCGTGGCGATGATGAGCCGCATCATCGAGCGGGTGGAGCGCGACCCGCGCTGGCCTGAACTGATGCAGGCCGAGCAACCGCATGACGACGAGGACGCCGACGTGCTGGTGGTCGCCGCCGCCCAAGCCGCCAAGTCCGGCTCGACCAAGTGCCTGGTGGCTTTCACCACCACCGGAGCCACGGCCCGCCGCCTGGCGCGCGAGCGGCCGTTGCAGCCGGTCCTCGCCCTGTCGCCGCAGATCGACGCCGTGCGTCGCATGTGCCTGGTCTGGGGCGTTGAAGCCCGCGTCTCCGCCCAGCCCGATAGCCTCGAGGTGGTCACCACCGACGCCATCGCCAAGGCCGTGGATCTGGGTCTTGTCGGTCCGGGCGAACGCCTGCTGATCGTGGCTGGCACCCCTTTCGGCGCGCCTGGGGCCGCTAATCTGTTGCGTCTGGCCCATGCGCCGTTCCCGGCGCGCAAGCGGTAGAGGTCAGGTGAAAGACACCGGCAGCAGTCGCTGGTATCCCCGCCGCACCGCACCGCCCCCTAGCGCTCGCAGGTCAGGGCGACCAGGCCCGGCCGATCGAGGATATCGACCTGCTTGGCCCTGTCGCCTCACGTGTCAACGCATGGACTTTGCTGCTTCCTCGATGACCTGGAGGTAGTCTTCGAGGCTAGAGCATTTTTCGAGCGAAGTGGTTCCGGTTCGCGTGAAGAAAAATGTGTCAAAACAAAAGATTAGAGCTCACGGCCTGACGCAGTCAGGTCGGGAAATGCTCTAGCCTGGGCGAGCGGGCTGCGGCTAGAACCCTGAAAGCCGTGCGTAACGATCCCGATGGAACGACGGGCCGCCGAAAAGGGCCTCGGCCACCCGCGCGCGCTTCATGTAGAGGCCGGCGTCATGGGCGTCGGTCATGCCGATGCCGCCATGCATCTGGATCATCTCATTGGACGCCAGGTGCAACACTTCGCTGGCCTTGGCCTTGGCGAGCGACGACAGCAGGCGGGTGTCACCCCCCCCTGTCAACGAATGGGCGTCGGCGGCTTCCAGGGCGGCCTCGACGCAGGAGCGCGTGGTCTCCAGATCGGTGAACAGCTTTGCGGCGCGGTGCTGCAGCGCCTGGAAGGCGCCGATGACCTGGCCGAACTGGGTGCGGGTCTTGATGTAGTCGAGGGTGATCTCGAAGGCTGCGGTGGCCGTGCCCAGCATCTCGGCGGCCAGGCCCGCATAGGCGCGGTCGAGGACCGGTTCGAGGATCGCCCAGCCGGCGCCGACCTCGCCCAGCACAGCGTCCGCACCGACCTGAACCCCGTCGAAGGTGATCCGCGCCGCGCCGCGGCTATCGACCAGGGCCAGATGCGTTCGTGTAACGCCCGCTGCATCGGCCGGGACAAGGAAAAGGGTGATCCCGTCGCTGTCGCCCGCCGCGCCGCCCGTGCGGGCGACGACGATCAGCAGGTCGGCCGCGTCGCCGTCCAGCACGAAGGTCTTGATCCCGTTGAGGACGAAGCCGCCGCCGGAGGCCGTGCCTGACAGGCCGAGGTTCAGCGGCGCGTGGTGAGCGCCCTCGTCGATGGCCAGGGTCGCGATGACTTCGCCTGTAGCGATCTTCGGAAGCCAGGCGGCCTTCTGGGCGTCTGAGCCGCCCAGGGTCAGGGCCGAGGCGGCGATCATGGCGGTGGAGAGCAAAGGCGAGGCCACCAGACTTCGGCCGGTTTCCTCCAGGATCAGCCCCAGCCCCAGATAGCCGAAGCCCGAGCCGCCATGCTCTTCGGGCACGATCACCCCGGCCCAACCCATGGCGCCCATCTCGGCCCAGGTCGCCGGGTCGAAGCTGGCCTTGGAGCCGCCGTCGCGCAGCTTGCGCAGGGCGCCGACCGGGGCGCTGTCCTGCGTCCAGCCTTTGGCGGCGTCGCGCAGCATGGTCTGTTCTTCGGTCAGGACGGCCATGTCAGGCGTGCTCCAAGGTTTGATGGCGGACAGCCCATTCGAGGGCGGTCTCGAGACGGTCATTGCCCCAGAAGAGCTCGCCGTCGGCGGTGACGAAGCTGGGCGCGCCGAACAGGCCGCGCTCCTGGGCCTGGCGGACATGGTCCTTCAGGCGGGCCTTGATCGGGTCTGTGTTGGCGGCGGCCAGCACGGCGTCAGGACCCGCGCCGACCGAGGCGATCAGCGGCGCCAGCACCTCGGCCTGCGAGATGTCCTGGTCATCGACGAAATTGGCCTGGTAGACGGCGCGGCTGAAGGCCGGGGTCCAGCCCTCCTCAAGCCCGCAGATCGCCACCCGCGCGGCCAGCAGCCCGTTGCGCGGAAACTGGCTGGGACGGACCAGCGGCAGGCCTTCGATGTCGCAGACCCGCTGCAGGTCGCGCCACATGTAGTCGCCCTTCACGGGGAAGGTGTTGAACGGACTGTCCGTCAGGCCCTGCTGCTCGTGGAAAAGCGGCCCCAACAGGAACGGCCGCCATTCCACGGTCACGCCCGCCTGTTCGGCCAGGCGCTCGACCCGCATGGCAGCGGGATAGCTGTAGGTGGAGCCGAACTCGTACCAAAACTCGATCATGGGTCTTCGCCGTTGCTACTGGTGATCCAGCAAGCCTAGCACCCGCTTGGCGACGACATTCAAATTGACCTCGCTGGTGCCGCCCTCGATCGAGTTGCCCTTGGCGCGCAGCATGGCCCGCAGGGCGTTGAGCTCGTCGCGCTCGAAGCCTTCGCCCTCCCAGCCCAGGCCTTGAAGGCCGAGCGCTTCGACCAGCAGCTCGGTGCGCTCCTGGTTCATCTTGGCGGCCGCGTACTTGATGATCGAGACGGCGGCGCTCGGGCCGGAACCGGTCTTGGACTCCGTCTCGGCGCGGCGCACCGTCAGCATAAAGGCATGGGCGTCCATGCGGTGCTGGGCGATGCGGGCCCGCAGGTCACCGTCGGCCAGGCGGCCCAGGGCGTCGACGCCGATCTCCTTCTTGGCCGCCTCGACCAGATCCAGCCCGCCGCCGCCGCCGAAGCCCGAGGCGCTGATGTTCTGCCGTTCGTACTGCAGCAGCCGCTTGGCGATGTCCCAGCCGCCATTGACCTTGCCGACCAGCTGGTCCTTGGGAACCTTCACATTGTCGAAGAAGGTCTCGCAAAACGGCGAGCTGCCGCTGATCAGCTTGATCGGCCGCGCCTCGACGCCGGGCGAGGTCATGTCGAACAGCACGAACGAGATTCCCTCGTGCTTCTTGCTGGTGTCGGTGCGCACCAAACAAAAGATCCAGTCCGCCTGGTCGGCGTAGCTGGTCCACACCTTCTGGCCGTTGATCAGCCAGTGATCGCCCCCATCCTTGTCGATAATGGCTTCGCATTTTGTCTGCAGGGCCGCGAGGTCCGAGCCCGCGCCCGGCTCGCTATAGCCCTGGCACCAACGGGACTCGCCCCGGACGATCTGCGGCAGGAAGCGCTTCTTTTGTTCTTCGGTGGCGTATTCCAGTAGCACCGGCCCCAGCATCCAGACGCCGAAACTCATCAGGGCCGGACGGGCCTTGAGGCGGCGCAACTCCTGCTCGAGCACCTTGTTCTGGGCCTTGGACAGCCCGCCGCCGCCATATTCCGCCGGCCACATGGGCGCCGTCCAGCCACGTTCGGCCATGCGGTCCAGCCAAAGCTTGGCGTCGGGGTTCTTCCACTGGAACCTGCGGCCGCCCCAAGGCGCATCGTCCTCGCCCATCGGGGCGTGCAGCGACGTCGGATAATTGGTCTCCAGCCAGGCCCGCGTCTCGGCGCGGAAAGCATCCAGTTCGCTGCCGCCAAAATCCGCCATGGCTGTTCTCCCGAATGCTCGCGCGTCGCCGCGACGCTTATCCGCGCCGTCGGAGCGCAGACTACGCCAGGAAACGGCTGGGGCAAGCCAAGATTCAAACGGCCGTTTATCACGTGGCGGGCGACCCTGGTCGGCAAGCCGGGCTATACAGGGGACCGATGACGTGTCCCGCTCGGGATTCGCCTCCCAGGGGTCTAGATGCCGTCCGCGCCTGAACTAAGACCGGCGGCCCTGGCCGTTGCGCCGACCCTGGCGGCCATCCTGGCTGCGAGCGCGGGAATCCTGCTGCTGGCCTCCGGCGCGACGCCCTCGGAGCCGACCCGCTTCGCGATCTGGGTGGCCATCGCGCCTGGCCCGCTGATCGAGGTCAGCCACTTCATCTCGTCGATCCTCGGCCTCGTCCTCATCCTGCTGGCTTTCGGCCTGCGCTCGCGCCTCGACGCGGCCTGGTGGGCGGCGCTGGTCTGCCTGGCCGGGGGCGCGATCCTGGCGCTGTTCAAGGGGCTGAACTGGGAAGAGACGGTCATTCTGACCGCTATCCTGCTGGCGATCCTGCCGTTTCATGAGGCCTTCCCACGCAAGGCGGCGCTGTTTCGGATGGAGATCACGCCCGGCTGGCTGCTGTCGGCCGCCGCCGCCCTGGGCGGGGTGGCGCTATGCGGCTGGTGGACCTTCCGCCACACCGAATATGCCGACCAGTCGGTGATGAAGATGATCGGCGACAAGGACGTGGCCCGCGCCATCCGCTCCTCTGCCGCCGCCGCCATCACCCTGATGGGCATAGGCGTCTGGCGGCTGATCTCCACCCCGGCGACCCCGCCAGTGGTCGACGACACCGATCCCGACTTCGACCGGGTCCGCGCCATCCTGGCCAAGGCCGAGGCCGCCGAGCCGCCATCGAACCTGGCGCTGCTGGGCGACAAGCGTTTTCTGTTCTCGGCCTCAGGGGAGAGCTTCCTGATGTTTGGCGTGCGCGGCCGCTCGTGGATCGCCATGGGACCTCCCGTGGGCCGAGAGGACGAGCGCATGGAGCTCTTCTGGCGGTTCCGCGAACTGGCCGACGCCCACGCCGCCCGCGCCGGCTTCTACGCCCTCGGCCCAGGCGACCTGCCCGACAGCGTCGACCTAGGCCTGGCCATCCAGAAAACCGGCGAGAGCGCCGCCGTGCCGCTGGAGGCCTTCTCCATGGCCGGCCGCCGCCGCGAGGTGCTGCGCCGTAACTGGCGCAAGGCCGGGGAAGGCGGGGCGGCCTTCGAGGTCATACCCGCCGATCAGGTCCGTGCGGTGATGGACGACCTCAAAGCCATTTCCGACGTCTGGCTGGGCCACCACGCCGGGGGCGAGAAAGCCTTTTCGATGGGGGGCTTTGAGCCACGCTATGTCGCCGAGTTCCCCGTCGCCCTGGTGCGGGTCGAAAACCAGATCGTCGCCTTCGCCACCCTTTGGACCACGGCGGGCAAGGTGTCGTTCTCGATGGACCTGATGCGCTATTCCGAGGAAGCGCCCAAGAATGTCATGGACTACCTGTTCGTCGAGTTGCTGGGTTGGGGCAAGGAACAGGGCTACCAGGCGTTCGAGTTCGGCGTCGCGCCCCTGGCCGGCCTGGATGACCGGCCGCTAGCCCCGATCATGTCGCGCGTGGGGCGTCTGCTCTACGAGCGCGGCGAGGAAATCTATAATTTCCAGGGCGTACGGCGGTACAAGGACAAGTACGATCCGGTCTGGCAGCCGCGCTACATTGCCGCGCCTCACAAGTGGGCGATCCCTTTTCTGCTCGCCGATATCGGTTTGCTGTCGTCGGGCGGCGTCTCCGGCCTGACGAAACGGCCGCGACCTAGTAGCGCGGGTCGCCCGTCTTCAGCCCCAGCAGGTTGAGGGCGTGAGCTGTTAGCAACAGCGCCAGCACGGCGCCGGCGACCATCAGCGGCCGCCACGGCATCATGCGCGGACCCTTTAAAACATTGAGCGGAAGCCCTCCGCGCCAGCCGCAAAACACGGTCAGGGCGAGGGCGGCCAGTGCGGCCGCGATTGTCGTGGTCAGGTCCATCGGCCCCTCATGGCCTGCGACAATCGGCCGTGTAAATGGTTAACGTCCGTTAACCACGTTGGGCCGAATCTTAGGTACATAGATTCGGACTTGTGCCTGTTAACCATCCACAGCAAAGAACGATCAACGCTATATGTAGCGTTTTTGGTTGCGTTTACACGCTAGGAATCGGTGTCTAGCGTTGGTCCCCAGAGCGTTTGGGAGATCGATTCGAAATGACGGCCGCAGCGCCATGGAGCGTAAAGGGGATAGACCCCAAGGCACGGGAGGTCGCTAAGGACCTCGCGCGTCGCTCCGGGATGACCCTGGGCGAATGGCTGAATCGCATGATCATCGATGGCGAGGGCGTCGATGGGGTGGCCCTGGACGCCTTGGTCGATCGTCCGATCCCCGCCAACAGTCCCTATTATGAGACGAGCCGCCGCGACGCTCCGGCCCGTATCGAGGCGCCCGAGCATCCGGGCGACGAGGTTGGTCGCGTGGCGATCGCCCTGGATCGCCTAACCAACCGCATCGAAGCCGCCGAGAGCCGGTCGGCCCAGGCCATCTCCGGCATCGATGATTCCGTTCGCGGCGCCCTGCAGCGCCTGGCCCAGGCCGAGCGCGAGCAGGTGGCCGTGGCCGCTCGCTTCGAAGGCGCGGTCGATAACATCAAGACCGACACTGTCCGCAACGCCGAACGCCTGCGCCGCATGGAGGCCGAAGCCGTCGGTCCTCGCTCCGCCGAGGCCCTGCGCGCCCTTGAAGGCGCGCTCGGCAAGGTCGCTGGTCACCTCTACGAAGGCGAGGCCCGCACCCGCGAGACCATCGCTCACCTGGAAAACCGCCTGGACAACCAGGCTGGCGCCGGGGCCAGCGCGGTCGATCCGGCCGCCCTGGTCGATGAGGTGGTGGCTCGTCTGGGCCAGCGCCTGGAAGCCGCCGAAACCCGCACCACCGAGGCCCTCCAGGCCCTTGGCGCCTCCTTCACGGCCCTCGATGGCCGTCTGCAGACCGTCGAGACCAGCGATGTCGGCGCAGGCGTCCAGAAGCGCCTGGACGATCTGTCCAACGGCCTGACCCAGCACATGGAGGCCGCCCGCATGGAGATGGCCGCCAAACTGCGCGAAAGCGCCGACGGCCGCTTCGACCGCATGGAGCGCAAGCTGGGCGAAATGACCGCCCACGTGCAGGCTGCCGAGCAGCGCTCGGCCCAAGCCATCGAACGCATGGGCCGTGAGGTTGTCGGCATGGCCGACGCCCTGAACCGCCGCGTGCAGACGTCGGAAGCCCGCAACACCGCCGCCATCGAGCAGGTCGGCGGTGAGGTCGCCCGCATCGCCACCGCCGTCGAGCAGAAACTGCACCGCGCCGACAGCGTCCAGGCCCAGGCCCTGGAAAAGCTGGGCACGGAAATCGCCCGGATCACCGAAAAGCTGGCCGAGCGCATCAGCAATGCTGAGCGCCGCAACGCCCTGGCCATCGACGATGTCGGCGATCAGGTCACCCGCGTCACCGACCGCCTGAGCCAGCGCCATGAGCGCACGTCGCAGGAACTGGTCGATCGCATCCGCCTGAGCGAGGAGCGCACCGCGCGCATGCTCGAAGAGGCGCGCGAGAAGATCGACACCAAGCTAGCTGAGGCTCAGCGTCGCGCCGAACCGGCCCCGCCCGTGTCGCAACCCGCCCCGTCGCCCTTCGACGGCGAGCGCTACTCGTTCGGTGGTGAGGCCGTTCCCGAAGACGTCTTCCACCAGGCCGACGCATTTATTCCGGCTCTCGCGCCGAGCTTCGCCTCGACACCCGCGCGCACGGCCGCGCCGGAGGCCTTTGACGCCCCGGTGTTCGAAGCGCCGGCCTTCCCGGCCAGTGAGCCGCTGGAACCCAAGTTCGGCGAGGAGGATTTCGCGGCCGCCGATGGCTTCGGTCTCGCCGCGCCGGTCGAACCAGAGCCGGCCTTCGAATCGGCGGCCGAATACGACGCCGATTTCCCCGACCTCGAATTCGCCGCATCAGAACCGCCGGTCGAGCCGTCGCGACCGCTATCGACTCGCGAAGTGATCGAGCAGGCCCGCGCGGCCGCTCGCCAGGCCGCCGCCGCGGGTGACGTCAAGGGCAAGGACAGGCCCAAGAAGGCCAAGACCCCCGGCGTCTCATTGTTTGCAAGCTTCGGCGCCAAGAATTCGGCGAAGAAGGCCAAGTCCAAGTCAATCATGAAGACCGCCCTAATGGTCTCGGCCACGGCCGCTTGCATGGGTGTCGCCGCCGCTGGTGTGATCATGAGCGTGGCCCAGGGCAACGGCGCCCTGCCCGAGCGCGTGGCCGAGGGCAAGACCAAGGCCTCGGCCGGTGAGATCCGGTCTTCCGAAGCCGACACCAGTCCCGACGCTCCCCGCGCTGCCATCGCCCTGACTCCGCAGGCGCCGATGGCTGACGCTTCATCCCAGCTCGACGTCGCCCCGCCGGCGGCCGAGAACGCCCAGGCCCTCTACGAGGACGGCGTCCGTCGCCTTGAATCCAAGGACCGCACGGGTTTGGATATCCTGCGCAAGGCCGCCAATCTTGGTCTGCCGCGCGCCCAATTCTACCTGGCCAAGATGTATGAAGTCGGGGAGGGCGGGGTGAAGAAGGATCTTCCCGAGGCCCGCCGCTGGACCGAACGCGCCGCCACCGCCGGCGAAGCCCGCGCCATGCATAATCTGGCCCTCTATTACTATAAGGGCGAAGGCGGCGAACGGAACTCGACCAAGGCCGCCAGCTGGTTCCGCAAGGCCGCCGACCT
Source organism: Caulobacter sp. DWR3-1-2 (assembly GCF_049896225.1). NCBI lineage: Bacteria > Pseudomonadati > Pseudomonadota > Alphaproteobacteria > Caulobacterales > Caulobacteraceae > Caulobacter > Caulobacter sp. DWR3-1-2. The sequence continues at coordinate 71,140 of NZ_JAFCTW010000008.1, read as the reverse complement.
GGGTCTCGTCGATAGCCAGTTCAATCTGGCTCAGCTTTATGAAGGCGGTTGGGGCGTTAGTCAGAACCCGTCTGAAGCCTACAAGTGGTACCTGATCGCCGCCAAGGCCGGTGACAACGCCTCGCGCACTCGCGCCATGGCCTTGCGTGGTCAACTGACGGCCGAGGGTCAGCGGATCGCCGAGCGTTCAGCCAGCGGCTACCGCTCCCAGGCCACCGTCGCACCGGTCCAGACCGCCTTGGCCGCGCCCAGCGCCGGCTTGGCGACCGCTCAACGCGCGCTCTCGAAACTGGGCTACTACCAGGGTCCGCAGGACGGCGCGTCATCGCCAGCCTTGCAGATGGCGATCGCCGCCTACCAGCGGGACCAGAATTTGGCGGCCACCGGCGTCCTCGACGGCGACACCCTCGGCCGCCTGTCGGTCTTCTCGCGCTAGGCATTTCGGCCTGGCGAAGGTGAGGCCGCGTCATTTTTCTCCACAAGTCCGTCAGAAGCGGCTAAATATCCTCCGTGGACCTATGAGGCCGGGTCGGCAATAGTCGTCCTTTCCGGGGGGAACGGGAGCTGCGGTCGAAGACCGTCTCCTGAAGGAGTTGTAATGGCGTTTGAAGCAGCGGCTCACCACGCACATGAAAATCGCGTGCCAGTGCCACTGGCCGTCTGGGTGTGTGGCCTCGCAACGCTCGTGCCGTTCGTCGTCTGCTCGGCCCTGTTCTGCTACGGTCCGATCGACCAGCGTCAGGTCGCGTTGATCAGCTTGCTGGCCTATTCCACCGCCATGCTGTCCTACCTCGGCGGTATCCGCTGTGGTCTCGAGATCGAGCGTTCGAGTCCGCGCTGGATCACGTTGGGGCTGTCGCTGTTGTTTCCGCTTGCTGGTTTCGGCCTGCTACTGGGCGGGCTGAAATTCGAGCCGGCCTGGCAGATCTCGGGCTTCCTGCTCGTCTATATCCTGCAGTGGCTGTGGGACGTGACCAATCACGAGGGCCCCGCCTGGCGCCCTCGCCTGCGTACTCTGCTGACCTCGGGCGCCGCCATTTCGCTGGCCTTCGCGCTCGAACAGGCCCTCCACCTCTAACCAGGCGCAAACGGGATCGGCAGGGCGCGTCAGTCCGGCCTTAGCGACTTCCAGCCGACCGCATGCACCCGCCCCCGGCCCAGCGCCGCCGCCAGGGGGGGGGTCCCAAACAGCGGGGCGAAGGCGGCGTCCAGGATGTTCAGCCCGCCCGTGAAGGCTCCAAAGGCCGGCAGCACCAGCCGCGCGCCGTCGGTCACGAAACAGCGCCGCCGCACGCTGGCCCGGCCGCTGGTGACACGCGCCGCCGGGTGCAGGTGACCGGCCACCTCGCCAGGCTGATCGCCGTGGAGGGGCTCGTGGCGGAAGGTCAGGCCAGCGATCACCGCCTCATCGACCACCGCGCCGGGCAGGGTGCGCGGCCCGTCCTCATCGTGATTGCCTACGGCCCAAACCAGTTCGCGACCCAGGGCCAGGGCGGCGATCCGCGTCCGGTCCTCGGGCGGCAGCCGTTCCTCGCCCGCCCCATCGTGGAAACTGTCGCCCAGGAACACCAGGGTGGCGGGCGACAGCGCCGCGAGCTCCCGCTCCAGCCGGTCCAGCGTCTCGCGGGTGTCGTAGGGCGGCAGCATCTGGCCAAAGCGGGCGGCGTAGCTACTGCCCTTCTCAAAGTGCAGGTCGGCGACCACCAGGGTGCGATGGCCCTCCAGCCACAAAGCGCCGGAATGGCGCAGGGTGGCGCGCGTGCCGAAGATTTCGATCTTCAGACCGCCGCAATCACTGATGTTGAAGCTCAGGGTACTCACGCCAAACACTCGTTTCTGATGGAATCGCTCACGACATCGCCTCGGCGATCAGGTCTTCCTCGGCCTCCGCCAGGATCATTTCGCCGGCCGCGTCGCCGGGCGCCCGTTCGCGACCGATCTCCAGCATGATCGGCACGGCGAAGGGCGAAACGCGATCCAGCGCCGCGTGGCGGATCTTGCCCTGGATGCGTTCCAGCATGTCGCCTAGCCGCCCAACGTCAAGCGAGCCGGCCGCCGCGTCGGCGCGGGCGCAACGCAGGAGCAGGTGATCGGGCTGGTGGCGGCGCAGCACGTCATAGATCAGGTCGGTCGAGAAGGTCACCTGGCGGCCCGACTTTTCCTCGCCCGGGTGCCGCCGCTCGATCAGGCCGCTGATCAGGGCGCAGGCCTTGAAGGCGCGCTTCATCAGGAAGCTCTCGTTCAGCCAGGCCTCCAGGTCGTCGCCCAGCATGTCCTGGGCGAACAACTCGTCGAGATCGAGCTCTTCCATCGACTTCAGCGACCAGATGTTGACCGCGTAGTCGTTGGCCACGAAACCCAGCGGCCCCACCCCCATGCGGTCCAGCCGCCGGGTCAGCAGCATGGCCAAGGTGGTGTGGGCCAGGCGGCCCTCGAAGCTGTAGAATACCAGGTGGAAGCGCTTGCCGCGCGGAAAGGTCTCCAGCAGCAGCTCGTCCTCGCCGGGCATGATTGAGCGCAGCTTCTGGTAGCCTAGCCATTCCTGAACGTCGGCGGGCAGGGCGGCCCATTCGCGCTCGTCGTGCATCATCGCCCGCACCCGACTGGCCAGATAGGTCGATAGAGGGAACTTCGACCCACCCCAGGCAGGCATCATCGGATCCTTATCCGCAGCGGGGCTGACGAAGGCGTCGGTGCCGACCAGGCTGTTGAACCGCCAGACCTGGCCGGCAAACACGAAGGTGTCGCCCGGCTTCATCTGCTCGAAGAAGCCTTCCTCGGCCTCGCCGACCTTGCGCCCGCCCATGGAGCGCTTGCCACCGACGCGCACATTGACCACGGCGGCCGTGACGATGGTGCCGACATTCATCCGGTGGCGCTGGATGGTCTGGGCGTTGCGGGCACGCCAGAGGCCGTCGGGACCAGGCACGATGCGGCGGAACTTGTCGTAGCTCTTCAGGGCATAGCCGCCGGTCGAGACGAAATCGACAACGGTCTCGAAGTCCTCCCACTCCAGGTCGGCATACGGCCCGGCGGTGCGGATCTCGTCATAGAGGGCGGTCAGGGCGAACGGCTCGGAACAGGCGCAGCCCATGACGTGCTGGGCCAGCACGTCATGGGCGCCCGTGCGGGCCGGTTCACCGTCCAAGTGGCCGCCGAGGATTGCGTCGGCGGCGGCGCGGCATTCCAGCATCTCGAAGCGGCTGGCCGGCACCAGCAGGGCCCGCGACGGCTCGTCCAGCCGGTGGTTGGCGCGGCCGATGCGCTGGACCATCCGCGAGGCGCCCTTGGGCGCGGCCAGCTGGATCACCAGGTCGACGTCGCCCCAGTCTATGCCCATGTCCAGGGTGGAGGTGCAGACCACGGCCTGGATCTCGCCCCGCGCCATCGCCGCCTCGACCTTGCGCCGCTGCTCGGCCGCCAGGCTGCCGTGGTGCAGGGCGATGGCCAGGCCGTCGTCGTTGAGCTTCCAAAGCTCCTGGAACGCGAACTCCGCCTGGAAGCGCGTGTTGACGAAGACCAGGGCGGTCTTCGACGACTTGATGATTTGATAGACCTCGGCCATGGCGTGCTCGGCCGTGTGGCCGGCCCAGGGCACCTTGCCGCCGGAGATCAGCACCTCGACGATCGGCTGCGCGCCGCCCGCGCCGAGGACGAGATCGACCGTGTGGTCCATTAGGTCCTCCCCCTGTGGGGGAGGTGTCGACTGCAGATCGACGGAGGGGGGAGTGGGCTGCGTCGTCAGACTCCCCCCACCGACGCTTCGCGTCGCCTCCCCCACGGGGGGAGGCGTTTTGCGGTGGAAGCCCAGCCACCGTCTCACTAGGTCCGGATCATTCACCGTCGCAGACAAGCCTACGCGCCGCATCTTCGGCGCGAACCGTTGCAGCCGCGCCAGATCCAGCGCCAGCAGGTCGCCGCGCTTGTTGGGCCACATGGCGTGGGCCTCGTCGATGATCACGCACGAGAGGTCGGCGAAATAGTCGCGCGCGCCTTCCCAGGCGCAGAACAGCGCCAACTGCTCTGGCGTTGTCAGCAGAATGTCCGGTGGTTTCAGGCGCTGGCGAGCCTTGCGGGATTCGCCGGTGTCGCCGGTGCGGCTCTCGGCGGTGATCTTCAGGCCCATCTCGCGGATCGGCGTGGCCAGATTGCGCTCGATATCCACCGCCAGGGCCTTGAGCGGCGAGATGTAGAGGGTGTGGACCCCGGCCGGCGTATTGCGCGGCGCGCGCTCGGTCAGCTCGATCAAGCTGGGCAGGAAGCCCGCCAGCGTCTTGCCGCCACCGGTGGGGGCGACTAGCAGGACGTCACGCCCCTGCCGCCCCTTCTCGATCATGGCGAGCTGATGGGGTCGCGGCGCCCAACCACGCGCGGCGAACCACTCTAAAAAGCGGGGGGGAAGGGCGTCAGCCGCGAGCATTGTGATGCGTATAGCATGTTCCCGTTCCGTTTCCATGCGAACCGCGCTAGTTAAATCCCTGTGAGCGCGCAGATTCCCACCCTTGAACTGGCCCCCGCCCTGGTCGTTTTGCCCGGGCCGCGGGCGGGCTATGCCGATGGCGGCTCGGGCCGTCCAGGCGAAGACGGCGGCGGACGGCCTTTGCGCACGCCTGACGCGCGCGACCTGTTCGAGCATGGCCCCGTCCTGGTCGCTCACGCGGCTATGACCGCCAAACGGCTTAATCTGCACGCGCCGTCGCGGGGGCGAGGCGTGTTCGACGTGCTGGAGCTCTATGTCTTCACGCGGCCCGCTACCTTCTGCGCGCCGTCGGCCGTGGGACTGGCCACGGCCTTGGGTCTGCCCGAGCCCAAGGGGGCGCCGGCCCAGGCCCAGACCCTGCGTGACGCCGCCGACGCCCTGCTGCGCGAACTGGCCCTGACCCCGCGTCCTTCCCGCGAGGAGGCGCTTGCGGTCGCCGAGACCCTGGCCCGCGCGGGTTGGGCCTGGGGTCCGGCGGTGGTCGGCGCCCTGCGCTCGGTTCCGGTCGGCAACCAGTTTCGCAGTTCTGGCCTCGACGTCTGGGCGCGCGCCACCGAATGGGAAGACCAGGCCCCGCCCGGCGAACCCGGCAGCCGTCCGGTCGATCCCGAGCGGGCCAGCGAGCGGCTGAAGGAGCTGCTGCAGCGCTCGGGCCTGGACGAGGTGCGTGAGGCTCAGGACACCTTCGCCCGCGAAGCCGCTTTCGCCTTCGCGCCCCGCGAGCGCGAGGGTGAGCCGCGCATGATGCTGGCCGAGGCTGGAACCGGGGTTGGCAAAACGCTCGGCTACCTCGCCCCCGCCTCGCTGTGGGCGGAGGCCAACGGCCCGGCGGTGTGGATCAGCACCTATACCCGCGCCTTGCAGCGCCAGATCGAGCGCGAGAGCCACTCGATCTATCCCGACCCGCTGGTGCGGGCGCGCAAGGCCGTGGTCCGCAAGGGCCGCGAGAACTACATCTGCCTGTTGAACTTCCAGGAGCAGGTCAACACCGCCCAACTGGGCAATGGCGACCTGATCGGCCTGGCCCTGGCGGCGCGATGGGCGCGGGTCAGCCGTGACGGCGACATGACCGGCGGCGACTTCCCCGCCTGGCTGCCGACCCTGTTCGCCATCCCGCCCTCCGCCCAGGCCGGTCCGGCCAATCTGGTCGACCGGCGCGGCGAATGCATCCACGCCGGCTGCCAGCATTACCGCGTCTGCTTCATCGAAAAAGCCGTTCGGGCCTCCAAGCGCGCCGACATCGTCATCGCCAACCACGCCCTGGTGCTGAGCCAGGCGGCCTTCGATGGCGCGCGGGCGGCGCGTGGCCTGAAAGGCGACAACGAGACCACCTCGCTCAAGCGCATCGTCTTCGACGAAGGCCACCACCTGTTCGACGCCGCCGACAGCGCCTTCTCGGCCGCCCTGTCCGGCGCCGAGGCCGCGGAGATGCGGCGCTGGCTGCGAGGTCCCGAGGGACGCGGCCGGCGGGGGCGGGGGCTGGAGACCCGGCTGCTCGACATCATTGGTGACCGCGAGGGCGCGCGCGCCGCGCTGAACGCCGCCTTGCACGCCGCCGCTGTCCTGCCGGGTGAGGGGTGGTCTGGTCGCATCGCGCCGCCTGACGGCCAGGTCAATCCGATCGGCCCCATCGAGAGCTTCCTGGTCGCGGTGATCGAACAATTGCGCGCCCGCGTCACCGATCGTCCGGGTGCGGCAGAGCAGGGGCTGCAGTGCGCCGCTCGTCCGGCCATCGAGCTGGTGCGCGAGCGGGCCGGCGAGGCCGCGCAGGCCCTGGCCGCCGTCGAGGCTCCGCTGCTGGCCCTGGCCCGCCACCTCGAGGACGTGCTCGACGAGGAAGCAGACACCCTGCCCACCTCCGAGCGGGCGCGCATCGAGGGCGCCCTGCGCGGCCTGGACCGCCGGTGCCGCATGACCCTGCCGGCCTGGCGCTCGATCCTGAAAGCCATCGACGAGGACGCCGAGGACGATCCGGAGTTCGTGGATTGGTTCGAGGCGACGTTCCTTTACGGGCGGGTGGTCGACGCCGCGTGCCGTCGGCACTGGGTCGATCCGACCGAGCCGCTGCGGGCGGCGGTGCTCAGCCCTGCCCACGGTGTGCTGGTGACCAGCGCGACCCTGACGGATCCGGCGTTGGAGGACCCCTTCGCCCTGGCCGAGATGCGCACCGGCGCCGCGCGGCTGCCGCAGTCGCCCAAGGTGCTGAAGCTGGCTTCGCCCTTCGACTACGCCAACCACGCCCGGGCCTTGGTGGTCACCGACGTGGGCAAGGACGATCCTCGCCAGGTGTCGGCGGCGATGCGCGAGCTGTTCCTGGCGGCCGGCGGCGGGGGCCTGGGCCTGTTCACTGCCATCCGTCGGTTGAAGGCCGTGCACGAGCGTATCGCGGCCCCCTTGGCGGACGCCGGCCTGGCGCTGTACGCCCAGCACGTCGATCCTCTGGAAGCCGGGGCGTTGGTTGATATCTTCCGGGCCGAGGAGGACGCCTGCCTGCTGGGCACCGACGCTATCCGCGACGGCATCGACGTGCCGGGCCGCAGCCTGCGCCTGCTGGTCTTCGACCGCGTGCCCTGGCCGCGTCCCGACGTGCTGCACAAGGCCCGACGCGCGCGGTTCGGCGGCAAGGGCTATGACGACTCCACCGCCCGCGCCCGTATCAGTCAGGCCTTTGGTCGCCTGATCCGGCGGGCGGACGACAAGGGGGTGTTCGTGATGCTGGACGCCGCCGCGCCCACCCGGCTGTTTTCCAGCCTGCCCGAGGGCGTGACAATCGAACGCGTCGGTCTCGTCGAGGCTATTGAAGCCACCGCCGCATTTTTGTCGAAAGATCAGTCTTAGTCCGTGTTGCGCATAAGTGCGCGGGCGTCGAAGGGTGAGCGGTCGGGCGTGCGTTGGGGGAATTGCGTTGGCGTTGGGTAGGATTTTGGCGGCCGTCGCGGCCGTGATCTGCGTTGGAACGGCCTCAAGTGTCCAGGCGGCGGATTTCGTGCGCGCCGATTGTCGCATGATGGTCAAGCCGACCGACGCCATCCGTTTCGATACCGACGAGCACCGGCGCTGGTACAAGCGGTTCTGGACCGGAACCTGCGATCACCTGCCGTTCTGTTTCGGCGGTTCGCCCAACTGGAACGACATCGTCGGCAAGTTATTGGTCAAGGGCGGTCCGACCGAACAGCCCGCATTGCTGCCAAGGGCCTGTCGCTTGGGTCAACTGATCGGGCTGGAATGGGCCAAGGACAAGGGTGTGCAGAAGATCAGCACCAAGGATCTCAAGACCTTCAACGCCATGCTCGATGAGGCCGGGGATCCGTTGAAGGGCGTCGAGGCCGTCGAGGCCAAGGCTCGGGTCCTGACCGCCGCACGGTAGCGATCCGTCCTCACCCGTGAAACGGGGAGGCGTCCGCCGCGCCCCCAACCCCGTACCTCCTGCGAAAGGAGACACGGCATGCATTTACGAAACCTCGTGGCGATCCTCACCGCGGCGATCGCCCTGGCCACCTCCGCCCACGCCGCCGCCCTGTCGCCCAAGGCCCAGGCGGCCTTGGCGCGCGGCGAGGCCTATGCCGAGGTCACCCCCGATCCAGACGGGGTCTCGGGCAAGGTCTCGGCGGTGATCGACATCGAGGCCTCGCCGGCCAAGGTCTGGAGCGTGATGACCGACTGCGTCACAGCCGGCAAGATGGTCACCAACCTCGCCCGCTGCACCATCGTCTCGGGCGACATCAAGCGGGGGTCCGACGTGCGTGAACACGTCACCCACCGGAGTCTGTTCCTGCCGGCCATGCGCATTGTCTTCCGCTCGGTCTATGAGCCCTTCACCCGCATCCGCTTCGAGCGGGTGGGCGGTGATCTAAAGGTGGAGCAAGGCGAGTGGCGGCTGCTGGCCTTGCGGGGTGGCGCGGCCACCCGGGTGTTCTATGAAAACCGCCTAGCTGTGGATTTGCCCATCCCTCGGGCCCTGCTGCGCGAAGGCCTGCGCAAGGACACGCCCAAGGTGCTGCTCAATCTGCGGAAGGCTTGTCTGGCGGCGGCATAGGTTGGGGACATGGCTATGAGCATGTCCCCATCGGCTGTCAGCCATGGAACGGGCCACGCCCACAGCCGTTGTTAAGGTCCATTTCGAGGACATCATCATGGCTGACCAAATCGTGCCGCAGGACGGCTCGCAACCCGGCGTGTTGGGTGACTTTTCGCAAGCCCAGGACCTCGGCCAGCCCGGCCACCCCGAGGACCGGGTCTCCGAGACCGACGTCAAGGAAGCCTTCCAGAACGAAAATACCCCGACCACCCGCGCGGTCGAGCCCCCGCCCGAGGGCGAGAAGCACGACCAATTGGCCGAGCATCTGGAGATCGCCGAAGATCGCCAGGAAGCCCTGATCGACGAGAGCCTGGAAGAAAGCTTCCCGGCGTCCGATCCGCCCAGCGCCAAGCACATCACCTGATCCCCACCCCAAACGCCGCCCGGTCTTAAGACCGGGCGGCGTTTTTCTTTGAGCGGTGCTCGCGCCGAGAATCTCGAGCATTTTTCGAGCGAAGTGGTTCCGGTTCGCGTGAAGAAAAATGCGTCAAAACAGAAGATTAGAGCTCACGGCCTGACGCAGTCAGGTCGGGAAATGCTCTAGTGGTCGGCGGGCGGGGTCTGCGGCGCGTCGCCCTGACGGCGAGCCCTTATCTTCGACATGGCGGTCTTCAGCTCGTCCACGGTGACCTTGCCGTCGCTGTCGGCGTCAACCAAGGCGAAGCGCTCTTCCTTACGGCCTGCGGCGACCCATTCGGCCTTGTCGACGACGCCATCAGCGTTCTTATCCCAGGCCTTATGGATCTTCTCGGGGGACGGCATCTGGGCCAGGGCGGACCCGGCGGCGAGGGTGGTCAGCGTGGCGAAGGCGGCGGCGATCAGTTTGCGGCGCATGGGTGTTTCCTTCTGGGCAGGTCCCTTGGGACCATTTGCGCGGGATGTTGCGGCCATATTTCGGCACGGCGCGATTGAGACTGATCCGGCGGCTGAGGACAGATCGGCCTGGACGATCTAGTCGTTGATCAGCCCGACCTTATACCAACCGTTGTCGCCGAGCCGTTTCAGCACTGCCGTGTAGGTTTCGTACTCCACCGCGTCCGTGGCGCGAATTCTCACCGGCTGCTGGCTTTTGTCGGAAGCGGTAGAGGCAGCGGCGACGTCGCTCGCCAAGGTCTCCAGGCTCGACGGCCGACCATCGACGCGGATTTCGTCCTTCGCGTCGATGAAGATATCGACCGGCTTGGGCGCGGGCGGCGACTTCGGTGTGGCGGCCGGCGGCAAGTCGATCTTGATCGACACCATCCGATCCAGCTTCGCGAAGAACAGTCCCCAAACCACTAGCGCCAGGGCGACGGCGCAGAGGGCCAGGCCAAGGACGCGTTTCCAGCTCACAGCCTAATGCTTCCCGCGATCCCGCCCGAAGTTCGGTTCGGCGCTTTCCTGGCCCGCCGCGACGATTCCTCGCCGGATGGCGCGGGTGCGGGTGAAGTGGTCGTGCAGGGTGTCGGCGTCTCCCCAGCGGATGGCGCGGCTCATGGCCTGAAGATCCTCGGTGAAGCGGCCCAGCATCTCCAGCACCGCGTCCTTGTTGGCCACGAAGATGTCGCGCCACATGGTCGGGTCGCTGGCGGCGATGCGGGTGAAGTCGCGGAAGCCGCCGGCGGAATATTTCATCACCTCGCTCTCGGTGACGTTCTCCAGGTCGGCCGCGCTGCCGACGATGGTGTAGGCGATCAGGTGGGGCAGGTGGCTGGTGACGGCCAGCACCAGGTCGTGGTGCTTCTCGTCCATCAGCTCCACATTGGCCCCGATGGCGCGCCAGAAGCTCGACAGCCGGGCCACGGCCAGGGCGTAGGCCTCGTCGTCGGTGATCTTCGGCGTCAGGATCGTCCAGCGGTTCTCGAACAGCTCGGCGAAGCCGGCGTCGGGGCCCGAGTGCTCGGTGCCGGCGATCGGATGGCCCGGAATGACGTGAACGCCCACCGGAGCGGCGGCGTACATGGCCTCGGCGGGTCCGGCCTTGACCGAGCCGACATCGGTCAGGGTGGCGCCGGGCTTCATGACGGCGGCGGCCAAGGCGGCGACCTCGGCGGTGGCCAGGACGGGGGTGGCGATCACTACCAGGTCGGCGCCCGCCACGCCCTCGGCCACGTCGCCGGTGACCAGGTCGGCCAGGCCCAGGGCCTCGACGCGCGCCCGATGCGCGGGGCTGGCGTCGACCACGACCACCTCGCCGACGAGCTTCTGCTCGCGCGCCGCGCGGACAATCGACCCGCCGATCAGGCCAAAGCCGATGACGGTCATCTTGGGATAGAGGACGCCGGGCGGGATCATTCGGACGCTCCGCTCATCGCCTGATGAACTCGGCCAGTAGGTCCACCACGGCCCGGTTGTGCTCCTCCAACCCAATGGAAATCCGAATCGCGTTGGGCAGGCCGTAATTGGCCACCGCCCGCACCAGATAACCCTTCGCCGCCATGAACGCCTCGGCCTCGCGCGCAGTCTTGCCGGCCACGTCCGGAAAGTTGACCAGCACGAAGTTGGCCGCCGAGGGCGTGACCTCGAGCCCCAACCCGCCGATCTGCTGGGTCAGCCACGGCCGCCATTGCTCAACCAGGGCGACCGAGCGCTTCTGGAAGTCCTCGTCGGCCAGGGCGGCGATGGCCGCGTCCTGGGCCGGGATCGAGGTGTTGAAGGGCGGACGGATGCGCTCGATCGGGTCTATGATCCCGGCCGGCCCATAGGCCCAGCCCACCCGCAGGGCGGCCAGGCCGTGCAGCTTGGAGAAAGTGCGGGTGACGATGACGTTCTCGCTGTCGCGGGCCAGGTTCAACCCGTCCTCGAAGCGGGGATCGGTGCAGAACTCGGCATAGGCGCCGTCCAAAACGAGCACCACCGACGGCGGCAGGGCGGCGTGCAGGGCGCGGATCTGCTCGCCCGTCAGCCAGGTTCCGGTAGGGTTGGCGGGGTTGGCGATGAACACCAGCCGGGTGCGCTCATCGACGCAGGCCACGATCTCGTCGATGTCGATCCGCTGGTTCGGCTCCTTGGCGAAGCGAACCTCAGCCTGGCAGGCGCGGGCCCCGATGGCGTAGGCTGCAAAGCCGTGCTCGCCCTGGACGATGTTGTCGCCGGGCTCGAGATAGACCTGGTTCAGTAGGGCGAAGATCTCGTCGCTGCCATCGCCGAAGGTCAGGCGCTCGGGCTCCAGGCGGAAGTGCGCGGCGACGGCGGCGCGCAGGGCGTTGGCCTTGCCGTCGGGATAGATGTGCAGGCGATCGACGGCGTCACGATAGGCCGTCTTGGCCAGGTCGCTGCAGCCCAGGATGTTCTCGTTGCTCGACAGCTTCACCGGATGGGCGATGCCCTCCACCTTCGACTTGCCGCCCACATAGGCGGCGATGTCGAGCAGGCCCGGCTTGGGCGTGGGGCGGGGCGCGGTGAAGCGGTCGGTGGTCGGAGCGGTCATTCGGAAACTCGGTCGGCGGAGGGGCTGTTCTACACGTCGAAGGGGGTGGGCGCAGCCCCGATGACGCCCGTCAGATGCCCCGGCGCTCGGGTCAGGCGCTCGTCGCCGACCTGGTAGAAGCCCAGCAGCGAGAACAGCTTCAGCCCGCCGGCCTCGGCGACCAGTTCTGCGGCGACGCCATCGACCGCGAGGGCCTCGACTATGGCGTGGGCGCCCTTGGCGCTGTCGGTGACCCAGAAGGTCTGGTCGCCGCCGGTCGGTTCGACCTCGACCTCGGCCACCGCGAAGGCGGCCTGCGGCCCCCAGCGCTCCAGGCAGGGCAGGGCGGCGAAGATCTTCAGCTTCGGTTCGGCCAGCAAGCGGCCCCACCAAGCGCTGTCTTGTGTCAGGGCCAGGACGGATACCCCCCAGGGGGTCTTAGCGGCGGCCAGGGCGTCCTTGTCGGTGGCGACCACCTTCATCGGCGGGGCGACGCCGAAGCGCAGGCGGGCCAGTTCCACGGCGCGGGCGGGATCCTTCCCACCCCAGACGGTCAGGTGATAGGGGCCCTGGCTGGTCAGGCTGTCGGACATCAGCTCGCGCCAGATGCGGATGACCAGGGCGTCGCTGGCGGCTGTGCGGGGCGCCGACAGGAGCTTGCGGACAATCAAAGCCTCGCGGGCGGGGCGCAGGCCAAAGCCGGTGTCACCGGACGCCTGTTTGGCCGCCGCCACGGCGCGCGCCAGGCCGGCCCGCTCGTCGAGCAGGGCCAGCAGCTCACCGTCGATGGCGTCGATCCGCCATCGGACCTCGTCCAGCGAAGGCGTCGCCTCGTCCGCCTCGTTCCCCATGATCTATCCCCGAAATTGGAGGCCGGACCATAGACTTTGCCGCCGAAGGCGCAATAGGGCGAGGTCACGGGAAGAAAGTTGCGTGACAGAACGCTCGCATGGTCTGCGCATAGGTGGGGTGTGTGTCGCGTCACGATACGTCTCCCTGTATTATGTATCACCTTGCGATCCGATCTCTGTCGAGGGCGGACGACGTGAACGGCGATTCAGAGCTTCAGGGACGCGCGGGCCAAGGCGATCTTTGACGGGATCAAGCCTGGCAAGGGTTTTCCTGCCGACCTGCTGAGACCTGCGAAGCGAAAGCTGGAAATGCTGCAAGCGGCGACATTGCTTGAGGATCTCCGCTTCCCGCCGGGCAATCGGTTGGAGGCGCTTTTGGGCGTTCGAGCGGGACAGCATTCGATCCGCGTGAACGACCCGTTTCAACTGGTGTTCAAGTGGACGGACGCCGGTCCGGCCGACGTTGAGTTCGTTGACTACCACTAGGCTCGGCAGCCTAACCAATCGAGGAGACCGCGATGCCCGCCCACATCGCCAGCCCCGCAGACCCTCTCGCCCCGGTTCATCCGGGCGAGATTCTGCTGGAGGAATTCATCAGGCCTTTCGGCCTTTCGCCGGGAAAAACCGCCAAGCGCCTGCACATCGCGCGACCGCGCATCGAGAAGCTGGTTCGTGGCCAGACGCCGGTGACCGTCGATACGGCCTTGCGTCTGGAAAAGCTGTTCGGGGCCACCGCGCAGTTCTGGCTCAACCTCCAGACCCGTTATGATTTGGAGACGGCCAAGCGCGCGCTGGCGGGCGACATCGCGTTGATCGAGCCGATCGACGCCGCTGCCTGAGCTCAATAAACGCGCGGCGACGGCCCGGTGTCGAACAGTCCCAGCCGTGTGCGGCCGTTCTCGAACTTCAGAGTGGCCGAAATCTCTGGATCGCGGCCCAGGGCTTGGGCGACCGCAGCGGCGGCGGCTTCGGGGCTCTGCAACGCCTGGCCGGGCGTGGGGGTCTCGCGGACGGTGACGTCCAGCGCGCCCTGGAGGCGGCCATTCTCGCCAACGGTCAGGGCGCCGGTCTTGGCGTCGAGCAAGGCCTCGCCCGCCTTGACCTTGCCTTGCTGGACGCTGAGAGCGCCGCCCGCCTGGGACCAGTCGCGCACGGCGTCGGCCCAGCTTGTTCCGCGCAGGGCGCTGACCTTGCTCAGGCGGATGTCCCACATCAGGGCGGCGGTGCGGTCTTGGGCGATGCGGCCCAGCAGGCCGGTGAACTGGGCCTTGGCGCCGTCGGCCTTGAACAGGATGGCGGCCTGATCATCGGGACCCGGCACGATGTGCAGCACCAGGCCGGCCGTTGACAGCAGCGGGAACGGCGCGGCGCCGGCGGCGGGGGTGAAGAGCAGGTTGGCGCCCTCGACCGAGATGCGCGGCGGATATTTGTCGAAGCCCGCGAAGCTGGCCCGCAAGGCCTGGCCCGTGATCGTCACGTCGCCATTGATCGGCCGCGTCATCACCACGCCAGCCGGGGCGACCACCACCCAATGGCCCAGGCTGTAGGCGTTGGCCTCGCCCTTTAGCCGCGGCGCTCGCAAGGCCCAACCCGACGGTTCGGCGACCCGGGCGTCGGTCAGGGTGATATCCATGCGGAAGGGAAAGCCGCTGAAGGTTCGGGTTTCCCACGACAGGTCGTAGCCGCGCGACTTCATCGACAAGGCCGTAGCGTCCATCCGCTGCTCGACCTGGCCGCGCAGCCAGAACCAGCCGAGGCTCCAGGCCAGAGCAACTATCAACAGCACCACGAAAGGCGCCAGCAGACCACGACGCCGGGGCTTGCGGGACGGTGCGGCGGCGTTATTGGTCATGAAAAGAGCGGCTCCGGTCGGGAAGAGTGATGGCGTCTGACAGCGAAGACCGCTGGGTATTTGGGTATGGATCGCTCATGTGGCGGCCTGGGTTCCCGTTCATAGAGCGAAGAACGGCCGTGCTCCATGGGCGACGGCGGGCGTTCTGCATCTATTCGGTCCATCACCGGGGGACCCATGAGCGCCCGGGGCTGGTTTTAGGCTTGGCGCCCGGCGGCGCGACGCGTGGCGTGGTCTACCGCGTCGCGGCGGCGCAATGGCCTGAAGTCTATGCCTATCTGCGCGAACGCGAGCAGCCGACCGAGACCTATTTCGAGGCCTGGTCAGAGGTGAAGATCGACGGAGACGGAAAGACTTCCGCGCTCGTCTTCCTGTCGGACATGAAGCACAGCCAGTGGGCGGGCTCCCTCACCCTGGACCAGCAATGCGCGCTGATCGCCGGGGCGACGGGCCTGTCGGGGCGCAATATCGACTACCTGCGCGACCTCGTACTGCACCTGCGCGAGGACGGGTTGCGCGACCGGGCGATGGAGACCTTGCTGGCGATGGTGGAGGCGCGAGAGGCCGCCTAACGGATTCTACGACACAATCCCGTTGCTTACGCAACTCTCCGTCCGCCAGGTGCCGTTGCGTTTGCGCAGTAGACAGTTGCGGCCTTTGCCGGCTAGCGACGCCCACTGTGCATAGGTGGAGACGAAGGCGATCGTGCCAGAGGCGGAGATGACCGGTCGGCCGACTTCGTTCCAAGGATAGTCGGCGACGTGTAGGGATCTTTCACTCCAGCCGAAGCCGAGTTTGCGCCAATCGCAAGCCGGGACGAAATGCCGGCCTTCGGACTTTGGAGCGCCCAGGGCAAGGTCAGTCGCCTCGGTGTCAGTCAGTTGGGGAAAGGCATTCTGAAAGCCAGCCGCGTCGGCCGGGCCGTAGCTGAAATGTCCGGCTAGCAGGTCGCGCAGGCTCACGAGACTTTCGGGTTCTCTGAACACCGCCGATAGCACCGCGCAGTCGTCGGCGGTCGCCCGAACAACCTTTTCGCCCGCCACGGCGTTGGATAGGCCGAGACTCATCGAGACGAGCAGAGTCGCGGCGCCTGTTAAAGCAGCCCGTGCTGCAAGCCGCAGGCCGCCCATTTTGATCACTCCCTTTTGGGAGGAGCCTATACTAGGCGAGGTCTCCCGCAATTTCCGCGTGCTGCCTACAGCCCTTCGTCTTCCAGCGCCTTGGTGGCGGTGTCGATGCGGGTCTGGAGCTCGCGCATGAACTCGCCGCGCTTCAGGCCGGCGGGGATTGGCGGCAGGTATTCGAAGACGATCGTGCCGGGCGGCCGCAGCATGCCCTTGGGCCAGTGGACGCCGCAGTTCAGGGCCAGGGGCGTGACCGGCATGTCGAGCTCGCGATAGAGGGCCGCGATGCCGGGCTTGTAGTCGCCCGCGACCCCGACATCGCCGCGCGTACCTTCCGGGAAGATCACCACCTGGCGGGTTTCCTTCATGCGCTCGACAGCGTCGCGCACCAGCTTCTTCAGCGCCGTGGAGTGGCCGGCGCGGTCGATGACGATCATGCCAGCCTTCTGACCATGCCAGCCGAACAGCGGCACCATCAGCAGCTCCTTCTTCATCACGAAACAGGCGTCGGGCAGCAGGGCGAACTGGCTGAAGACGTCGAACATCGACTGGTGCTTGGCCGCGACCAGGGCCGGTCCGGTCGGCCGGAACTGCTCGCCGCGCACCTCGACCTTGACGCCGGCCAGCCAGCGCAGCCCCCAGATCAGGCCCTTGGCCCAGATCGACAGTGACCAGGTGTTGAACCGGCGGGGCAGGGGGAAGGTCACGATCATGGCGATGGCCGTGGCCACCGACCACAGCCAGAAGAACAGCTGGAACAGGAAAGACCGTAGATAGATCAAGACGCTTCCTTCGCGGGCTTGCCGGTGTTCTGGCTCGCCTTCTCCCTGGGACCCAGCTTCAGGAACGCCTCGCGGCCCAGAATCGCCAGGTACTTGCAATATTCCACGGTCATCCGCCGGGCGCTCGTGCCGCCCTTCCACCAGCGGTGGGCGTTGAGGCTCTCGGTGACGACTGGATAGGGATGCAGGGACACGCCGGGCATGGCGGCGCGCAGTTCCAGCATCGAGCGCGGCATGTGATAGTCGGCGGTGACGACGATCAGGCTGCGATAGTCCTTGGCCTTGGCCCATTCGGCGGTTTCGCTGGCGTTGCCGATGGTGTCGGCGGCGGCGTAGCCCAGGTCGACGCAGCACTCGTAGATCGGCCGCACCGCTTTGGTGACGCCCAGCACGTCTTCGCGGGACGCTTCGCGGTTGACGCCGGAGATCAGCAGGCGCTTGCCCTTGCCGGCTTCCAGTAGCTTGGTCGCCTCTTCAAGCCGAACGTTCGAGGCGCCGGTCAGCACCACCACCCCGTCCGAGACCGGCGGCTCCTGGGCAGGCGTCGATTGATCCACGCGACTGGTGAAGGCCAGCAGGCCCACGAACCAGATCATCACCAGGATCAGTATGGCTGCGATGCTCTTCATGGCATGGCTCTCAACAGGCGTAGGGAGGCGGCGCGGGCCGCGATCCCGGCCACCAGCGCCGCCACCAACGGGCAGGGCAAGGGCGCCAGCAGATCGATCCAGGCCAGCGGCAGGACTGGCGTCAGTCCCTGGCCGCCCCCCACTAGCCGCGCCGCCGCCCCGATCATGGCCGCAGCCGCGCCGCCCAGCAAGCCGGCGATGAAGGCCATGCCCGCGAACCGGTTCTGGAACAGGGCGGCGATGAAGCCGTCCTCGGCGCC
Source organism: Caulobacter sp. DWR3-1-2 (assembly GCF_049896225.1). NCBI lineage: Bacteria > Pseudomonadati > Pseudomonadota > Alphaproteobacteria > Caulobacterales > Caulobacteraceae > Caulobacter > Caulobacter sp. DWR3-1-2. Next base: position 53,696 of record NZ_JAFCTW010000008.1, on the reverse strand, counting down.
GGAGAAGTGCAGGATCTCGATCACATCGTGCCGCGCGGCCAAGGCGGCGCGGGTGGCGAAGATGATCACCGCCGCCGCCGCCGAGGCGATGAGGGCGAAGACGCCGATCGCCGCCCAGCCGGCCAGGCGCGCGGCGCGCTCGATGTCGGCGATCCAGCGGCTATGGTCATCGACCACGGCGTCGACATTGGCTTCCTTGAGCGCCGCAGCCAGGGTTTCGGCCGTGGCCGGTCCCTTGGGATCGAGATCCAGGGTAACCAGACGCGGCACGGGCAGGTCGGCGATCAGCGCCTCGCGGCCGATCCACGGTTCGAGCAGGGCCTCGGCCTTGTCCTTGGTCAAGGCGCGGGCCTCGGTCACGCCTTTGACGCCCGACAGGGTCTCGGCCGCGCGCGCGGCGGCGCTGTCGGGCGTCTCGTTGGACCGGGGCCGGACCACGACGGTGGCCGAGCCGGTCAGTTGCGAGGTCCAGCCGGTGGCGGCTCGGGTCGAGGCCAGGGCGGCCAGGGCGGTCAGGCAGGCGAGAAAGCACAGCACCGCGACCACGAACACCAGCGAGCCGTCACGGGCGTCGCGCGGTGGCAGTAGCGGACCCGGCTTCCAGCGGGCGACGGTGAAGGCCTGGCTCATGCCTCGTCCTCCTCGTCGTAGGGCTCGTCACCATAGTCGTCTTCGCCGTCGGCCTCGGCCTCGCCGAAATCGACCAGCCTGCCGTTTTCCAGATGCAGGGTAGGGCGGTTGGCACGGGCGACCAGATCCTCGTCGTGGGTGGCGATCAGCACCGTGGTGCCCAGGCGGTTCAGCTCCACGAACAGCCGCAGCAGGCGCAGCGACATGGCCGGATCAACATTGCCGGTCGGCTCGTCGGCCAGAAGCACGTCGGGCCGGTCGACCACGGCGCGGGCGATGGCCAGCCGCTGCTTCTCGCCGCCCGACAGAGTGGCGGGAAGAGCGTGCATGCGTTCGCCCAGCCCCACCCAATGCAGCAGCTCGGCCACGTCGTCGCGATAGGTGGCCGGCTTGCGGCCCGAAATGCGCAGCGGCAAGGCCGCGTTGTCGAACACTGACAGGTGCTCCAGCAGCCGGAATTCTTGAAACACCACGCCGATGCGCCGGCGCAGGAACGGCAGGTCCTCGCCCTTCACCAGGCTCACGTCGCGGCCGAACAACTGCACGCGACCCCGTGACGCACGGTGAGCCAGATAGATCAGCTTGAGCAACGAACTCTTGCCCGAGCCAGACGGGCCGGTGAGGAAATGGAAAGACCCTGGGTATAAGGAAAAAGCGAGGTCGCTCAGGGTTTCAGGCCCTCGTCCATACCGCATCGAGACGCCCTCGAAGCGAACGACGGGGACGGAGCCATCGTCCAGATCTTCGTCGATGCGCAAGGGTGTGTCGCTGGGGCTTGTGGACATGGCTGGCAAAATCGGCGACCTCGTGAGGTAGGAGCGGGGAGCGTCCGATTCGCGGCCATGATACTGACCTGTCCAGAGTGCGCCAGCCGCTATTTCGTCGATGACTCAAAGGTTGGCGCGGCTGGCCGTGTCGTGCGTTGCGCGTCCTGCGGCGCCCGTTGGACGGCCCGCAACGAAGACGCCCTCGACCTGTTCGACGAACCCTCGGCGGCTGACCTGGCGGCTGATCCCGCCATGGCCGCGCTGGATGGCCCGACCAACCCGGTCGATGATCCCGACGCCCCCGTCAGCGCTCTTCCCGGCGAGGAACTGCCCAAGGTGTTCCGGGCCCGCGCCGACGCCGAGCGGCGGCTGAAGGAAGCCAAGACCACCGGCGTCATCTGGGGCGGCATGGTCGCGGTGATGGTCGTCATCCTGGTCGGAGCCGGCGTCTTCCGCCTGAACGTCGCCCACCTGTGGCCGACCACGGCCGGCGCCTACGCCTTCGCCCGCATGCCGGTGAACAATGTCGGCCTGGTGGTCGAGGGCCTGAAGGCCGAGCCGACGATGCACGAGGGCCACGCCGCCATCACCATCACCGGCGTCATCCGCAACATCACCGACCACACCGTCGCCACCCCGCCGCTGCGGGTCGCGCTGCTGAACGAGCACCAGAAGCGCGTTGCCGGCAAGCTGGCCGCCGCGGCCGATCCGATGATCCCACCCAGTCAGACCCGCCACTTCTCGGTCACCCTGCTGGATCCGCCGCGCACCGCCAACACCCTGGAGATCGGCTTCGCCCTGGAGCCTGGGGCCGCCAGGTCGGCCGGCGCGGCGCCGCATGTGGAGAAGGTTTCCGACCACGAGGCGCCCACCCTGCGCGGCGCGCAAGACCAGCCGGCCCACATCGCCGCGGGCGACGCTTCCCCGTTCCAGAGCGCGCAAGGGGCTGGACATGAGGGCCCCGCTCATGAGACCGGAGCGGCCGAGCCGGCTCCCCACCACTGAAGAATCCGCACATGACCGACCGCGTCGCCCCCGAAGTCCTGATCTCGCAAGAGGAGATCGCCGAGCGGGTGGAAGCCCTGGCCCAGGCCATCGCGCCGCGCATCGACAACGATACCGTCGCCGTCTGCCTGCTGACCGGCGGCCTGTGGTTCGCCGCCGACCTGACCCGGGCCCTGTGGCGCGCCGGCCGCGACGTGCGCTTCGACGCCCTGTGGCTGGCCTCCTACCATGACGAACGCAAGAGCTCTGGCCGCTGCGAGGTCCGCGCCGACCTGCAACGCCCGCTGATCGGCCGCCGCGCCCTGGTCTTGGACGACGTGCTCGACACCGGCCTGTCGCTGGGCGAAGCCGCCCGCCTGGTCAAGGACGCCGGCGCCAGCGAAGTCATGACCGCCGTCTTCGCCCGCAAGCCCTGGGACAAGCCCCGCATCGAACCCGACTTCGTGGCCTGGGAAGCCCCTGCCCGGTATCTGGTCGGGTATGGGCTGGACGACGAGGGCAAGAGCCGGGGGCTGCCCTATATCGGGGCGCTGGACTAACGGAGCCAGTTCTCGATCGACAGGCCTTCGACACGCGAGAATTCACGATCGTTGTTGGTTACCAAAATGTCGTCACCGGCTAGGGCGTGGGCAGCGATCAACATGTCGTTGCCGCCTATCGGCGTGCCGACGCTTTCCAGTTTAGCGCGAATTTCGCCGTAGAGGCGGTCAGCAGGAGGCGTGAGCGGTAGGATTTGGATCACCGCCAAGATCGCTTCCAATTGCGTAGCTAAGCGCGCGGAGCCCTTCTTGGCAGCGCCAAATCGCAGTTCCGCGGCTACAATGACGCTGGTGCGGACATTGGCTTCGCCACGTTGCCTGATGTGTTCGGCCACCCGACCCGCTGGATTGCGCACCAAGTCCGACAGGATGTTGGTGTCTAGCAGCCAACCCTGACTCAAAGCTCGACAGGCTCCGGCGCCGGATCGTCGATTGGATCGAAATCCTCTTCGATTGGCTGCAACGACGCCAGTACGGCCAACAACGACCGAGGCGGGGCTGGTTCGAGGATCAGCTTGTCACCATCTCTGCGCAGGATTGCTTCATCGCCGGGAAACTCCAGCCCGCGCGGAATTCGCACGGCTTGGTTTCGGCCGTTACGGAATAGTCTGACGTGTTTCTCGTAACCCACGGTCGAAGCCTCTGGCATAGGCCTGAGCATAGGCCGCCTTGGTCGATTTGACAACGACGCCCTTAGACCCAGTCCGGCACCACGTCCCGGCTCAGCATCTCCTCATACGTCGGCCGCTCGCGAATGACCGCGAACTTATCGGCGTCCACCAGCACCTCGGGCGCCAGCGGGCGTGTGTTGTATTCGCTGGCCATGGCCGCGCCATAGGCGCCGGCCGACATGAAGGCCACGAGATCTCCCGACGCCAGCGGCGGCAGGGCGCGATCGCGGGTGAAGGTGTCGCCCGTTTCGCAGATGGGTCCCACCACGTCATAGGTCATCTCGCCGGCGCGCGGGATCAGCGGGCGGATGTCGTGGAAGGCGTCGTACATGGCCGGGCGGATCAAGTCGTTCATGGCCGCGTCGATGACCAGGAAGCGCTTGCCCTCCGGCCGTTCGTGGACATGGATCACCTCGCTGACCAGCACCCCGGCGTTGGCGGCGATCACCCGGCCCGGCTCGAAGGCCAGCTTGACGGGCAGGCCCTGGGTCACCTCGCTGACCATGGCCGCGAAGTCGGCGGGCGAGGGCGGGGCGGGCATGTCGAAATAGGGCACGCCCAAGCCGCCGCCCAGGTCCAGGCGCTCGACATGCAAGCCCTCGCCCAGCAGCTGCTCGACCAGGCCGCGCATTTTGGTGAAGGCCTGGCGCATGGGCGAAAGGTCGGTGATCTGGCTGCCGATATGGCAGGCCACGCCGATCGGTTCGAGGTTCGCGTGGTTGCTGGCGTTGGCGTAGAGCCGCGCGGCCTCGGCGAACGACACGCCGAACTTGTTCTCGGACTTGCCGGTGGCGATCTTGGCATGACCGCCGGCCGCGACGTCTGGATTGACCCGAAACGCCACCTTGGCCTTGACGCCCAGCTCGGCGGCCACCGCTGCGACCAGGTTCAGCTCGGGCTCTGACTCGACGTTGATCTCGGCGACGCCAGCTTGCAGGGCAAACGCGATCTCGCCGCGCTTCTTGCCGACGCCCGAGAACACGATGCGATCGCCGGGGATGCCGGCCGCCAGGGCCCGTCGGACCTCGCCCTCGGATACCGTGTCGGCGCCGGCCCCCAGGTCGCCCAGCACCTTCAACACGGCCACATTGGAATTGGCCTTCACCGCATAGGCGATCAGCGGATCAACCACACCGGCGGCCGTCAGGGCGTCGCGAAACACCGTGAAGTGCCGCTCCAGCGTGGCGCGGGAATAGACATAGACCGGCGTGCCGACCTGGGCCGCGATGCGAGCCAGCGGGACGCCTTCACAGGCCAACCCCTCGGGGCCGTATTCGAAATGGTTCACGAGTCTAGCAGCTCTCTAAGGTCAAGCCCCCAACCTCCGTCTTCCCGGCGAAGGCCGGGACCCAGATTCATCAGGAGCCACGGCAGGGTTTCACCTGGGCCCCGGCCTTCGCCGGGGAGACGGGGAAAACGATGCGGCGTTGGTGAAGGGACGCGCTAGTTCGGTTGCGCGCTCGGGAAGCCGGCGCCCGAGGGGCCACCGAAGGGGTCGGGGGCCGTGCCGGCCAGGGGCGCGGCGCGGGTGGTGCGGTTGCTGGACGCCGGGTCAATGTTTTCCTGCGTGCCATTGGCGCGCGCCGGCTTGTTGACCTGGGCCGAGGACTGCCGGCGCTGGGCCTCGTAGACGGCCTTCTTCTGGGCGTTCCACAGCGGAGCGGGGCGCTCCAACTCGGCCTGCTTGCCACAGGCGGTGGCCGACAGGGCCAGGGCGGCCAGGGTGATGAGGGCGATAGGACGGATCATCCGAGCAGTTCCTTCCAACGCGCGATCTGGGCGCGAACCTGGGTGGGAGCGGTCCCACCATAGCTGATGCGGCTCGCCGCCGAGGCGGCGGGCGTGAGCACGGTATAAACTTCAGAGGTGATGCGCGGCTCGATTGCCTGCAAGTCGGCGAGCGCCAGTTCCGCCAGATCAACGCCCTTGGTTTCGGCCGCCTTCACCGCCGAGCCTGTCACGTGGTGCGCGTCGCGGAAAGGCATGTTCAGTTCGCGGACCAGCCAATCGGCCAGGTCCGTCGCGGTCGAGAAACCCGCGCCGGCGGCGGCGGCCATCTTCTCGGTGTTGGGCGTCAGGTCGGCGACCATGCCGGCCATGGCCAGCAGGGACAGCTCCAAGGCGTCGAAGGCCTCGAAGGTCGGGACCTTGTCCTCCTGCATGTCCTTGGAATAGGCCAGCGGCAGGCCCTTCATCACCACGGTCAGGGTGGTGAGGCTTCCCAGGATCCGCCCGACCTTGGCTCGGATTAGCTCGGCGGCGTCGGGGTTCTTCTTTTGCGGCATGATCGAGCTGCCGGTCGTGAAGGCGTCGGTCAGCTTGATGAAGCCAAACATTGGCGTCGTCCACAGCACGATCTCCTCGGCCAGGCGCGACAGGTGCGTGGCGGCGATCGTGGCGGCCGACAGGGCTTCCAGCGCGAAGTCACGCGCCGAGACACTGTCCAGCGAATTGGCGGTCGGGCGGTCAAAACCGAGTTCGGCGGCCGTGGCGTGGCGGTCGATCGGGAAGGGCGAACCGGCCAGGGCCGCAGCGCCCAGCGGGCACTCGTTCATCCGGGTTCGGGCGTCGCGGAACCGCGAAGCGTCGCGGCCGAACATCTCGACATAGGCCATCAGGTGGTGGCCGAAGGTCACCGGCTGGGCCGGTTGCAGGTGGGTGAAGCCCGGCATCAGGGCGTCGGCATAGGCCTCGGCCTGGGCGACCAGCGCTTTTTGCAAAGACGCCAGTTGGGCTGCAGACCTCTCGCAGGCCTCGCGCACCCACAGCCGGAAATCGACGGCCACCTGGTCGTTGCGCGAGCGGGCGGTGTGCAGGCGGCCGGCCACCGGGCCGATCAACTCGCGCAGCCGGGCCTCGATGTTCATGTGGATGTCTTCGTATTCGTCGCGAAACGGAAAGGCTCCCGCCGTGATCTCGCCCTCGATGGCGTCGAGACCCTTGAGGATTTCTTCGCCGTCTTTGCTTGCAATCACGCCTTGACTGATCAACATCCGCGCATGGGCGCGGGAGCCCGCCAGGTCCTGGCTCCACAGGCGCTTGTCGAAGCCGATGCTGACATTGATCGCCTGCATCAGCTCCGCCGGCTTGGCCGAGAACCTGCCGCCCCACATGGCTTGGCCCTGTCCGCCCGTCGCGGTCTGGGGCTTATCGGAGGCGTTGTCGGTCATATGAGCGAATTCCAGTCGGACAGGGAACAAGCCGCGCGCAAGCCCGGCCCGCTGAAGTGGGTCATCGCCGCCGCGGTGATCATCGGCGTCGCGGCGGTTCTATACGTCATCGGCGCAGCTTCGTTCAAACCCGCAGGTGTCACCGACCTCAACGAATTCAAGAAAGCGTCCCTGGCGAAGCTGGATGTGCCGGCCGCGCCGCGCGGCCAGCCGACCACGGTGTTTACCGATGGCGCCGGAAAATCCCTGACCCTCGCCGATTTCAAGGGCCAGGTGGTGGTGATGAACCTGTGGGCCACCTGGTGCGCGCCGTGCAAGAAAGAGATGCCCACCCTGGCCAAGCTGCAGGCCAGCTACGCGACCCAGCCGCTGAAGGTGCTGCCGATCAGCGTCGATCGCGACAGCGACCTCAACCTGGTCCAGGCTCAGATGACCGCCAACAGCCCACTGCAGGTCTATCGCGACCCCGGTTACAAGCTGTCGTTCGCGCTGGATCCCCGCGCCGAGGGCTATCCGACGACGGTGATCTACGACAAGCAGGGCCGCGAGCGCGCCAGGTTGGCGGGCGACGCCGACTGGTCTAGCCCCGAGGCCTATGGCTTGGTCGAGGCCCTTCTGGCCGAGCACTAGGCCCCCGCGCACGTTTGAGTATACCGGTGTTTTTTGAATTGACCCCTCAACAGGGGCATGTCCACTCTGCCGCGCAATCCTGGATTTGGGCCTGCTACCGCTACCCGGACAACTGCGATTGTTACCCGCCCGCTTGTCCGGGCACTGGTTTGGCGCTCTCGAGGAGACTTCCGCATGGCGACCGGCGTTGTGAAATGGTTCAACGGCACCAAGGGCTTTGGCTTCATCCAACCCGATGACGGCGGCAAGGATGTGTTCGTTCACATCAGCGCCGTCGAGCGCGCGGGGCTGCGCAGCCTTGATGAGGGCCAGAAGGTAAGCTTCGACAGCGCCGAGGAGCGCGGAAAGATCGCCGCCAACAATCTGAAGCCGCTTTAGGCGCAGCTTCTTCCTCTGTGGGGCCCTGTGGGGGAGGTGTCGGCGAAGCCAACGGAGGGGGGAGTGTGCGGAAGGCCGCCCAGCCCGGATCAACCCTCCTAAAACTCCTCCCACCGGTCGCTTCGCGACCGCTTCCCCCACGGGGCCCCACGGCGAGGACCTTTGGGGCGCTCGTCTGCTACAAAGGCTGCATGATCATCGATCCGCGCCTGCTCGAACCGATCGCCGACCGCGCCTGGCCGGCCCGCGAAACTGCCGCCTTGGGCGGGTGGCGGCTGAAGGCTTCGGATGGCTGGTCGCGGCGCATCAACGCCTGCTGGCCATTGGACGAGCCCGGCCGACCCGCCGACGAGGCGATCGACGCGGTCGAGGCCTTCTACGCGGCGCGCGGCGCGCCGGCCTGTTTCAAGCTGGCGGACGGGGCGGCGGTCCCCGCCAATCTCGCCGAGCACCTGACGGCCCGGGGCTACCGGCCCGCCCACGAGACCCTGGTGATGACGGGCGCCACGACGGGCGATGCGGACGAAGCCGTGACTCTCTCCGCCACCCCAGATCCAGCCTTCGAGGCGGTGTTCCTGGCGAGCGCGGCCGGCAACACCGCCGAGGCCCGCGAGCGGCTGGACGCCCTGGGCCGTATCCCCGCCCCGGCCTTCTTCGGCCGGATGGACATCGACGGCCAGACCGCCGCCCTGGGCGCCGCGGCGGTCGAGGGCGATTGGGCCGGGATCTTCGGCATGCGCACCTTGCCTGGCCACCGCCGCAAGGGCCTGGCGCGGCGGATTCTGGGCGCGCTGCTGGACATGGCCGAGGGACAGGGCGCCCGGCGGGCCTACCTCCAGGTCGAGGCCGATAATGCCCCGGCTATCGCGCTGTACAGCGGGCTGGGGTTCGCTCCGGCCTATTGTTATCGGTATTGGGCGGTGGGGGCGTGAGCGGGCTAGAGCGCGTTCGCTTCACATTGAAGCGTCACCCCTAAACTCCTTTTTATCCGGCCTTCGCCGGGATGAAAGGATCAAAAGGCAACGGTTCAGTCTCAAGCAAACCCACTCTAGCGGGTTCCTAACCCTGAGCCACCGACCGCTCCTTCATGTGCTTGACCATGCCGATGGCGGCCAAGGCGTAGTGCAGCGACGCCCAGGCATAGAAGCACAGAGAGACGATGATCCCCTGCTTGCTGGAATGGGCCAGGGTGGTGTTGCATAGCTTGGCCAGTTCGACGGACGAGCCCTTGGGGGCGACGCCGCCTGGGCAGGTCGCCGCGAAGTTGGCGGCGTCGGCATGGCGGCCGAACGAGGCCAGCACGGTGTCGATCAGGCCGCCAGCGTCGGGCGTATTGAAATTGTGCTGCGCCAGATGGTCGATCAGCCAGCCGGTAAACACCGGCCCGCCACCCAGGGCGATCAGGTTGAGGAAGAAGAACAGCAAGGCCGTGGCGGTGGCCCGGCGGCGCGGCTCGACCGAGTTCTGGACGACGCCGAAGGTCGGGGCCAGATACACATAGTGGAAGATGCCGGGGATCAGCAGGATCAGGGCGGTGGTCTGCCAGTCGGTCTGCAGATAGGCGGTAATGTAGATCGGGGTGGCGATCAGCAAGCCTATGGCCGGGACCAGGGCGTACCACTTGGCGCTGCGCCGTCCCGCCCAGTCGCCGAGGAAGCCGCCGACCAGGGTGCCGATGCCGGCCGAAAAGCCCGCGACCACCCCGGTGATCAGACCGACCTGGGCATAGCCGAGATGGAACTCACGGACGAAATAGGAGGGCACGAAGGCGCCCGAGCCGTAGGAGCCGAACGAGGCGATGGTGACGCCCAGCATCATGTTCAGCACGGGCCATTTGCCGAACAGTGTCTTCATCACCGCCCAGATCTCGCGAAACTCATTGGCGAGCGAGAAGGCCGGCTTGGGCGGCTCGACCACCACATCCTCGGCTTCGAGCGGATGCTCCTTGGCCTCGGAGTGGCCGCGGGGCGGCTCCTTGACCACCAGCTTGACGATGACCGCCAGGATGATGCCGGGCAGGCCGACGATGACGAAGGCCACGCGCCAGCTGAACTCCTGGGCCAGCCAGCCGCCGATGATCGCCCCGAACATCGTGCCCAGGGGAATGCCGAACGAGTAGATCGACAGCGCCGAGGCGCGCTGCTTGGGCGCATAATAGTCGCTGATCAGCGAGTGGCTTGGGGGCGAGCAACCCGCCTCGCCGACCCCGACCCCGAATCTATAGAGAGCCAATTGGGCGAAACTGCCGGCGCTGCCGCACAGGGCGGTGAAGCCCGACCAGACGACCAGCGAGATCGAGATGATGCTGACCCGGTTCCAGCGCTCCGCCAGCCGGGCGATCGGGATGCCGAGCAGCGTGTAGAGCAGGGCGAAATAGAGGCCGCCAAGTAGGCCGAGTTGGGTGTCGGTGAGCTTGAGATCGACCTTGATGGCCTGGCCGATGGTGGCGATAATCGTGCGGTCGATGAAGTTGAAGGTGTAGGTGGCCAGCAGCAGCCCCAGAACCGTGGCCTTGTAGCCATTCGAGTACAGCGGTTTGCCGCTGCTCGGCGCATTCGCCTGAGCCATCCTGGGCCTCTCCCTTCAAACACTTGTTCTAATCGTTGCGCCGACCATAGACGTAAGGGAAGCGCCAAGGCCAGAGGGGAAATCGCGGTCATTCCAGACGTGGAGATGAACGCTCGACAACAAAGACGCTGATGCCGGTTCAGGCGCGGCGGTTTTCAATGGACCTCATGGCCGCGACAGACGGTCGTCTTCGAGGCCACGTCATGCATCCCTCCGCGCAACGCCCGTCGACGCCTTGGCGCTCGGCCCAGATTGTTTCCGTCGAGGCGCTCAACCGCGCCCGTTCGCTACGGACCGTGGCCGCCGACCCCGGTGCGCCGAACGAGACCTATCCCTGGGCCTATGCTTTTCCGCGGCCCCAAGCCGCTTCTCCAGCCTGTCAGGCCACAAGTCAAAGACCCTAGATATCCTGGCGTTGTCGGCCAGCGGCAGGCGCGCTAAGCCCAGACGCTCGCCTGTCTGACCTCAAGGAGACCGCCATGGAAATCGTCATCGGCACCAAGAGGTGGTCCAGCTGGTCGCTGCGCCCCTGGCTGGCGCTCAAGCACACGGGCGCCACCTTCACCGAGACCCTGGTCGAGCTGCGCCATGCCGAGACCTCCGAGGCCGAACTCGCCAAGCACTCACCCACCAGCCTGGTGCCGGTGGTCAAGGACGGCGACCTGGTGGTCTGGGACTCGCTGGCGATCTGCGAATACCTGCACGAGACCTATCCGGAGGCCTTGCTGTGGCCTGCCGATCCGGCCCTGCGGGCCATCGGCCGCGCGGCGGCGGCCGAAATGCATTCGGGCTTCTCGGCCCTGCGCGGCGAATGCCCGATGGAGCTGGAAACCCGCAAGGTCTTGGACATCTCTCCGGCCACCCAGGCCGACGTCCGCAAGATCGTCCTGCGCTGGAACCAGCTGCTGGAGCGCTCGGGCGGACCGTTCCTGCTGGGCAAATGGTCGATCGCCGACGCCTTTTACACGCCGGTGGCGACGCGCTTCCGCACCTACGGGATCAGGCTGTCCGACCACGGCGACACAGGCGCCGCCGAGGCCTATTGCGAACGCTTGCTGCAAACTCCGGAATACCTTGCCTGGAAAGCCGACGCCCTGGCCTAGGAGCGTTCATCCTCGATGGTGGTCGGGCGATAGGAGGGATGCCGCCCCGGTCGCCGCTCGACCTCGCGCTCCAGAGCCACGACGTTGACCAGCACGCCATCCGGATCGAGGAGCGGGAACACCTCGATCGAACAGAGATAGGCCCCGCCGGATTTTCGGTAATTGACCAGGGTGGTGGCGCGGCGCTCACCGGCTCGCAAAGCGCGCGCCATTAGCTTTCGCGCCGCCAGACTAGGGCCTCGACCCTGAAAAATTCGCGGATCTTTTCCCACGATTTCGTCCCGGTTAAAGCCGGTCATGCGCTCGAACGTTGTATTGACGTAGAGGATGTGAGGGCCGGGCGGACCGAGCATCTCGTCGGTCAGCACAACACCGGTATCCAGGTCATCCCCGAAGACCGCGATCAGGTCACGCTAAAGACATACGATATTCCGGGGGTTTAGCTCGGAGCGATTTGTGCGCGCACGGAGCGTTTTCGTATCCGAATCCCAAATTCACCCCTCGTTACCGCGAAAGGCCGAGTTGACAGCTTAAATATAGGCGTCGTGGCTCACTTTGGAGTTGTGACCCCGGATGATTTTCTAATTAGGGAATCGTTAGGGGTCTTCATGGCTAGAAGCCGAAAAGCCGCATTGGCCGGAGGCGAAAAACGATGTTTTCAAATCGCAAGCAAACCAAGGTCGCCGCTGAACGCGTGTTGGAGCTCGAAGCGCAGCTCGCGGCGATGGATCGGTCGCAGGCGGTGATCGAGTTTCGGCTTGATGGCACGATCATCCGGGCCAATGCCAACTTCCTCCACGCCATCGGCTACGCCGCCGATGAGATCGAAGGCCGCCACCACAGCCTGTTCGTATCGCCAGGCGAGGCCGCGAGCGCCGAGTACCAGGAATTCTGGCGGCAGCTTAATCGCGGCGAATTCATCGCCGCCAGGTTCATGCGGATCGGCAAGGGTGGCAAGGAAATCTGGATTCAGGCGTCCTACAATCCCGTGCTCGACACATCCGGCAAGCCTTACAAGGTCATCAAGTTCGCCACTGACGTCACCGAGATCGAGCTGGAAAGAACGCGCGGCGAGACCGCGCGCCGTCAGGTGGACGACGAACAGGGCGCCGTGGTTTCGGCTCTCGCCGACAGCCTCAGACGTCTGGCCGACGGCGACCTGACCGCAGGCATCCGAGTGCAGTTCGAGGGGCGGTACCAGCAGATCAAGGATGACTTCAACGCCGCTATCGACAGCCTGCGCGTCGCCATGGGTGCTATCGCCTCCGCGACCGGCGGGCTCCAGGCCGGGTCGGACGAAATCGCCAGCGCTTCGGATGACCTATCGCGCCGTACCGAGCAGCAGGCCGCATCGCTCGAAGAGACCGCCGCCGCCTTGGATGAGCTGACCGCCACGGTCCGCCGCAGCGCCGAGGGGGCCAAGGAGGCCTCGACGGCGGCCAGCGGCGCCCGCCGGGACGCGGCTCGTTCAGGCGAAGTCATGCGCGACGCGGTGGCCGCCATGGGCGAGATCGAGCAGAGTTCCGGCCAGATCACCCAGATCATCGGCGTGATCGACGAGATCGCTTTCCAGACCAACCTGCTGGCCCTGAACGCCGGGGTCGAGGCGGCTCGGGCCGGTGACGCGGGTCGTGGCTTTGCCGTCGTCGCTCAGGAAGTGCGCGCCCTGGCCCAGCGTTCAGCCGAGGCCGCCAAGGAGATCAAGACCCTGATCGCCAGCAGCACCGCCCAGGTGGCGCGCGGCGTGCAATTGGTCGGCGACACGGGCGAGGCCTTGAACGGCATCGTGGGCAAGGTCACCCAGATTGACACCCTGATCTCCGAGATCGCCCAGTCATCGCAAGAGCAGGCCACGGGCCTGAACCAGGTAAACGCCGCCATCAATCAAATGGACCAGGTGACCCAGCAGAACGCGGCCATGGTCGAAGAGGCGACGGCCGCGGCCTCGAACCTGCGCTCCGAAGCCTCGGAACTGGCGCGACTGGTAGCGCGCTTCGAGACGGGCCAGGAACAGGTCCAATCGCGTCTCTCGAACACGCGGGCGCGCGCCGCCTAGGTCGGGAACATCGCGAAATAGGGCTGGGCCTTCTCGATCACCCGCGAGGCCGAAGGACGGACCAGCAAGCGGTCGAGATAACCGCTGGTGTTCGGATGGGCCGGAGCCAGTGGCGCCACCCTGTCGGCATAGAACAGTGCCGTGGCGGCGGCGCAGTCGGCTAGTCCGAAAACCTCGCCCGCCGCCCAAGGCCGATCCGCCAGGCGCGCCTCGATCAGGTCATAGGCCATCGCCAACTGAGCGGGAGCTTGGGCCACGCAGTAGGAATCCTTGGCGACAGCCGGCCTGATCTGGTCGCCGACGATCTTCTGCATCGGCTCCTGGACATAGAGGTCGAACAGGCGATCCATCAGGCGCACGTCCAGCGCGGCCTCTGCCCCGCCGGGGATGAAGCGGACCGGACCCGGAGACCAGGTCTGTAGATATTCGATGATGACCGGCGTCTCCCGCACAGTCTGATCCCGCGCGTCGTCACGCAGCAAAGGCATCTTGCTGGTCGGCCACAGCGCCTGGAACGCCGCTGTCTCGGCCGGGCCACTTAGATCAACGATTTTTGCCTCGAACGGCGTGTCGTTCTCATAGAACGCGATCAGAACCTTCCAGCAGCAAGAGGCCAGCGGCTGCATGTGCAGGGTCAGGGACATGGGAGGTCTCTCTGCTGAGGCCTTGACCTCACCATTTGCCAAGCCCGGCACAAAGCGGCGGAAGGCGAAATCTGCTGCTTTGCGTTTCGAACGAAAAGCGCCCCGGACCAGGTCCGGGGCGCTCGATGCAGGCGTGACTCGCCCCGGAAAGGGGAGAAGAAAAGGCGGCGAGTCGCCCGTCTCTAGAACCGCGTGGACAGGGTGACGAAACCCTGGATCGGCGGGATGGGGAAGGTGCTGTAGCTGCCAGCCGGTTGCGAGACGGTGACGTTCAGGTCGCCCTCCTCGTCGGTCAGGTTGGTGACGTTGCCGCTCAGCTTCAGGCCCTTCACCGGCCAGCTGGCCGGGGTCTCAAAGTCATAGCTGACCTGCAGGCTGTACAGCATGTAGCTGTTGACCTTCAGGTCGTTGGTGTAAGTGGCGAAGCGGTCGCCGACGAAGTCGCCGATCACCTGGATTTCAAAATTGCCGAAATTGCCGGTGGCCACGAACTTGTTTAGCCATTCGGGGCTGCCGGGCACCTTCTTGTCGGCGATGTGCACGACGGTCGGGGTGATGACGCCGCCAATCGTGGTCGAGCCGCTGGTGTAGTCGTCCTGATAGACCGAGCGGTTGTACGAAAGCGCGTTGTAGAACGAGAAGTGTTCGCCGATGTGCAGGGTGGCGGCCACGTCGACGCCGTCGGTCTTGACGCTGCCCACGTTCTGGACGATCGCCGCGCCGCCGATGATCGAAATCGCGGCCGCCGAAGGGGCCACGCCCAGCAGGCGGTTGCTGAAGTCGGTGTGATAAACGCTCACTTGGCCGTCGATCGCGGTGAACGGGCCGAACGCGATCTCGCGCTTGCCCCGTAGGCCGGCCTCGTAGGTCCAGGCGGTCTCCGGGTCGGCGCTCTTCTTGAACTGGTCGAACGCCGCCTGGCTGCCCAGGCTGAACGGCGACAGGCCGCCACCACCATAGGTCTGGAAGTGGCGCAGGTTCTTCTGGATGTTGACGAACAACTCGTCGCCCGTCGAAGCGGTCCACACCGCGCCGATCTGGGGCAGGAACCATTCCTTGGTCTTGATGTTGCCGACCGGCAGGCCGATCGAGTTGACCAGCGAACCGACGATGGGCTGCACCGCCACCGCGCCGGTCGCGTCCTGCACGCTGCTCTTGAAGCCGCCCTGCAACACCAGGTTCTCGCGGATGCGCCACTGATCCTGGACGTGGAACTGGTAGACCTTGTTGTCGATCTCGCTGCCGTACTGGGTGATCAGCCAGCCGGTGGGCACGTCATAGGGCGAGGTCGGATGGTTGACGTCGAACGGGTACCAGCGGCGATAGGCCGACGACTTGTTGTGCTCGTACCAGAACCCGGCCTCGATCTGGTGCTCGCCGAACGTGGCGTTCAGGGTCGAGATGCTGCCCACGCGGTCGATCTGGTACTCGGTGGTGCGGGTGGCGAAACCCGAATTACCAAACACCTTCTTCAGGTCTTGGCCCGGGAAGTAGAAGTTGAACAGGTTCGGCAGGCCCGCCACCCGGATCGGGCCGGCGACGATGCCGCGGCCGTGGTCGTCATGATAGTAGACTTGGTTCGACCAGGTGACGTTGTCGCTCAGCTTGGCGTCATACTTGATGTAGGTGAGATAGTCTTTGCGCTGGGCGGCGCTGAAATAGTTGCGATAGTTGTCGCCCTGCGAAGCGGGATAGTTGCCGGCTGCGTCCAGATAAGCCAGGGCGGCGGCGAAGTCCGGATAAAGGAACGGGCGGGTATAGGGCTGGTAGGCGTCCGTCGGCCGATTTGCGCGACTGGGGAAATAGCGGGTGGTGCCGTCCTCGTTCGGTTCGATCTTGTCCGAATAGGACAGGTAGAAGGTCAGCTTGCCGTGCTCGCCGTCGTTCACGTATTTCAGGTTGGCCTGGTCGCCGCCCTGCTTGCCGTTGAAGTCCCAGGCGCGAGCTTTCTGATGGGCGTAGGCGAGATAGAGGCTGTTGTTCCCGCCGAACGCGCCCGTGTCGAGGCGCACGAAGGTGCGGCTGGTGTCGTAGCTGCCCAGCGTCTGGTTGAACTGTCCGCCGAATTCGGCGCGCGGGTCGTTGCTGAAGGTCTCGATCGCGCCGCCCAGGTTGCTGGTCGAGGCGGTGCCCAGCGCGCCGGCGCCTGACGACAGGATGACCTTGCCGACCACTTCGCTAATCACCGCGCGCTGCGGCGACAGGCCGTTGTAGTTGCCGTAGCTCTGGTCGCCCAGCGGCACGCCGTCGAGCGTGTAGCCCAACTGTTGACCGTTGAATCCATGGATGAACAACGAGGTGTTCTGCTCGTTGTTGCCCCAGGGATCGGCGGTGACATACATCACCCCCGGCAGGGTCTGGATGGCTTTCATTGGCGACAGGCCTGGCAGGATCTTCTGCATTTCCGAACCAGATAGCTGCACGGCCGAGCGGGTGGTCGATAGGCTGGTGACCAGCACCTGCTCGACGGCGTTGATGTCGTTGGGCTCCGCGGCCGGCGCGGTTGCTGCGGTTTCGGCGGCGTTGGCGGCGGTAACCAGCGTTAACGTACCCAACGCGCAGGCGGCCAGCAGCGCTTTCCGATTGAAAATCTTGGACATGGAACCCCTCCAGAGTCGTCCGATTGCGGACGCGTGTTGGAGGGGGTGTTAGGCGAAGGTTGCGACACTTCGGCGTGAATTTGGCCAAGGGTTTGTGACGGAGCTTCACCTCGCCGCAGAATGGGCCTTTTTCCAGGTGGCATAGGCCTCAAGCGCCTTTTTCGGGCTGGCATTGGACCAGGAATAGCCGTTGCGCCGCTCGAGAGTTAGCTCATTGACGCTGGCGACGAATGCGATAACGCTCAGCGCAGGTAGGGTGCGACCCTGGCCCGCAGCAAGCTCACCAGCGCGGAATCCATGAAGGCGTAGTCATCTGGAATATCGAGGCAAACCAGCCACGCCTTCAGCTGGCGCTTGAAGCGCTTGGCCAGCTTGTTGCGATGGGCTTGCTCCATCACGAAGATCACGTCCGCCCAGGCCGCCAGCTCACCCGTCAGTGGGTTTTCGGCGTCATTATTGGTGCCGGCCGAATCGACTTCCAGGTCCGGCCAGGTCGAGAACACCTGCTCGGCCGTGGGGCTGCGCAGCTTGTTCTGGCTGCAGACGAACAGCACCTTCTTCAAGCCCGGATCACGCCGCCGCGAAGTCGCGCAGGGACGACAGACCGCCCTGGTTGATCGGCAGCACGAAGCTGACCGTGGTGCCCTCGCCCGGGGCGCTGGTCATTTCCAGCGAGCCGTCGTGCATCTCGACCAGCGACTTGGTCAGGGCCAGGCCCAGGCCAGTACCTTGGGTGGTCTTGGCGTGTTGGCTCTCGACCTGCTCGAACGGCTTGGCCAGGCGGGCCAGATCCTCGGCGGCGATACCAATGCCGGTGTCGATAACGGAGACGCGGACGCGCTCGCCCAGCGGATCACGGCGCATCTCGGCCCGTACGGTGACACGGCCGGCGCGGGGCGTGAACTTGATGGCGTTGGACAGCAGGTTTAGCAGCACCTGCTTGACCGCGCGGTAGTCGGCCTCGACCTCGGGGAGGGCCGGGAAGTCGATCTCCAGCTGCAGGCCGGCGGCCTCGGCGCGATTGCGCACCAGGCGCACGGCGTCCTCGGTGACGTCCTCCAGGCTCAGCGGCTCAAATTTCAGGTTCATCTTGCCGGCCTCGATCTTCGACATGTCGAGGATGTCGTTGATCAGGGCCAGCAGATGCTGGCCGGAATTGTGGATATCGAGGCTGTAGCCCTTGTAACGGGCGTCGCCGAGCTTGCCGAACATCTCGTTCATCATGATCTCGGAGAAGCCGTTGATGGCGTTCAGCGGCGTCCGCAACTCGTGGCTCATATTGGCCAGGAACTCGCTCTTGGCCTTGTTGGCGCCCTCGGCCTTGACCTTCTCCATCTCGTACTTGCGGGCCAGCTCGGCCAGCTGCTCCTGGCTGCGCTCAAGGCCTGTCACGGCGTATTGGAGCTGCTCCTCATTCAGGCGGCGGGCTTCTTCCTGGTTCTTGATGGCGGTGATGTCGGCGGCGGTCATCACCAGGCCGCCTTCAGCCGTGCGGCGCTCGCTGATCTGTATCCAGCGGCCGTCGTTCAGCTCGGCCTCGCGCACGCCCTTGGCGCCGTCCGGGGCGGGTTGGTCGTGCTTGATGGCCAGGGCGGCGAAGCGGTTGACCTCGCTGCGCGGGGCCCCAGGCTTGAGCAGCTTGGGCTCGAGGTTGAAGACGTTGCGATAGTTACGGTTGCACATCAGCAGCCGGCCCTGGCGGTCCCACAGCACGAAGGCTTCAGACACGCTCTCAATGGCGTCGCGCAGGCGGTTCTCGGCGGCTTGAGCACGGGCCTGGGCCAGACGCTCCTCGGTGACATCGAGCGCCACGCCGATGATCCGCGAATAGCCGTCCTCGCCGGGCTTGCCAAAGCCCTGGCCGCGGGCGTCGACCCAGATCGAGCGACCTCCGTCGCGACCCGGCACCCGGAACGATACGTCGAAGGCGCCGTACATGGCGGCATTGGCGAGGGCCTGGCGAAGCTTGTCGCGATGGTCGACCGACACGCGGTCCAGCAGCTCCTGTCCGCCCACCACGCCGCCGCCGCCCCAGCCGAACATCGCGCCGGTGACGTCGGACATGAACACCTGGTCGGCGCCCAGCTCCCATTCCCAAATGCCGCAGCGGGCGGCTTCCACGGCGAGGCGGAAGCGCTGCTCGCTGTCGACAAACTCCTTCTGCGCGGTCTCGACCCGGCGGCTCTGCAGCATCAACATCAGGGCCAAAGCGATGCCAACGGCCAGCGGGGCCAGCAGCGAGAACGCGCCTTGCATCACCTGGCGATCAACATTGGCCACGGTGCGCGATTGAGCGCTGGCGGCGGCCAACAGAGCGCCTTGGGCCAGAGGCTGCACCGCGACATCCAGCGCCTGGCCATCGGCGGACTGGCCGCGCAGGGCGGAGGCGCTGTCGCTGACGTCCTCGACCGATAGGGAGAAGGCCTCGCGCAAGTTGGCGGCGCCCTGGATGGGTCGGCCGGAGGAGGCCAAGATCCGGCCGTCGGCCAGCATCAGGGCGCTGGCCGCGCCCTTGGGGGGGGCGGCGATCAGGCGCGAAGGATCGCTGGAGGCGATTACGAAGCCGCGCCCGCCCCCGACGGGCGTCGCGACGGCCACATAGAGCCTGCCGGAGGTCGGCGCGCCGATCCAGACATTACGGCCCGATGCAGCGGCGGCGCGGGCGGCGACCATCCAGTCGGCTGACGGGTCGCGACCGGCAACCGCCAGGGGGGCGGTGGAGCCGACCACCGCCACTGCCATGGCCTCGCCGCCGGCGGCGCGCAGAGCGGTCTCGGCCGCGTCCATGGGAGCGCTAGGGTCACGCTGCAGCAAATCGGCGGCGGCCGACAAGCCGGCGCGCTGAGCGGCGAGATTGGTTTCGACGGCGCCAGCCACCAGCTTGGCCTGGGCGGCCAGCGGCGCGCCGCCGGGTGGAATACTGGCTTCCTGCTTGAGGCGGTTGACGCCAAAGGCGGTGTAGACGGCCAGCAGCAACAGGGCGGCAAGGATCGCCACCCGCACATAGGCCTGCGAAGGCGATTGCGCGGCGCGCTGACGGGCCGCGCCCGCCGCCGACAGACTGGCTCCCGCCAACCTCCCGGTCCTCGCCCCACCACGCTCCAACGCCCGATGCTCCCGCCAGCCCCGGCGAGTCACTTCGCCGACATGGTGAATCTACCGCACCCGCGACCGATGCGTCACCGACGAACGGCGGTTTTGGCGTCGCATGAGCCTTTTAGTCGCAACCCGTGGCGCTGAGAATCGCGCCACGCTCGGCTCAAGCTGCACCGCAAGCCGTCAATTCAGAGCGCGGGACACCAGTTCCAACACGTTCTTTGACAGGCCGACATGACCGCAGATGCGCTCTAGCTGTTCCCGCATCAGCAAGCCCAGGGCCGGCACGTAGCGTCGCCAAGCGCCCAGCGGTTCGACCAACCGCGCGGCGGTCGTGGGGTTGAAGCCATCAACCCCCAGGATCTGGTCGGCCAGGAAACGATAGCCCGCGCCGCTGGCGTCGTGGAACTGGGCTGGGTTGCCGCTCGAAAATCCCTGGACCAGGGCCCGCATGCGGTTTGGATTGCCGGCGTCGAAATCGGGGTGCGCCGTCAGAGCCAGGATGCGGCCGATCGCACCGTCGCCAGGGTCGCGCGCTTGGACCGAGAACCACTTGTCAAGCACCAGCGGCTCGTCGCGCCATTGGGCGTGGAAGTCGGCCAGGGCCTTCTCGGCCGGCTCGCCGCCGACCGTCATCAGGGCTGAGATAGCGCCCATGGTGTCGGTCATGTTGGCGGCGCTTTCGAAATGACCGACGATGCGCTCGACATTGACCGCGTGCGGATCGGCCGCCAGCAGGTCGCAGCAGCCGTTACGCAGCGCGCGCTTTCCGGCCGCCTTGGCGTCGGCCGAGAACTCGCCGCCGCTCTGCAGATCACCGTGCAGACGTCGCAGCAGGTCGCCTAGATGGACGGCCATGACCGTCTTCAGGTGACCACGCGCGGCGTGGATCGCGGCGGGATCGACCGGATCGACGGCCAGGCTGAGGTCGCCTTCGCTGGGCAGGGTCAGCAGCAGGGCCTTGAAGGCCGGATCGGAGGCCTCGTCGATCAGAGCCTTGCCCAGCGCGTCGGCATAGCGTTCCTCGCCAACCTCGTCGGGGGCCCCGGCGGCGCGGCCGAGGATCAGTTCGCGGGCCAGGGTCTGACCGGACTCCCAGCGGTTGAACAGGTCGGGATCGGCGGCAAACTGCACGTAGCGATTGACCGAGCGCGTGTCCACGGTCAGGTTCACTGGCGCCGAAAAGCCGCGCAGGGCCGAGATCACCGGGGTGCTGGCGACGCCCTCCCAGCGCACGGTCTTGGTCGGCGTGTCCAGTAGCACCACCTCGCTATCGCGCAGACTTTCGCCCTCGCTGTCGAGCAGGCCGATGGTCACCGGGATCGGCAGAGCCTGCTTAGTGGGCTGACCGCTGGTCGGGGCGGTGACCTGGGTAAGGGTGATCTCCAGCGCCTGGGTGGCCTCGTCATAGACGTGGGTCAGCGATACCGCTGGGGTGCCGGCCTGCTCGTACCAGGCGAAGAAGTCGCCCATGTCGCGGCCCGAGGCGTCGGCGAAACAGGCGATGAAGGCCTCGACCGTGGTGGCCTCGCCATCATGGCGGTCGAAATAGAGGTCCAGGCTTTTACGGAAAGTCTCGGCGCCCAGGATCGTCTTGAGCATCCGGATGAGTTCGGAGCCCTTTTCATAGATCGTCGCGGTGTAGAAGTTGTCGATCTTCATGTAGCTGGACGGCCGGACCGGGTGGGCCAGTGGACCGGCGTCCTCGGCGAACTGCCGGGCGCGCAGGGCCTTGACGTCCTTGATCCGCTGCACGGCCTCGCCGCGCATGTCGGCGCTGAAGCTCTGGTCGCGGAAGACGGTCAGGCCTTCCTTGAGGCACAGCTGGAACCAGTCGCGGCAAGTGATGCGGTTGCCGGTCCAGTTATGGAAATATTCGTGGGCCACGACGCTTTCGATGCGCTCGTAATCCATGTCGGTGGCGGTCTCGGGGGCAGCCAGCAGCAGGGAGCTGTTGAAGATGTTCAGCCCCTTGTTCTCCATCGCCCCGAAATTGAAGTCGCGCACGGCGACGATCATGAACAGGTCCAGGTCGTATTCGCGGCCGAACGCCTCTTCGTCCCACTTCATCGAGCGCTTGAGGCTGTCCATCGCATAGGCGGCGCGCGGCGCCATGCCAGGATCGACAAATACTTTCAGCGCCACCGTCCGGCCGGTCATGGTGACGAAGCTATCTTCCAGCACGTCCAGTTGGCCCGCCACCAGGGCGAACAGATAGGCCGGCTTGGGGAAGGGGTCGTTCCAGACGGCGTAGTGGCGGCCGCCTTCCACCGTGGAGTCCAGTTCGCCGCCTTCCCACAGATTGCCGTTGCTGAGCAGGTAGGGGAACGCCACGTCCGCCTCGATCCGCACCGTGTAGCGGCTCAGCACGTCGGGCCGGTCGGGGAAGAAGGTGATGGTCCGGAAACCTTCAGCCTCGCACTGGGTGCAGAACCGGCCGCCGGACATGTAGAGGCCCATCAGCGCCTTGTTGGCCGACGGGTTGATCTCGACCTCGGTGGTCAGGACGAAGGCGTCTGGCACGGCGTGGATCGTCAAGCCCTCGCCGTCTAGGGCGTATGCGTTCGCGCCGAGGGCCTGGCCGTCGATGGCCACCGAGATCAGCTTCAGGCGTTCGCCGTTCAGGAACAGGGGCTCGCCGGGCGCGCCGCTGCGTTTGATCGTCAGGGTCGCCCTGATCCGCGTCGCCTCGGGATTCAGCAGGAACTCGAGATCGGTGGTCTCGATCGTGAACGGGAAGGGGCGATAGTCCGAAAGCTGGACGGGCTGGGGCGTGTCGGTGCGCATCCGGCCAATGTAGGCAAGGAGATGTGTCGGGGCGAGGGCGCACTTGACCCGATTGCAGAATTGTCGCGAGTTCCGCGCCATGACCCCGCTGGGTCCACAGGGGGCGTCGATGACCGGGCGGGAATGCGGCGAGTGCGGCCAGTGCTGCAAGCTGATCGGCGTGCGCGAGTTGGAGAAGGCGCCGCAAGTCTGGTGCCGCTATTACAAGCGTGGCAAGGGCTGCTGCGTCTATGAGGGCCGCCCGCAAGGCTGCGCGGACTTCGCCTGCGACTGGCTGCTCGATCAGCGCCTGGACGAGACGTGGCGGCCAGACCGTAGCGGTTTTGTCCTGCACGCCGGCAAGGGCGGCCGCACGATCCATGTCGAGCTCGACCCGACCAAGCCCACGGCTTGGCGGCGCGCACCGTTCGAGGCGACCTTGCGCGGCTGGGCCAGCGCCGGGGCGGCGGACGGGCTGGAAGTGCTGATCTGGGTCGGACGCCGTTGTTGGCGGCTTGGGCCGAACGGCGGCGAGATCGACCTGGGCGTCACGCGCCCGGCGGTGGAATTCAGCTCGCACAGCCGCCTGCGTCGCCCGGGCTCGGGCATGGACTGGCCGCCACTGGCCGACGCAACGCGACCTGAACCGTTCGTCACTTGAAGCCAAGCGTGATCCCGCCAAAGGTCGGTGCTTGTTCTGGGGTCTGATTCAATGTCGCTGATCGATACGGCGCCAAGCGCCGGCCTTGACCTGGGCTCGCGCCGGTTCGTGCATCCGGGGCCCCTGCGGTGGCTGCGATGCCTGGGTTGGGGGGTGTTGCTGTTCGTCGCGTTCATGTTGATCGACGCGGCGGCCACGATCCTGCCGGGCGTCTGGTTCAACGGGCACGAGCCGCTGATCGCCCTGGCGACTCTCGCCATCTGCGCGGCGGGCTATGGTCTCTACGCTGGCGTGATGCGCTTGGCCGAAGCGCGGTGGCCCTCGGAGTTGGCTCTGCGACCCGCCTTGTCGGAGCTGGCGATCGGCCTGCTGCTTGGCGCGGCGATGATGACCGTGGTGGTTGGGCTGCTGGTCGGCTTTGGACTCTATGACGTCACCGGACCGCGCGCCGCGTCGGCCTGGGGCATGATCACTGTCGCCATCTTCTCGGGCTCCATGGAAGAGCTGGTCTTCCGCGCCATCATCCTGCGCCTGCTGATGCGCGCGTTCGGCGCCTGGTGGGCCTTGGCCATCTCAGCCGCCCTGTTTGGGCTGATGCACCTGGGCAACGACAACGCCACGCCGACGGCCGCCTTCGCCATCAGCATCGAGGCGGGCCTGATGCTGGCGGCCTTCTACATGCTGACGGGCCGAATCTGGATGTCGGTGGGCGTCCATGCGGCCTGGAACTTCGCCCAGGGCTGGATCTGGGGCGCGCGGGTGTCAGGCATCGAGGTCAAGGAGAGCCTGTATTTCAGCACCCCCAAGGCCGGGGCGCCGGAATGGCTGAGCGGCGGCGGCTTCGGGCCCGAGGCGTCCGTCCCGGCCATGGTCGTGGGCACCGGCGTAGCGATCCTGGTGCTCTACTGGGCCTGGAAGAAGGGCAATTTCAAAGCGACTCCGGACGAGCCTTCGGTGGCGCAGATCGAGGCCGGCTAACTGGCCTCGAGGATGGTCACCGACGCGTCGGCGGCGGGCACCTCGTGCAGGGCCCGTTCGATGGCGGCGGCGCGCTGGGCGATGGCCACCAAGGCCGGTGGCGCGTCCTCCGGATGATCGGCGGCCAGTTCAATCAACTGGCGGGCCAAGGCGTGCAGTTGGGGCGCGGCGGCGATCAGTCGCGCCTGGAACTCCATCTTACGCGGATCGCGATCGTACTCGGCTCCGGGGGTGCGCCAGCCGCCCCAGTCATTGGCGTCGGTCACCACCACGGGATAGGTCCCGGGATAGGGGTGGTGCAGGCAGTCGCTTTCCTGCTGCCACTTGTTGCGGGCCCGCAGGATGCGCCAGTTGGCGAGCGCGACGCCGCCGTCCTCGCCGATGCGGTCTTCGGGTTTCAGCTCATGGGCCTGGAACTCGCGGTTCAGTCCGACGTCGTAGGTGACGCGCACCGGTTCGTCGAAACCCTTGGCCCAGATGGGAACGATCTTCTCGATCGTCGCCCACGCGCCAACGCTCTCGACCCACACCTTCTGGTTCCGCTGAAAGACGGTCTTGGCCACGCACGCGCTCTCACTCGTTTCGAGGCCGCCATAAGAACGTGAAATCCTTGACGCGAGGTCAATCTTTCCCTCGAGGCCAAGGCGGTCCATCGTGTCTCGACGCCGCCGCCAGAGCGACCCAAGGAGGAAGTCCAAGTGGATTTCGACTATTCCGACGACCAGAAGTTCCTCAAGGACGAGGCGCGCAAGTTCCTCGCCGCCCGTTGCGCGCCCTCGGTGGTGCGCGGCGTGTTGGACGATCCGGCCAAGAGCTATGATGCGGGGCTATGGACCGCCGTGGCTGAGCAGGGCTGGCTCGGTGCGGCCATTCCGGAAGACTACAATGGCCTGGGCCTAGGGCGGGTCGAGCTGTGCGCCATCGCCGAGGAACTGGGCCGCGCCGTCGCGCCCATTCCCTTCGCCTCGACGGTCTATGTGTTGGCTGAGGCCGTGATGGCGTACGGCACGGCCGCCCAGAAGGCCGCCATCTTGCCGCGCATCGCCGTTGGTGAACTGATCGGCTGCCTGGCGGTGTCGGAAGGACCGGGCGCGGTCACCCCGTCCAGCCTGTCGGCCAAGGTCGAGGGCGGCAAGCTGTCGGGCGTCAAGATCCCGGTTACCGACGGCGACGCGGCCGACATCGCCATCGTGCTGGCGGCCGAGAGCGGCAGGCCCGGCCTGTTCCTGGTCGACTTGCGGGCTGGCGGCGTCAAGGTCGAGACCCTGGAGAGCCTGGATCCGACACGGGGTGTGGCTCGCCTGACCTTCGACGGCGCCACCGCCGACCGTCTTGGCGAGTCCGGACGGGGCTTCGAACTGCTCCAGGCCATCCTCGACCGCGCCGCCGTGCTGCTAGCCTTCGAGCAACTGGGCGGCGCTGATCGCTGCCTGGAAATGGCCCGCGAATATGCGCTGGGACGCTACGCCTTCGGCCGCGTGATCGCCGGCTACCAGGCGATGAAGCACAAGATGGCCGACATGTACGTCAAGAACGAGGTCGCTCGCTCCAACGCCTATTATGGGGCCTGGGCCCTAGACGTCGACGCGCCGGAATTGCCGACCGCCGCAGCCGCCGCGCGCATCGCCGCCTCCGACGCCTTCTGGTTCGCCAGCAAGGAAAGCGTCCAGGTGCATGGCGGCATGGGCTTCACCTGGGATGTCGACTGCCACCTCTATTACCGCCGCTCGCGGCAACTCGCGCTGGTCGCCGGCTCGCCCAAGCTCTGGAAAGAGCGGCTGGTTTCTGAATTGGAAAAGAAGAACGCCGCCTGACGCTATCCCTCTCCCCTTGCGGGAGAGGGTGGCCCGCAGGGCCGGGTTAGGGGTCTCTCAGACCTCTCCGGACAGGCCTTTCGACCCCTCATCCGTCGGCCGCTGGCCGACACCTTCTCCCGCAAGGGGAGAAGGCAAGGAGAACCAAGATGGATTTCAACGACTCCCCCGAAGAAATCGCCTATCGCGAGACGGCTCGCGCCTGGCTGGTCGAGGCCGCCGCCGCGCATCGCGCCGAGCACGGCGAGCCCAAGCCGACCACGCCCGAGCACATGGCGGCCGGCAAGGCCTGGCAGGCCCGTAAAGCCGCCGCC
Source organism: Caulobacter sp. DWR3-1-2 (assembly GCF_049896225.1). NCBI lineage: Bacteria > Pseudomonadati > Pseudomonadota > Alphaproteobacteria > Caulobacterales > Caulobacteraceae > Caulobacter > Caulobacter sp. DWR3-1-2. Next base: position 27,306 of record NZ_JAFCTW010000008.1, on the reverse strand, counting down.
GGCTATGCCTGCATTACCTGGCCCGCGGGGGTCGGCGGGGGCGGCGGCACGCCGATCCAGTCGGTGATCTTCGGCCAGGAAGAGGCCAAGGCGGGCGTTTCCTACGGCTATTTCACCATAGGCCTGGGCATGTGCGTGCCCACGGTCATGGCCTTCGCCAACGACGAGACCAAGCAGCGCTTTGTCTCCCCGGCCGTGAAGGGCGAGGAGATCTGGTGCCAGCTGTTCTCCGAACCGGCCGGCGGCTCCGACGTCGCGGCCCTGCGGACACGGGCCGTCCAGGACGGCCCAGATCCTGATGGCGACTGGGTGATCAACGGCCAGAAGGTCTGGACCACCGGCGCTCACTACTGCGACTACGGCATCGTCCTGGTCCGCACCGATCCCGACGTGCCCAAGCACAAGGGCCTGACCATGTTCTGGATCGACATGCGCGACGCCGCCGTCGCGTGCCGGCCGATCCACCAGATGTCGGGCGGCCGCGAATTCAACGAGGTCTATTTCACCGACCTGCGCGTCAAGGACAGCCAGCGGCTGGGCGCGGTCGGCGACGGCTGGAAGGTCGCCCTGGTCACCCTGATGAACGAGCGCCTGGCGGTCGGCGGCTCCAGCGGGCCCGACTACCGCCAAGTGATGGAACTGGCCCGCGGCCTGTCCGGTCCCAGCGGTCCGGCGCTGAAGGACAACGCCTTCCGGGAGAAGCTGGCCGATTGGTATGTCAACTCGCAAGGCCTGAAATATACTCGCTTTCGCACCATGACCGCCCTGTCGCGCGGCCAGACGCCGGGCCCGGAAAGTTCGATCGGCAAGATCATCGCCGCCAACCAGATGCAGGAAATGGCCAATACCGCTGTCGAGGCCCAGGGCGAATACGGCATCCTCACCGATCCGTCCCTTGCCCCCATGGAGGCGGCCTTCCAGGCCAGCCTGATGTGGGCGCCGGGCTTGCGCATCGCCGGCGGCACCGACGAGATCCTCAAGAACATCATCGCCGAGCGGGTGCTGGGCCTGCCGGGCGACGTGCGCGTGGACAAGGACGTGGCGTTCAAGGACATGCCGACGGGGCGGTAGCTATGTGCGTCCTTCGAGGCTTCGGCTTTGCCTCGCACCTCAGGATGAGGAAATCAGCAGAGCGTTCCTCATCCTGAGGCGCCCGCGCAGCGGGCCTCGAAGGACGCAGAGCGCCTAGCCCTTCACGCCCTTCGCCGCCCGCGTCAGCTGCACGAACTCCGCCCGCAGGCCGTAGGGATCATCGCCCCGCGCGCCCTGGGCCAGGGCCGTGACGTCATCCCAGCCGAAACGGTCCTCCACCCACGGATCACCCCGCAGCTTCTGTCCATAGGCGGCGACCGCCACGGCGAAGCGGGTCGCCTCCGGCGCGGCGGCCAGGCTGGCGCGCACGTCGCCGGCTCCGATCGGCCGCTCGATCAGCTTCGAGGTCGAGCCCCCCGGCGGCTTGTAGCGAATCTTCAGGAACGCCAGCTCGTCGCCGCCGCTCTTGACCGGCGCCTTGCCGCGATAGCGCAGCGGGTCGGACGACGGCCGCGCGCCGACGGGTGTGATCTCGTAGATCGCCGTCACCGCCGCGCCTGAACCGACTTCGCCAGCGTCGACCTGGTCATTGTTGAAGTCCTCGCGATTGAGCAGCCGGGTCTCGTAGCCGATCAGTCGATATTCGGCGACCTTGGCCGGATTGAACTCGACCTGAATTTTTACGTCGTCGGCGATCGGGAAAAGGGCGCTGTCGAAGTCGTCGCGCAGCAGCTTGCTCGCCTCCTGCAAGCCATCGACATAGGCGGCGGTTCCGTTGCCGTTCTGGGCCAGGGCCTGCATCATCGTGTCGTTATAGTTGCCGCGGCCAAAGCCGTAGACCGACAGGTAGACGCCGCTCTTGCGTTGGTCGGCGACGAAGTCCTTCAGGCGCGACGGATCACTGACGCCGACATTGAAGTCGCCGTCGGTCATCAGGATCACCCGATTGACCGCATCTGGATCCATGTTCTGTTTGGCCAGGGCGTAGGCCAGTTCCAGCCCCTGGCCGCCGGCGGTGGAGCCGCCGGAGTTCAGGGCGGTCAGGGCGCAGCGCATCTTCAGCTTCGAACGGCCATCGGTCGGCGACAGCACCGCGCCGGCAGAGCCGGCATAGGCCACCATCGAAACCCGGTCCTGCGGCCGCAGCTGGTCGATCAGGACATTCAGCGCCTTCTTGGCCAGGGGCAGGCGGTCGGGCGACGACATCGAACCCGAGGTGTCGATCAGGAACACCAGGTTCAATGGGGGTTGGTCGGCGTGGGGGGTGGTGTAGCCCTGGACGCCGATGTGCAACAGCTGGCGGTCCTTCGACCAGGGCGAGGGCACGACCACGACGGTCGGCTTGAACGGCGCGTCCTTGGCGGAGGGCCGGGCATAGCCGTAGTCGAAATAGTTGATCAGTTCCTCGACCCGCACAGCGTCGTTGGGCGGAGCGGCGGCCTCGTTGAGGAACCGCCGCACATTGGCGTAGGCGGCGGTGTCGACATCGATCGAGAAGGTCGAGACCGGCTCTTCGGCGGTGCGCTTCACCGGATTGGCGACGGCGCCGGGGTATTTCTCGGTGTCGCGATACTGCGCCATGTAGCCTGGGGACGGCGGCGTCACGGATGGCGCCGCGACGCTGTAGGAGGCCTGGGGAGGCGGAGGCGGAGGAGGGGGCGGAAACTTCGATTCGGCGCGACGAGCCGGCGAGATCGGCCGCAGGGGCGCTGCCGTCTCGGCTCCCGTCGGGCGCGCGCGCGTCGCAGTCACAGTGACGCTTTCGTGATCGTTGGCCGGCGAAGCGTACCCCAGCGCCGCGCAGGCCTCGGGCGTCACCGCGCCATCGGCGACGTCAGGCCGGGCCAGGCTGGGGCCGCTGGCGCTCGCCGCGATTAGCAGCGAAAGCGCCGTGGAGCCGAGGACGCGAGCGATGCATGACGCCATGATCTGAAAACCTCCCGAGGTTGCAGACCATGGTGCTTCCCGGCTTGTGGCCAAAGCTGGGCCTTGACTAAAAACCTAGGGATTCACCTGAGACGAGAATCCTTCTGTGAGCAGTCTCGTGATGAGGCTCAGAACAGCGTTCCGCGAGCTTGACAGGGTTTGCCCCCAGGCACATGAGTGATTTCGGATTTTATGGTTAACGACGTGCTGAGGGGGAGCGATGCGCGAGACCAGCAATGCTGTTTCTCATCTCGTGGCGCTCCGAAGAGCGTTGGCCTATGTGGTCGATAACCGGGTCACCCTGATCCGCCGCCTGCCGGTCACGGCCGTGGTGGCGGCGGTGGTGATCCCGCTGGTCGGCTGCGACACCGGCCCGTCCTTCTGGTTTCACAAGCGCGCCAGCGCCTGCCCGCGTCCACAAGCGGCGCAAGGGGTTTCTGGCCAGTTCAATCAGCAACAGCAGGAAATCCGCGCCCTGCGCCAGGGCGGTTTCCACGGCGACTTCTTTGCCCAGTTGGAACTGGCCCGGCGCTATGAGGGACAGCGCGCGGTCGACAAGAATCTCGAGGATCAGGTCGAGGCGGCGGTGTGGTACGCCATGGCCCTCTCCAACGCCGGCGGCTATTCGCCGATCGCCGCCTACGAGCGCCGCGGCCAGAACGGCGGTGGCGCACTGTCGCGATTCGACGACTGTAGGGCCTTCGAGCGCCACGCCGCCTATGGCGCGCTCGATCGCCTGCTGTCGCGGATGTCGACCGAGGAACGCGAGAAGGTCCGCAACCGCGTCATCTACATTCTTTCCACCCAGGGCGCCGACGGCTACCGGGTGCTGGCGCGGATGCATGACGGCTTCTTCGGACCGTTCGGCGAGCCCTCCGACAACCTCCAGGCCGTCGAGGCCTACGGAACGCCCAAGCGCAGCGGTGCGGCCGCAGCCCTGGATCTGTTCCGACGCAACGACGTGGACGCCTATCTCTACAACTATCTGGCCGTCCAGACCGGTGACGTGTCGGCCTATGTGATGCTCAAGGATTTCGAACGGTCCTCGCCGCAGCGCGCGTCCTACGGCGGCTTCGTCGAGACCAAGGCCAAGCGCTGGATCCCGCCTTACGAGTTCTACCCGCCCGATTCGCCGGACTCCGGCGTGCCACACTCCGACGAAAGCGACCCCTCGGGCGACGCCAAGGAGGCGGCCCTGGCGCGGCTGCCCGAACTGCCCTTCGTGCACATCGGCGAGGCCCTGGCCTATCTGCGGGTCATCCCGGCGCCCATCCTCGACGAGCGCCTGCTCAGCCTCAACGCCGCCCAGACCTTCCAGGCGATGATCGGCCGGCCGATCACCGGCCGCCTGACCGGGATCGAGAAGGTGCGGGCGGTGCAGTACGCGGCGACCAATGGCTCGTCCAAGGCCCAACTGGTGCTGGCGGTGATGTACTCCGAGGGCGTCGGCGTGCCGCGTGACTATGCCCGGGCCTATCACTGGTACGAGGAGGCCGAGCGCCAGGGATCCCCTGAGGCCAAGTACGCCATGTCCACCTTCTTCTCGCTAGGCCTGCAGGGCGTGGCCGACCAGGACCGGGCCAAGGCCGTGGTCTATCAGCTGGACGGCGCCTTGGCCGGCTTCAAGCCCTCGGTCTGGCGTCTGCAGCAACTGCTGTCGCAGGTCTCACGGCCGCCGCGCGCCGCCGGCGATCGCGGCCAGCCCGACGGCCAACGGCCCTATATCGAAAGGGACTATCGATGACCCGCTTTCGCCAGCTCATCGCGGCCCTGGCGGTTCTCTGTTTGATCGTCGGCGTGACGCCGCAGCCCGCCCTGGCCGGCTCGCCCGACGCCAAGATCGACCAGCAGATCCGTCCATGCTTTGGCCTGCTGCTCGAACCCAACCTGTCGGACGGCTGCCGGGTCAAGCACTATCGCAAGAAGAAACCACGCTATGGCACGGGCTACGGCTACGGCGACTCGCGGGGCCGCTATCGTACCTCGGTGGATTGCGACCGCGCCTATCCGGGCGAGGTCAGCGACGTGCTCGACCATCTCTATGAAGGCGACACCCTGACCCTGCGGTCACGCAACGGCCGGGCCTGTGTTGATTCACTGAACGTCACGCGGGCCGTGAACATCATCTTCGACGGACCGGCGCCGATGCGCGGCCGGCCGGTTCTGGTCACGCCCCCTGGGCAACCCTGCATCCGCATCGCCGCCGGCGTGCAATATGTCGTCATCGAGGGACTGAGCATCGAGGCGCTGCGCGCCGGTTCGTCCTCCTGCATCAGCGGCCGGGCCACCGAACTGGCCTTGAAGAACGTTGTCATCCGCTATGAAGGCGACGCCTCGGCGCTGGACCTCGGCGAAAGCCGGCTGGAGCTGGCCAATGTCACGGTCATCGGCCGCACGCGCCAGGCAGTGGTCAAGGCCACCGGCGCGATCATGGCCGAAAATGTCGAGGTCGCCGCCACTGCCATCGGCGCGGCGTTCGAGGCCAGCGAGGACAGCCGCATCCGCGATTTCCGGGTCATTCGCCTGGGCGACTGGACCGGCTCGAGTCGTAGTCGAAGTTCGGCCGGCTTCGTGCTGGCTGGCATGAACCGCTCGCAGCTGGTGCAGATCGAGGGCCTGTATGTCGACGGCTTCTCGCGCGGCGTCTATGTGGGCGGCGGCGACGAGACGACCCTGCTGCGTCCTGTAGTGCGCGACAGCGACTGGGCCATCGTGCTGGAGAACGCCGACCTGCGGGTGTTGGAAGGTAAGCTCGAGGCCACCGATGTCGGCATCTATGCCGGTTCGGGCACGGTCTACGCGTCCGACAACGCCATCGCCGGCGTCATGCGCGCCGGCCTGTTCGCCGACAACGGCGCCCAGGTACGGGCTCGCGACAACCGCGTCTACGCCAAGCCGGGCGGCTGCGAGGCGCTGATCACCGGCTATTTCGACGGCAAGCTGACCTGCGAGCCTTGGTTCGAGGGGCCGGAGCTGTTCCGTACCCCGCGCGACCGGGCCCGGGTCGATTTCGACAACTATTGGCCGGTCGCCGCCCTGACCGCCACCGCCGCCATGCCGACCCTGCCGGGTGACGCGTACTTGGCCGGCCGGTCGCTTGACTTGCAGGACGCCTCGGCCGCCGCCGGCGGCCCCGCCGGTCCTGGTTCGCCCCAACCCTATCCGCCGCCTTGCTATGTTTCGTCTCCGTCCGGTCTGGCTGTCCAGGTCGCGTGTCCGGCCAAGGCGCCTAGAGGAGGAGCCTCGCGATGAGCAAGCTTGCCACCGGCCTGTTGGCCGCCCTGATCGCGTCCACCGCCTCGACCGGCGCCTGGGCCCAGCAACAGTCCGGAGCCTATGGCGTTCCCGGCGGCTATGGACCTTCCAATGGCCCGCCAAGCCGCCGCCCCACGCCGTGCGGCGCGCCGCTGACCGGCGAGGCGCCCGACGTCATGACCTATGACCGCGCCACGGGCACCCAGGTGTTTGTGGGGGGAAAAGGCCAGACCGAGGTCAGCGCCTTCAACCGCGAGACGGGCTCGTCGGCGGCGATGCGTGGCGACCTCAGCCGGGCCGGCGTAACCGAGACCTGCGCGGTCGACAAGCTGTCGGGCGACTCCTATCGCGTCAGCTCCGACGGCCCTGGCGACATAAATGTCAGCGGCCGCACAGGCCGGACGGGCGAACGCTGGTCGTTCCGGGCGCCGGACGGCTCGACCCAGTACTGGGATCCTCGCGCCGACAATCGCTGCTTCCGCGACGGACTGGGCCTCAGCCCGAACGGTAGCCTGGCCTCTGGTCCGCGTCCCGATCCCCGCGACGGCGGGCGTTCGGGATGCTGAGGACGGCGCTCCTGCTCGGCGGTCTGCTGCTGGCGCTGGCCGCCTGCGCGCCGCGCTATCCCTATTACCCGTCCGGTGGCCCACCGCCGCCGGTCTCGCCGGACGCCTACCAGGTAACGCCGCCGCCACCGCCGGTCGATGTCATCCGGCCGAAGGTGTAGGCGCCGGTCCTCCCCCCGTGGGATCGGTGGGGGAGGTTTAAGATCGATAGATCAGGCTTTCGGTTGACCCCCGATCACTCCCCCCTCCGTCGGCTTCGCCGACACCTCCCCCACAGAGGGAGGACTTATTTCTCCGGCGCCACGGTCGGCAGGAACTTCGGTTCGATCCGGCGGTGGGTCGCCTGTTCGTAGGCGTAGCCCAGTCCCAGCAATCGCGCCTCGCTCCAGGCCGGGCCGATGAAGCTCAGCCCCACCGGCAGGCCGCCGACCGCGCCCATCGGCACGGTCAGGTGCGGATAGCCGGCCACGGCGGGCAGGGTGGTGGACGAGCCGCCATAATGGTCGCCGTTCAGCGGGTCGATGGTCCAGGCCGGACCGGTGGTCGGGGCGACGATGGCGATGGCGCCGGTGTCCTTCAAGATCTTGTCGATGCCCTCGGGACCGGCCATGCGCTTGGAGTCTGCCAGGGCCTTCTTGTATTCAGGATCGTCATAGCCCTTGGTGGCCTGAGCCTTCTCGAAGGTTTCCTGGCCGAACCACTCCATCTCCTTGGGGGTGGCGGCGTTGAAGGCGATCAGGTCGGCCAGGGTGCGGGTCTTGACCTTGGTCGGATCGGTCGAGGCCAGGTAGGCGTTCAGATCGACCTTCAGCTCGGTATAGAGCACCACGCCCTCGGCCTTGCCGATCGGGGCCTCGTCGAAATCCTTGACCTCGACCAGGGTCGCGCCCTGGGCCTTGAGGTCCTTCAAGGCCTGTTCGAATACCGCGTCGGTGCCCGGCGAGGAGCCGGTATAGAACCGGGCGACAGCCAGGGTCACGCCCTTCAGCGCGTCCTTGTCCAGGCCCTTGGCGTAGTCGGTCTTGTGGGCGTCGGCCTCCTTTGTCGCCACGTCGGCGGGGTCGGAGCCGGCGATGGCGGTGAGGATCAGGGCCGCGTCCATGACCGTGCGGGTCATCGGGCCGGCGGTGTCCTGGCTGTGGCTGATCGGCACGATGTGGGTGCGCGACACCAGGCCGACGGTGGGTTTCAGGCCGACCAGGCCGTTGATAGCGGCGGGGCAGGTGATCGAGCCGTCGGTCTCGGTGCCGATCGCCGCCGGGGCCAGGCCGGCCGCCACCGCGGCGCCTGAACCGCTGGACGAGCCGCAGGCGCTGCGGTCCAGCACATAGGGGTTGCGCACCGTACCGCCCACCGCGCTCCAACCGCTGATCGAATGGTCGGAGCGGATATTGGCCCATTCCGACAGGTTGGTCTTGCCCAGGATCACCATGCCGGCGTCACGCAAGCGCTTGACCAGCGGGGCGTCGCGGCCGTTGACGTTGTCCTTCAGCGCCAAGGAACCGGCGGTGGTAGGCATTTCGTCGGCGGTTTCGATGTTGTCCTTCAGCAGGATCGGCACGCCGTGCAGCGGCCCCCGGACCTTGCCGGCCTTGCGCTCGGCGTCCAGCGCCCGGGCGTCGGCCAGGGCGTGGGGGTTCAGGGCGATCACGGCGTGGAGCTTCGGGTTGAGCGATCGGATCCAGCCCAGGCGCTGCGCGGTTGCCGCTTCGGAGGTCATTAACTCAGGGACCGCCCAGAGTTGGCTGGCCGGCGGCGGGCCTTGGGGGCGATAGGCGGTGATGACCTCCTCGACCTGAGGGGCCTTGGACGCGACCTTGGCCTTCGCCGGATCCGCCAGCGCCGGCTGGCACGGTAAGGCCACAACGCAGACGGTCGCGGCGCCAATCAACAAGCTCTTTCGGATCACGCGGTCTCCCACTCAATTCTGTCCCTTAATTCCGTTCATCCCGGCTTTCGCCGGGAGGAACGGAGTGTGGGGAATCAGATGAACACCGCCACGGACTGGCGCGCAACGATCAATGGCGTTCCGGCCGCGTCCCAGACCGCCATGTCCTGGGCGGAGTAGCCGTCCAGCACCGTGTCCGCCCGGCTTTTCATCAGGCGCCAGCCGTCGTCGTCCGCCGAGGGCTCGGCCAGCACGTCCAGCGACCAGGTCATGGTCGAGATCGGGGCGCGTTCGGGAAAGAGCGTGATGGCCGGCGGGGGCAGGGCGTCGGCCAAAGCGACCAGGGCGGCCAGCGACCGGGCGGCGGGGTCCTTGTGGCGGATCCAGACCAGGAAATCCGGCGCGCCGGGCGTGCCGATCCGCGTGCCGCCCGCCAGCCTGAACTCGAATTGCTGGGTGAAGTTGGGACCTGCCCCGCTGGGGAAGAAGTCCGGAGCGTCGGCCAGCGGCGCGGCGGCTGGCATGGGCAGATCGAGATGGCTCAGCCGCGAGTCCCGCGCCGCGCCGAAGGTCAGGATGGCGCGGGTGGCCAGGCCCTGCTCGCCGAACAGGTCGACGCCCATGAACAGGGTCGACTTGCCGCGCCGCAGCACTTGCGTGCTGATCGCCAACTCGCCCGCCGCCGGTCCGACGAAGGCGAACTGGCCCGAACGCAGGGGCGGAGCGTCCGGCGCGGCCTTCAACGCCGCCTCCAGGCACAGCGCCGCCGACAGCCCGCCATAGGTGGTGCGGCCCTGCTGCCAGTCGGGGGTGACCTGGGCGGTGAAGCCGGTGTCGGTCGGGGCGAGGGCGGCGATCAGGTCGGTATAGATGGTCACGGCGGGTCCTTTTGGTTCGCGGCCAAGGTTCGTCTTCTTTCGCTACGGAAGTCAAACGGACAGTCCTCCCCCCGTGGGGGAGGGGGTCGCGCAGCGACCGGTGGGGGAGTTTTCAGATCGAAGATCGCGGGACTGGCCGGCGTCCGATCACGCCCCCCTCCGTCGGCTTCGCCGACATCTCCGCCACGGGGGGAGGACTTCACGCGGACGGCCGCTGAAGAGGTGGAAAGGGTCGCGGAGCGCCGGACATCGTCCGGAGTGTTTTCTAGTGTATACCGTTTCGACGAAGCCGATCGCTCCGCGCCATCGTTATCCGTCCGCGTCCGGTAGGCGGCCCTGTTAAGGCCTAGCCGGATGACCGGTTCGCCGTTTCCGACGAGGGCCGGCGCCGGGGGACGCGGATCCAGAAGACACGCACGCCGATTCCCCAGCTGACGCCGACGGCGGGCGGGCTCCCCAACGATGGGAGTCCCCGGACACGCTGAAGTAACCCCCTTCAGCCCAGTCCCGCTCGATCGCCCCCCGCCGCCGCATCGGTCGCTGGCCATGCGCCCTTTCCTCGCGACGAGGTGAGAGAAGGATACGGGCGCCGGGAGTCACGGAGGATAAGTCTTTTTCAGGCGTTGATTTTGCTTGGGAAACACGGCGGGAGACGGGAGCATGGATTTGTTTCTTGTCCCTCCCCTTATGGGGAGGGTGGCGGCGAAGCCGACGGGTGGGGCTCCGGCGCCCGGCGCTCCATGCGGCCAGCTCCCCCCACCCGACCCCTTCGGGGCCACCCTCCCGCGAGGGGAGGGAAGGATATGTTCTTTTGGCGACTACTTCCCCTTCAACTGGCGATCGAAGAAGTCCAGGTGGGTCTTCAGCACGTGCAGGCCCTTGGTACGGCTGCCGGGGGCGCTGTGGCGCTCGCCGGGATAGAGCATCATCTCGAACGGCGTGGCGTTCTTCTGCAGGGCCGCGATCAGGCGGGTGCTGTTCTCGAAGATCACGTTGTCATCGGCCATGCCATGCAGCAGCAGCAAGCTGTTGGGCTTGAGGTTCTTCAGGCGATTGAGCGCGTCGGACTTGGCATAGCCGTCCTTGTTCTCGTCCGGCTTGCCCATGAACTGCTCGGTATAGTGGGTGTCGTACAGGCCCCAGGCCGTGGGCGGGGCGCCAGCCGCGCCGGCCTTGAACGGGGTGTCGGGCGCCGTCATCAGCATCAGGGTCATGAACCCGCCGTATGACCAGCCCATGACACCCAGATTCCCGGCGTCGACATAGGCCAGGGTCTGCAGGAACTTGGCCCCCACCAACTGGTCGTCGACCTCCACCGTCCCCATGCGGCGGTCCAGCGCCCGCTTGAACTTGGCGGAGCGGTTGGTGCTGCCGCGGTTGTCCAGCTTGAAGATGACGTAGCCGTCTTCGAGATAGGGCCGCTCGCGCACGCTCTGCCAACCCTTGTTCACCGTCTGGGCGTGTGGGCCGCCATAGACCGAAACGATGGCCGGGTATTTCTTCGCCGGATCGAAGCCGATCGGCTTGAGGATTTCGTAGTGCAGCACCTCGCCGTCGGCGGCCTTCAGCACGCCGTATTCCGGAACCGGCAGGGTCGCGGCATAGGGCCAGTAGGGATGGCCCTCGGCCAGCCTGTTTTCCTCGATCCAGCGCACGCGCTGGCCGTCGGGCGCGTAGAGCGCGGTCTGGGGCGGGGTCTTGATGTCGCTATAGCTGCCGGCGAAGGCGCCGTTGGGGGCGACCTTGGCGCTCCACCAGCCGCCGGCCGAGGTCAGGGGTTTGGGCGCGCCATTCTTTCCGCTGGGGGGCTTCCCGTAGGAGACTTCGTAGATGCGGCGCTCCAGCGGCGTCTCGATCGAGGCGCTGAAGATCGCCACCTTGCGGGCCTCGTCGACGCCTTCCAGGTCGGCCATGGGCCAGTCGCCCTTGGTGACCTGGGCGATCAACTTGCCGGTGGCGGCGTGGTGATAGAGGTGCTTGTAGCCAGACTTCTCCGACGACCACAGGAAGCTTCCGTCTTTCAACGGCTTGAAATCGTCGTTCAGCTCCAGCCAGTGGGCGTCGGTCTCGGTCAGGATCGTCTTGCCCACGCCCGTCGCGGGGTCATAGGCGATCAGCTCGAGCGTCTTCTGATCGCGGGCCTGGCGCTGGACATAGAGAGTCTTGCCGTCGGCCGACCAGTCGACTCGGGCCAGATAGATGTCCTTGTTCGAACCCAGGTCGATTTGGATGGTCTTGCCCGAAGCCATGTCCTGGACGAACAGGTCGACCACGGCGTTGGGACGGCCGGCGCGCGGATAGCGCTGCTCGACCACCGTGGCGCCGCCCGGACCGATGTCGGCGCGCGGCACGACATCGACGCCGCTCTCATCGACGCGGGTATAGGCGATGCTCGTTTCGTTGGGGTTCCACCAGTAGCCGGTGAAACGGTCCATTTCCTCCTGAGCGACGAACTCGGCCACGCCGAACGACAGAGCGTCCTTGCCGCCAGCGGTCAAGGCCTTCTCGGCGCCGCCGGTGATCGGCTTGATGTAGAGGTTCTGGTCGCGGACATAGGAGACGAAACCGCCCTTGGGCGAGACCTTGGCGTCGACTTCGTCGCCGGGGGTCTCGGTCAGCCGGCTGACCTTGCCGTTTGCGACGCTGTCCAGATAGAGGTCGCCGTCCAGCGGCACGAGGATGAAGCGGCCCTGGCTGTCCCAGCTATATTCGACGATGCCGCGGGCCGAGACGCGGGCCCGTTCGCGGCGGGCCAGCTCGGCTTCCGACAGCGCCTTGGCGCCCGAGGACAGGGCCGCCGAGTCGATCAGGCGATAGGGCTCGCCGCCCGCCACGTCGGCCGCCCACAGGTCCTGGACATTGGCCGCGTCAGCCTTGCCCTTCAGATAGGTGACGCGCTTGCCGTCCGGCGACAGGGCTACGCCCTTGGCGGTGGGGCCCGACAGGGCCGGATCGGCGAAAACGCGTTCGGGGGTGAGGTTTTGCGCCAGGACCGGCGAGGAGAGGGCGAGGGCGGCCGTGATGGCCAGGAGCGAGGGTCTGATCATGGCGTGGGACGCTAGAGGTGCGTGGGGCGGTTGTCAGCAGGGAAAGTTAGCGTCTGTCCGCCCACCTAGCAGGGCAAGTGTTCGCCGCACGAAAAAGGGCCGGGATCGCTCCCGGCCCTTCGCTCATTTCGGGCGATGAACGACTAGAAGGCCTTCTTCACCGTCACGAACCCTTGGCGCGGCGGCGCCGTCAGCACCGTCTGAGCCGTGCCGGCGGCGTCATTATTGGCGAAACCGCCCGAACCAATGGTGGAGATATAGTCCTTGTCGGTCAGGTTGGTGATGTTGGCCTGGATTTCCAGACCCTTGGTCCAGACATTGTCATCAGGAAACCGATAGCCGACCGTCAGGTCCGCCACGGTGGTTGAAGGCGCCTGACCACCGATGTTTTCGTAGGTGTAGTAGCGCTTGTCGGTATAGGCGACGCCTAGCTTGCCGTAGAAGCCGCTTTGCTCGAACGACACTTCGCCCTTGAAGATGTTCTTGGGCGTGTTGACGACGGTCTTGTCCTTTGTTCTGGCCTTGATCGTGCCGTCTGCGGCGACGACGTCGTCCTCGTACTTCGAGTCGTTATAGGAGTAGGCGCCGTACAGCGACCAGGCGTCAGACAGGCGATAGGTTCCAGCCAGTTCCAAGCCCTTGGTCTCGACCGAACCGACGTTCGACAGCACCGGCGCGTTGCCTTGGATCGTCGCGCCTTGAGCCAAGGCCAGCAGGCGATCATCGAAGGCGACGTGATAGAAGGCCGCCACGCCCTGAAAGCGCTCGTTGTGGTAGCGGGCGCCCAGTTCGATGGTCTTGGAGCTTTCCGGGTTCAAGGTTTTGGCGATGTAGTCGACCCGAGCCTGGCTTTGCGAGGCGAACGGACCGGACGTGGCCGCCGAGACATAGGCGCCCATGTTCTCCGTATAGCCGGCAAACAGCTCTCCGCCGTTTTTCAGATCGTAGACCGCGCCGAACTGCGGCAGGAAGCTGTCCTTGGACTCGATCTTGCCCGACAGGGGAGAGCCGACCACGGTCTTGACGCCGTTCTCGACCTTGATGGCCTTGAAGCCGAAATTGACCTTCAGATCATCCGTCGCGGTCCAGGTGTCTTCGATATGGGCCGTCGTGGTCTTGGTGTCGAAACTGTACTGCCACTGGGTGAAGAACGGGTTGGACTGGAAGTCCAGCGCGTCGCGCGAAGGCGCCGCGGCGGTCTCGGCGTAGAAGCGGCGTGCCTGGTTGAAGTCGTTCTGCTCGGTCCAGAACCCGCCGCTGACGATGTGGGCGCCCAGATCGACGGCTAGTTCGGCGATCAGGCCCTTGCGGTCGATATCGTACTCAGTGGAGCGGATCGATAGGGGGGCGGCCGTCGAACCCGCAGTTCCGAAGCCGGGGCTGGGCACATACGGCGTGTACCACAGGCCCTGACCCTGGTTGGTGTGACCATAGGCGGTGGCGGTGAGGCGGACCTTGTCGGTGATCGGCAGGTTCAGTCCCAGGCCGTAGAGGTCATCGTCGCGGATGCCGGCCCCGGCGTAATAGGAGTCGTCAACGCACTTGACCGGCGCCGGATAGGGATTCGTCCCCGTGCCCGTGTAGCAGCCGTTGCCGTCCAGCCGGGCCGCGCCGGCGGTGTAGTTCGCGGGGTTCAGATAGGCAGCCGCCGTGGACACCGCCGCCGCCCAGTTGGGCTGGAAATTGTCCCAGTCGCGGCCCAAGCGCTTGATCATGTCGAACGACAGGTCTTGGTAGTCTTGCTCGCGGCGCTCCGAGCGATTGTAGAAGGCGGTCAAGTCGCCCTCGCCGATCGGCAAAACGACCTTGAGGTCATATTGGCGCTGCTTCTGCTCGCCGCCGCCCTTCCACTTGTCGGTGTTCTGGTCGGCGATCGACAGATAGCCGCGCAGGCCGCCCAGACCGGCGATGGCGCCACTGTCGACGCGGCCGAACAGCCGGTACATGCTTTCCGAACCCGCTGTAGCGTTGATCTGGGCGCCGAAGGCTTCGGAGGGATCGCGCGAGAAGAACTGCAGCGTACCGCCCAGGTTCGAGGTCGAGGCGGTGCCCAGCGCGCCGGCGCCCTGCGCCAGTTCAACCCGCCCGATGTCCTCGCTGGCGATGGCGCGGCTGATGTGTAGGCCGTTGTGGTTGCCGTAGCTCATGTCGCCTAGCGGCACGCCGTCCAGGGTGAAGCCCAGCTGGTTCTGGTTGAAGCCGCGGATCGAGATGCGGGTCGACCACTCATAGGCGCCGAAGGCGTCGGCCGACTGGAAGGTCACGCCCGGAAGCTTGTCGATCGCCTTCAGCGGGCTGCTGCCGGCGGCTTCGAGCAGCAATTGCTCAGTCTTGAGGGTCTGGACCTGCCGGCTCTGACCTTGGCCCAACACGACGACGGCGTCGACTTCGTTGGCGTCGGCCGGAGCGTCGGCGCCGGGCGCTGGCGTGGCGGCGGAGACGGT
Organism: Caulobacter sp. DWR3-1-2; assembly: GCF_049896225.1. Lineage (NCBI taxonomy): Bacteria > Pseudomonadati > Pseudomonadota > Alphaproteobacteria > Caulobacterales > Caulobacteraceae > Caulobacter > Caulobacter sp. DWR3-1-2. Next base: position 12,270 of record NZ_JAFCTW010000008.1, on the reverse strand, counting down.
CTCGGCGGCGAGGGCGGGCGCGGCCAGCAACAGCGCGCAGGCGGCGGCGCCCAGCATCAGGTGTTGTCTCATAATTGGATCCCCACGCCGGCGCTCAGGGAGAGCGGCGCCGGCTTAGGAACCTCGGGTAACAGCGCTGCGCGACAGTCCTTTGACGCTTTCGTGTCGGGTTTCCGACGGCGGCGCGACGCCGCCGTGACGCTCCGCCACGACCGCCGACATTGCGCAATCCCGCCCCGGGGGCTATCTGAGCGCCCGACCCCCCGATCCGATACGCAAGAGGCCGACGCCCCCCATGGCTCAGCAATATATTTTCCAGATGCAGGGCCTCACCAAGGCCTTCCCCGGTGGCAAGAAGATCTTCGAGAACATCTGGCTGTCGTTCTATTCCGACGCCAAGATCGGCGTCGTGGGCGTCAACGGCTCGGGCAAGTCGACCCTGCTGAAGATCATGGCTGGCCTTGACGACCAGTTTTCGGGCGAGGCCAAGGCCGCCGAGGGCATCCGGCGCGGCTACCTGCCGCAGGAGCCGGTGCTGGATCCGACCAAGGACGTCTGGGGCAATGTCATCGCCGACTGCGAGGACAAGCTGATCTTCGACAAGTACAACGAGATCGCAAACCGGCTCGGCGAGGACTATTCCGACGAGCTGATGGAGGAGATGACCAAGCTCCAGGAGATCATCGACGCCCGCGACCTGTGGGACATCGACTCCAAGGTCGAGATGGCCATCAACGCCCTGCGCTGCCCGCCCAACGACGCCAGCATCGAAGACCTGTCGGGCGGTGAAAAGCGCCGCATCGCCCTGGCGCGCCTGCTGCTCAGCAAGCCCGACATCATGCTGCTGGACGAACCCACCAACCACCTGGACGCCGAGTCGGTGGCCTGGCTGCAGCACCACCTGGAAAACTTCCCGGGCTGTGTGATCCTGGTCACCCACGATCGCTACTTCCTGGATCAGGTCACCAAGTGGACGCTCGAGCTCGATCGCGGCAAGGGCGTGCCGTACGAGGGAAATTACTCCGGCTGGCTGGAGCAGAAGACCAAGCGTGTCGTGCAGGAGCAGTCGGAGTCCGACAGCCGCCAGCGCGCCCTGACCCGCGAACTTGAGTGGGTGCGTTCCAGCCCCAAGGCCCGTCAGGCCAAGTCCAAGGCCCGTCTGGCAAGCTATGATGAGATGGTCGCCGCCCAGGACAACGCCCGTCTGGCCCAGACCCACGCCCACATCCAGATCCCGCCTGGCCCGCGCTTGGGCAATCTGGTGCTGGAAGTCGAGAATCTGGAAAAGGAATATGGCGACAAGGTGCTGTTCAAGGACCTGTCGTTCCGCCTGCCGCCGAACGGCATCGTCGGGGTCATCGGCCCCAACGGCGCCGGCAAGTCGACGCTGTTCAAGCTGATCACCGGCCGCGAACAGCCGGACGGCGGCACGGTCAAGGTCGGCGACACCGTCAAGCTTTCGTACGTCGACCAGTCGCGCGATGCGCTCGACGCCAACAAGACCATCTGGGAAGAGATCAGCGGCGGCACCGACATCATGATCGTCGGAAAGCGCGAGATTAACAGCCGCGCTTACGTGGGCAGCTTCAACTTCAAGGGCGCGGACCAACAAAAGAAGGTCGGCCTGCTGTCGGGCGGTGAGCGCAACCGCGTCCACCTGGCCAAGACCCTGGCCACCGGCGGCAATCTTCTGCTGCTCGACGAACCGACCAACGACCTGGACATCGAAACCTTGCAGGCCCTGGAAGAGGCCCTGGAGGAGTTCGCCGGCTGCGCCGTGGTCATCTCCCACGATCGCTGGTTCCTGGACCGCCTGGCCACCCATATCCTGGCCTTCGAGGGCGACAGCCACGTCGAGTGGTTTGAGGGTAACTTCGAGATGTATGAGGAAGACAAGAAGCGCCGCTTGGGCGCCGACAGCCTGATCCCCAAGCGCATTAAGTTCCAGAAATTCGCGCGCTAGAGAATTTCCCGACCTGACTGCGTCAGACCGTCAGCTCTAATCTTCTGTTTTGACGCATTTTTCTTCACGAGAACCGGAACCACTTCGCTCGAAAAATGCTCTAACGCGCCGACTTTTTTCCGGACTCCGCGACAGGGCGGCCGCCAGGGCCGCCCTGTCATCGTTTCTGAATCTACTTTGGTTCGGTCATCGTGCCCGGCGTGGAGCTTGAGCCGGGAAGGTTCGAGCCGGGCTCGGGGCCAGTGGATTCTGGCATGGTCGGCGGTGTAGCTGGCATGCTGCTCGTGCTGTCGGAAGGCATGGTCGTGGACGGCATGCTACCGGCCGGCGAGCCCATCGAGGCGCCGGTCATGGCCGGGGCTGCGGGCATGGTCGCCGAGGTGTCGCTCGACATGCCGGTCGAGGCCGAGCCGCTCCACCAGTCCTTGCTGGCCCGGACCTTGGGCGAGGCCTTCATATAGGCGTCCAACTGCGAATAGGGGATCGGCTGCTTGGGTGCGGCGGCTGCGGCCGAAGCCTTGGCCTGCGGCGCGGCCGAAGCGGCGCCAGACAAGACCATGGCCAGCGCGGCGCCGGCGGCGAGCGTTCTGATCATCATGGGAATTCCTCCAGGATCTTCAGGCGTCGGGGCGGCGCCACGGACAAAACCCGTGGCAAGACAGGGAGTTCACAGCTTAACCTTGCGTGACTTGGGTGGGGGCCGGGAACCCCCACGTCGTTGGTCGAGTTTGGATGGCGCATTGTTCGCAGGAGTCGCCCATGTCCAACCCACCCCTGACCGGTCGTCCGCCCTCGCTCATCGGCCGCAAGGTCGCCGTCTTGGCCACCGACGGTTTCGAGCAGTCGGAGCTGGATACGCCAGTCGAGGCCTTGAAGGCGGCGGGCGCCACCGTCGAGATCGTCTCGCCGAAGGCCGGCGAAATCCAGGGCTGGGAACATCAGGACAAGGGTCACGTCGTGCCGGTCGATCGCGGCCTGGCCAGCGCCGACCCCGCAGGATACGACGCCCTCGTCCTGCCGGGCGGTGTGATCAACCCCGACGCGTTGCGGATCGAGCCGGAGGCCATCGCCTTCATCAAGCACTTCGTGACCAGCGGCAAGCCGATCGCGGCGATCTGCCATGGCCCTTGGACGCTGATCAACGCCGGCGGCGTCGAGGGCAAGCAGATGACCTCCTGGCCATCGCTGGAGATGGACCTCCGCAACGCCGGGGCCTTTTGGGTGGATCGCGACGTGGTGGTCGACCAGGGGCTGGTCACCTCGCGCAAGCCCGACGACCTGCCGGCCTTCTGCGCCAAGATGATTGAGGAATTCGCCAAGGGACTACACAGCTAGGCAGTTATCTCCCTGCGGTTCTGGGTGGCGCGCGGTTGCAACTGGAGTAGTTTGCGTCGCGTTCCGGCGGCTCTATCTCGGGCTCCATCCCGGGATGGAGGAAGCGCATGCCGCAAACGCCCGCCGACAAGCCCCACATCCTAATCTCGCACGAGATGCTGACGCCGCTGCAGTCGATGCTGGAGGGTGCCTACGAGGTGCACCGCCTGTGGGACTATCCCGATCGGCTGGCGTTCCTGGAGGGGCCGGGACGAGAGGTGAGGGCCATCGTCCATGCGGGCGAGATGGTGCTGACCAAGGACCTGCTGTCGGAAATGCCCAAGCTGGGTCTGATCGCTTGCGTCAGCGTCGGCTATGACGGGATCGACGTGCCGTGGTGCAAGTCGCATGGCATCGCGGTCAGCCATTCGACGGGCCTCAATGCTGGTGATGTCGCCGATCACGCGGTGGGTCTGGTGCTGGCCGCCTGGCGGGGCGTCGTCGAGGGCGACACGCGGCTTCGCACCGGCCACTGGACCAACATGGAGCGGATGAGCCCCCGCCATGGCCTGCGCGGCCGCAAGGCCGGGATCGTCGGCCTGGGCCATATCGGCGAGGCGGTCGCCCGCCGGCTGGAAGCCTTCGAGCTCAAGATTTCGTGGTGGGCGCCCCGGCCCAAGGACACCGACCGGCCGCGCGCCGCGAGCCTGCTGGACCTGGCCCGCGACAGTGACATCCTGGTGGTCTGCGCCCGGCCCGACGCCAGCAACCGCCACATGATCGACCAGGCGGTGATCGAGGCGCTCGGGCCCCAGGGCCTGCTGGTCAATGTGGCTCGGGGCTCGCTGGTCGACGAGGACGCCCTGATCGCGGCGCTCAAGGACGGCCGGTTGGGCATGGCGGGGCTGGACGTGTTTGATCACGAACCGACCCCGGCCGCGCGTTGGGCCGGCGTGCCGCACACCGTGCTGACTCCCCACACGGCTGGCGCGACCCTCGACAGCATCCCCGCCATGGTCGGGCTGACTCTGGAGAACCTGCGGCGGTTCTTCAAGGGCGAAGGTCTGGCCTCGCCGGTCGAGGTTTAGGCGGGGAACGGCGCAGCAAAGGGCGTCGAACTGATCGAGGCTCTTGCGCCTTTGCTGACTTGGTCGGAAGCTTGGGCCCGGGATCTTGGGGCGCAAGACCTCGGGGCCGCCGATCGGGCGCGAGAGGGCTAGCATGGCGAAGGTGTTGGGACTGGGTGGGTTGTTCTTCAAGGCGGAGGATCCGGCCGCGGTTCGCGCCTGGTACGCCCGCGTGCTGGGCTTCGAAGTCCACGACTGGGGCGCCACCTTCAACCACCCGAAAACCGGCGCCGTGAGTTGGGCGCCATTCGCCGCCGACACTGGCTATTTTGAGCCGTCGGACGCTTCGTTCATGATCAATTTCATCGTCGATGACCTGGACGGCGTGCTGGCGAGGGCCGCAGCCGAAGGGGTTGAGCCGACGGGTCGACAGGACGAGGATCTGGGCCGTTTTGCCTGGTTGATCGACCCTGCTGGGGTGAAGATCGAACTCTGGCAACCGGCGCCTGAGGAGGCCTGAAGCCGAGGCGGCGCAACAAAATCCACTTGCAAAATGGGACATAAAGATATCTTTATATCCCCATGAAGGCGTCATCCGAAAAGGTTGTGGATCTGCTGCGCGCGGCCGGGGAATCGACCCGTCTGCGCGTGCTGGCGCTACTGGCCCATGAGGAACTGTCGGTGCTGGAGCTGTGCCGAATCCTCGATCAGAGCCAACCCCGCGTATCACGCCATCTGAAGCTGCTGGCCGAGGCCGGGCTCGTCGAACGCTTTCCCGACGGCGCCTGGGTCTTCTACCGTCTGGCCGCCAAATCGCCGGGCCGGGCCCTGATTGCCCAGGCGCTGGACCTGATTGACGCCGCAGATCCGGCCGCGCGCGCTGACGGCGAGAAGCTGGCCCGGGTGCGGACCGAACGCGCCGCCGGCGCCCAGGCCTATTTCGCCCGCAACGCCGCGCGCTGGAACGAGATTCGCTCGCTCTATGTCGATGAAGCCGAGGTCGAGGCCGCTATCCTGCAGGCGGCCGGTGAGGGGCCCTTCGATGAGATGGTCGACCTGGGGGCCGGCGCGGGTCGCATGCTGACCCTGCTGGGCCGTCGGGCGGGCACGGCTTTGGGTTTGGATCTTTCACAACAGATGCTCAACATCGCCCGCGACGAGGTGGCCAAGGCAGGCCTGGTCCAGTGCGAATTGCGACATGGCGACATCTTCGCCACCGGCCTGCCGGGCGGTTGCGCCGATCTGGTGACCGTTCACCAGGTGCTGCACTATCTCGGCGACCCGGCTGCGGCCGTGGCTGAGGCCGCCCGACTGGTGGCCGACGGCGGCCTGCTGTTGATCGCCGATTTCGCGCCGCATGATCACGAGTTCCTGCGTGAGGCGCACCAGCATCGCCGCCTGGGCTTCGCCGACGGCGAGATCACCGCCTGGGTCGAGGCTGCGGGCCTGGTGCTCGACAGCAACATCGCCCTGCCGCCGACCAGCAACGAAGGGCTCACCGTCAAGATCTGGACGGCTCGCCGTCCCGCTATCAAGACCGCCGAAAGAAGCGCCGCATGACGACCCCGCTCGACCCCCGTGTGCTCGACCCCCGCGTCCTTGGCCCGGTCGCCCGCGCCGGCGAACGCACCGACCGCCCGCGCGTCTCGTTCGAGTTCTTCCCGCCGAAGACCGAGCAAATGGAGGAGAACCTGTGGGCGGCGATCAATCGGCTGGCTCCGCTGGATCCGGCCTTCGTCTCGGTGACCTATGGGGCCGGCGGCTCGACCCGCGAGCGCACCCACCGCACGGTCAAGCGCATCCTCGAAGAGACCAGCCTCAAGCCCGCCGCCCACCTGACTTGCGTCGGCGCCAGCCGCGCCGAGGTCGATGAGGTGATCCGCGAATATTGGGAGACCGGCGTACGCCACGTGGTGTCGCTGCGCGGCGACCCGCCCCCCGGCGAGGGCGGCATCGGCGGCGTCTATGTGCCCCGCGAAGACGGCTACAAGAACGCCACCGAGCTGACCTCGGCCTTGAAGGCCGTCGCGCCGTTTAATGTGCTGGTCGGGGTCTATCCGGAAAAGCATCCTGAAAGTCCGTCGATCGGGCACGACATCGAGGTGCTGAAGGCCAAAATCGACGCCGGGGCCACGCTGGGCATCAGCCAGTTCTTTTTTGACACCGACGCCTTCCTGCGGTTCGTCGACAAGGTCCGCTCCGCCGGCATCACCATCCCGATCGTGCCGGGCATCATGCCGGTGACCAACTTCAAGGGCCTGGTGAAGATGTCCAGGGCCTGCGGCACGGCTGTGCCTGGCTGGCTGGCCAATCTCTTCGACGGCCTGGACGACGACGTCGACACCCGTCGCCTGCTGGCCTGTTCGGTGGCCGCCGAGATGTGCGCCAAGCTGCAAGAGCAGGGCTTTTCGGACTTCCACTTCTACACCCTCAACCGGGCCGACCTCGTCTACGCCATCTGCCGCGTGCTGGGCGTCCGCGAGACCGTCCCGGCGCCTTCGGAGGCCGCCGCGTGACCGATCTGACCACCCGCCCGGATCTTTCGACAAGAACAGGCCGCGTCGCGGCCCTGAGGGCCGCCGCCAAGGAACGGATCTTGATCCTCGACGGCTCGTGGGGCGTGATGTTCCAGAAGCGCAAGCTGAGCGAGGCCGACTACCGCGCCGAGCGCTTCGCCGACTATGACGGCCAGATGAAGGGCAATAACGACATCCTCTGCCTGACACGGCCCGACATCGTCGCCGACCTGCATCACCAGTATTTCGCGGCCGGCGCCGACATCTCCGAGACCAATACGTTTTCCGGCACCACCATCGCCCAGGCCGACTATCGCCTCGGGGCCGACGTGGTGCGCGACATCAATTACGACGGCGCGCGCATCGCCCGCGCCGTGGCCGACGAGTGGCTGGCCAGGGAGCCGGAAAAACCGCGCTTCGTGGCCGGCTCGATGGGGCCGCTCAACGTCATGCTGTCGATGTCGTCGGACGTGAACGATCCCGGCGCGCGCAAGGTCACATTCGACCAGGTCTACCAGGCCTATCGCGAGCAGGTGGCGGCGCTGCACGACGGCGGGGTGGACCTGTTCCTGATCGAGACCATCACCGACACGCTGAACTGCAAGGCCGCGATCAAGGCGATCATGGACCTGGTCGACGAGGGCTATGAGGAGCTGCCGATCTGGATTAGCGGCACCATTACCGACCGCTCGGGCCGAACCCTGTCAGGCCAGACGGCGGAAGCCTTCTGGAACTCGATCAAGCACTGCAAGCCGTTCGCCGTGGGCTTCAACTGCGCCCTGGGCGCCGACCTGATGCGGCCGCACATCGCCGAGATGGCTCGCATCGCCGACACCCTGGTCGCGGCCTATCCCAATGCTGGCCTGCCCAACGCCATGGGCGAATATGACGAGGAGCCGCACCAGACCGGCCACCAACTGCACGAGTGGGCCAAGGACGGCATCGTCAACATCCTGGGCGGCTGCTGCGGCACCACGCCGGACCACATCAAGCATGTGGCCGACGAGGTGCGCGGCGTGAAGCCCCGCGCGATCCCCGAGCGCCCGAAGGCCATGCGCCTGGCGGGGCTTGAGCCGTTCGAGCTGGCCTAGGGGCTCCGATCCGATCGCATCGGATCAGGCCTCTCGATCATTGTTTCCACGCATTTTCTTCACGCGAACCGAACGCCGCTTGGCTTGAAATGCTTTAGAGATTTCACGATGCGCACCACCATTCTCTTCGGCGGCATGAGCCGCGAGCGTCTCGTCTCGGTAGCCAGCGCCAAGGCCTTGGCCACGGCCTTGCCAGGCGCCGACCTGTGGTTCTGGGCCCCGGACGACAAGGTCTATGTCGCCAGCGACGCGGTGCTTCAGGCCCATCAGCGGCCGTTCGAGCTGGACCTGCCCACCGAAGGGGCGTCGATTGGCGGCATCGAGGCGGCGCTCGACAAGGCCAAGGCCGAGGACCGCGTTCTGGTGCTGGGCATGCACGGCGGCGAGGCCGAGAACGGCGACCTGGCCGCCCTGTGCGAGGCGCGGCGCGTGGCGTTTACCGGTTCGGACTCCAAGTCCAGCCGCCTGGCTTTCGACAAGATCGCGACCAAGGTCGCCGTGGCTCAGGCCGGCGTCGATGCGCCTTCGACGGTCGAACTGGCCGACGCCGAAGCGGCGCTGGCCAAGTACGGTAAGCTGGTCGCCAAGCCGGTGGCCGATGGCTCCAGCTACGGCCTGATCTTTGTCAACGGTCCCGCCGATCTGGAAACCCTCGAAGAGGCCGCCGGCTCGGCAGCCTATGTCATCGAACCCTTCGTGGCTGGGTTGGAGGCCACCTGCGGCGTGCTCGAACAGGCCGACGGTTCGCTGATCGCTCTGCCGCCGGTCGAGATCCATCCCGCCGACGGAGCCTTCGACTACGCCGCCAAATATCTAGCGGCGGCGACCCGTGAGATCTGCCCCGCCACCTTCCCCTCGGAGATCATCGCCGCCATCCAGACTTGCGCTCTCAAGGCCCACGAAACCGTGGGGGCCGGCGGCTATTCGCGCAGCGACTTCATCGTCACGCCGAACGGCCCGATCTTCCTGGAGATCAACACCCTGCCAGGCATGACCGCAGCGTCCCTCTATCCCAAGTCGCTGAAAGCCCAGGGGATCGCCTTCACCGACTTCCTGGCCGGCCAGATCACCTTGGCGACGGCCCGCGCCAAGACCGAGGCGGTTTGAGCATGGCCTGGGCGAGCGGACTGTTCGACAATGACGAGGCGATGGATTTCGTCGGCGACCTGGCCGAGGCGCCGGACTGGCGCACGGTCGTCCAGATGCTGGACCATGTGACGAAGACGGCCGGCTATCTGGAAGCCCCCGAGGGCGAGATCGCCGTGGCAGCCGCGGCGATCGTCGCCGCATCGATCGGCGACGTCACCATCCTGCCCGACAGCCACCGCGACCTGAAGACGGCGCTGGGCGCGGCTCCGGACGGCGCGGTCGCCCTGGCGCGCTCGGCCCTGGCGCGCGTCGTCGGTCCGGCCTCTGAACTCGACGAACTGTGGCAGGAGGGGGAGGATCACGACGCGTGGCTCACCCAGATCGCCGCCCTGCAAACGACCTTGAGTGCCGCGAAATGAGACCTGTCTTCGTCAATATCGGTGAGCGCACCAACGTTACTGGCTCGGCCAAGTTCAAGAAGCTGGTCATCGACGGCGACTATCCGGCCGCCCTGTCGGTGGCCCGCCAGCAGGTCGAGGCCGGGGCCCAGGTCATCGACGTCAACATGGACGAGGGCCTGCTCGACTCCAAGCAGGCGATGATCACCTATTTGAACCTGATGGCGGCCGAGCCCGACATCGCGCGGGTGCCGGTGATGATCGACAGCTCCAAGTGGGAGGTGATCGAGGCCGGCCTGAAGTGCGTCCAGGGCAAGGCGATCGTCAATTCGATCTCGATGAAGGAGGGGGAAGCCAAGTTCATCGAACAGGCGAAGCTATGCCTGCGCTACGGTGCGGCCGTGGTGGTCATGGCCTTCGACGAGCAGGGCCAGGCCGACACCGCCGCCCGTAAGATCGAGATCTGCGAGAAGGCCTATCGCATCCTGGTCGACAAGGTGGGCTTCCCGGCCGAAGACATCATCTTCGACCCCAACATCTTCGCCGTGGCGACGGGCATCGAGGAGCACGACAACTACGCCGTCGACTTCATCGAGGGCACGCGAGAGATCAAGAAGCGCTGTCCCTACGCCCGCATCAGCGGCGGGGTGTCGAACGTCTCGTTCAGCTTCCGTGGCAACGAGCCGGTGCGACGGGCCATCCACTCGGTGTTCCTGTACCACGCCATCGCGGCGGGCATGGACATGGGCATCGTCAACGCCGGCGACCTGCCGGTCTATGATGCGCTGGACGCCGAACTGCGCGAGGCCGTCGAGGACGTGATCCTCAACCGCCCGCAGCGCACCAACGTCACCAACACCGAGCGGCTGGTCGACTTGGCCCCCAAGTACAAGGGCGACAAGAGCCAGGTCCAGACCGCCAATCTCGAATGGCGCAAGGGCACGGTCAACGAACGCATCACCCACGCCCTGGTCAACGGCATCACCGAATTCATCGAGGCGGACACCGAGGAGGCGCGCCTGTCGGTCGAGCGACCGCTACACGTCATCGAAGGCCATCTGATGGACGGCATGAACGTGGTCGGCGACCTGTTCGGCTCGGGCAAGATGTTCCTGCCGCAGGTGGTCAAGTCGGCCCGCGTCATGAAGCAGGCCGTGGCCTGGCTGGAGCCGTTCATGGAGGCCGAGAAGGCCGGCAAGCCGCGCGTCCAGGCCGGCCGCATCCTGATGGCCACGGTAAAGGGCGACGTCCACGACATCGGCAAGAACATCGTTGGCGTGGTGCTGCAGTGTAACAATTACGAGGTCATCGACCTGGGCGTGATGGTCCCGGCCGACCGCATCTTGGAAGAGGCCAAGAAGCACAACGTCGACATGATCGGGCTGTCGGGTCTGATCACCCCGTCGCTGGACGAGATGGTGTTCGTGGCCGCCGAGATGGAGCGCCAGGGCTTCACCATGCCGCTGCTGATCGGCGGCGCCACAACCAGCCGCACTCACACGGCGGTCAAGATTGAGCCGGCCTATTCTAAGGGCTCGACCACCTATGTGCTGGACGCCAGCCGGGCGGTGGGCGTGGTCTCGGGCCTGCTGTCGCTCAGCGAGCGCGACCGCCTGCAGGCCGAGACGCGCACTGAGTATGTCCGCATCCGCGAGCAATATGCGCGGGGGCAGAGCAACAAGGCGCGCACCAGCATCGCCGATGCCCGCAAGAAGAAGTTCGAGATCGAGTGGGCCGGCTACCAGCCGCCCAAGCCCAGCTTTATCGGCGTGCGGACCTTCGAGCCGTCGCTGGCCGAGCTGGTCCCGTTCATCGACTGGTCGCCGTTCTTCGCCAGCTGGGAGCTGATCGGCCGCTTCCCACAGATCCTGGAGGACGACGTGGTCGGCGTGGCCGCCACCGACCTCTATCGCGAAGCCCGCGAAATGCTCGACAAGGTGGTCGCCGAAAAGTGGTTCGGGGCCAAGGGCGTGATCGGCTTCTGGCCGGCCCAGGCCGACGGCGACGACATCGTTCTGTACACTGACGAAAGTCGCAAGACCGAGCTGTCGCGCCTGTTCACCCTGCGCCAGCAGATGGACAAGGGCGCCGGCAAGATGAACGCCGCCCTGGCTGACTTCGTCGCGCCGATCGGGCACGGCCCAGACTATGTCGGCGGCTTCGCCGTCACCGCCGGCCATGGCGAGGACGAGATCGTCAAGCGCTTCAAGGACGCCGGCGACGACTACAGCGCCATCATGGCCAGCGCCCTGGCCGACCGCCTGGCGGAGGCCTTCGCCGAGTGGCTGCACTACCAGGCCCGCGTCGAGCTGTGGGGCTACGCCGCCAATGAGGCCCGCGACACCGACGTGATGATCGCCGAAAAATACCAGGGCATCCGCCCGGCCCCCGGCTATCCGGCCCAGCCCGACCACACCGAAAAGGGCACGCTGTTCAAGCTGCTGGACGCGGAGGCCGCCACCGGCATGATCCTGACCGAGAGCTACGCCATGAGCCCCGGGGCGGCGGTGTCGGGCTTCTATTTCAGCCACCCGCAGAGCCACTATTTCGGCGTCGGCAAGGTCGATCTCGACCAGGTCGAGGACTATGCCCGCCGCAAGGGCTGGGACCTGGCCTATGCGGAGAAGTGGCTGTCGCCGATCCTCAACTACGACCCCGGCGCCAAGGCGCGGGGGGAGGCGGCTTAGCCGCCCAGGAACGGGCCGAGGCCGAAGGCCTGGCCGCCACCCGGGGCGACGCCCTGCGCAAGGCCCAGCAGAAGCGCGGCCTGCAGACCCTGACCGCCCCGGTCGGCGGCATCGTCCAGGCCGTTTCGGTGACGACGCTGGGCGA
>NZ_JAFCTW010000007.1:50000-181741 GCF_049896225.1 Caulobacter sp. DWR3-1-2 | reverse complement strand
GGGCGACGGCGGCAAGCTGTTCTCCACCCTCGACGCCCTGGCCGAGGCCGGGCGGCAGGTCGTGAAACTGCCGGCCCGGGGCGGCCGCAAGGCGCGCGAGGCGACGCTGGCGGTGCGGCTGGCCCCCGTCGAGCTGGCGCGGCCGGCCAACCGTGGCGCGGGTTGCGCCCTGGCCGCCAGGGTGGCTGTCACGGTGGTCGACGCCCGCGAGGTCGACGCTCCGCAGGGCGAGCCGCCTTTGCACTGGCGGCTGATCACCACCGCGCCCGTCCAGACCGCCCAGGAGGCTTTCGCCGTGGTCGACCTCTATCGCCGCCGCTGGGCCATCGAGCAGTTGTTCCGGGCCCTTAAGACCGAGGGCTTCCACATCGAAGCCCTGCGCCAGGCCCACGATCTGCCCCGCCAGAAGCTGGTCACCCTGCTGTTGATCGCCGCCGTCATCGTCCAGCAACTGGTCCATGCCCGCGACCCGGTCCCAGGCCAGGTTCCCCGTCCCATCCTCGACGCCTTCGATCCCGGCGACATCCCGCTCATCGAGGCCTGCTGCGCCGAACTCGAAGGCAAGACCCAGCGCCAGAAAAACCCCCATCCCCCGAAAACCATGGCCTATGCCGCCTGGGTCTGCGCCCGACTGGGCGGCTGGACCGGCTACTACGGCAAGCCCGGCCCCATCGTCATGCTACGCGGTTGGCGCAGCCTCCAGGACCGCAAATGCGGCTGGACCCTGGCTAACTTACAGGCCGCCATCAGACATGTGTGAATCTGCTAGCCCACAGGGGGAGGTCCGCCCTAGACCAGCGCCTTCCTTGCCGCTTCCCAATATTGAGCCCCGGTGATCAGCGTCACCACGGCGGCGACCCAGAGCAGGCCGTGGACACCCATGGCCGTGTAGCCGAACAGCACCTTGTCGTCGGGCAGGTTGAAGGCGCTCCATGAGACGATGACGATCTCGCCGGCGATGGCCACCAGTTGCAGCGTGGTCTTCCACTTGGCCAGCAAGGTGACCGGCAGCTTGATTCCCTTGCCAGCGCTCACTTCGCGCAGGGCGCTGACGGCGAATTCGCGAAACAGGATCAAGCCGGCCGGCAAGATGACCAGCGGATTGGGGCCCAGGGCCATCAGGCCTAGCAAGCCGCCGCAGACCAGGATCTTGTCGCCGATCGGATCAAGGATCGCGCCCCAGATGCTGACCGCGTCCAGCTTGCGGGCCAGCCAGCCGTCGAAGAAGTCGGTGATGGCGGCGATCACGAACGCCCAAAACGCCCAGCGCTGCAGCGAATATTGCTGGGTCGTGCTCAGGCTATCGCCGATCCACGGCAGGCCGCCAGCGGCCGCGGCCAAGGCCACGAACATGAACAGGGCGATGACCAGGCGCGCCGAGGTCAGGATGTTGGGCAAGTTCTTCATGGTGGCGTTCTAACGCATGAGCGAGCGGAAGGGCTATGGGGAGCCGATTGCGCGTTATGATAGCAGATGATATCATTCGTCATGGCTCAGCTCTTGGTTCGCGAAGTGCCCCGTGACGTCGTCGAAGCGCTCAAGCGCCGGGCGGCCCTGAACGGTCGCAGCGCCGAAGCCGAGCATCGCTTGATTCTGGAGGCCGCGCTCAAGGCCGGCCGCGCCGCGTTTCGCGAACGCGCCGCCAGCCTTCGTGAAAAGACCGTCGGACGCATCGCGGGAGAATCCGCTGACCTGATCCGTGCCGACCGCGACGCTCGATGACCCTGGTCATCGACGCCTCCGTGGCGCTGAAATGGGTTCTGGATGAGCCAGGTCAGTCCGCCGCCGACGCCTTGCTGGAAGAAGACCTGATCGCGCCGTCGCTCTGGCTTTTGGAGGCGGCGAGCGCCTTGTGGCGGCGCGCGAGGCGGGGCGAGCTCCAAGCCGAGGAGGCCGCCGAGCATCTATCGGAATTGTTCAACGCGCCGGTGACCGCGATCCCGATCGAGGAAGATTTGCAAGCCGCTGCGGTGCTGGCTCAACGTCTGGGCCATGCCGTCTACGACTGTCTCTACCTGGCCTTGGCCGTGCGCGAGCGGACGCGGGTCGTCACGGCGGACCGCCGTTTCTGGACGGTGGTTCAGAAGGTCCCTGACCTGGCGTCCTACGTGCGCCTCCTCGAAAACTAAACTATTTCGGCATGGCCATGCCGCGTTGCGACGACAGCAAAGGACAGATCCCGCCAAGGCTGCTCGAAAAGGTGCGGTTTGGGGCGGTTTCTACCCAATCAGTTGACCTTGCGTTCTTATCGCGCTTAGCCCTCGCCGGCATCTAGGGAGACCCCATGGACGAGACCCAGCCACCCGGCGCCAATTCCTCTCGCCGCGTGCTGACCGCCAGCTTGGTCGGCACGGCGGTGGAGTTCTACGACTTCTACATCTACGCCACAGCCGCCTCGCTGGTGTTCGGCTCGCTGTTCTTCCCGTCCAAGTCGGCCAGCCTGCAGCAGATGGCGGCCTTCGCCAGCCTGGGCGTGGCGTTCCTGGCCCGGCCGATCGGCGCGGCGGTGTTCGGCCATTTCGGCGACCGGGTGGGACGCAAGTCGACCCTGGTGGCGTCGCTGATGTTGATGGGTGGCTCGACCCTGGCCATCGCCTTCTTGCCCACCTACGCCATGGCCGGCTGGCTGGCGCCCGTCCTGCTATGCCTGCTGCGGTTCGGACAGGGCTTTGGCCTGGGCGGCGAGTGGGGCGGGGCGGCCTTGCTCGCGGTCGAAAACGCGCCTCCGGGCTGGAGGGCGCGGTTCGGCATGTTCCCGCAGCTGGGCGCGCCGGTCGGCTTCATCGCGGCCAACGGATTGTTCCTGATCCTGGGCGTGATCCTGACGCCGCAGCAGTTCATGGCCTGGGGTTGGCGCCTGCCGTTCCTGGGCAGCGCCGCCCTGGTCGGGGTGGGGCTGTGGGTGCGGCTGAAATTGACCGAGACCCCCGCCTTCGCCGCCGCCATCGCCCACGAGGCGCCGCCGGCCGTGCCGCTGGGCGAACTGCTGCGCGACCACTGGCGGGTCACCCTGTGCGGAACCCTGGCGGCCATCTGCTGCTTCGCCGTCTACTACCTGATGACCGCCTTCGCGCTCGGCTACGGGGTCAACACCCTGGGCTACAGCCGCACCGCCATGCTGAGCGTGCAACTGGGGGCCATCCTGTTCATGGCCGCTGGCATCGTCGCGGCCGGCTACTGGGCCGACGCCAGCAGTCCGCGCCGGGTGCTGATGGCCGGCTGCGCCATGACCGTGGGGGTCGGGGCCCTGCTGCCGGCGATGCTGGGCTCCGGCTCGCTGCTGGTGATCTTCGCCTTCCTGGCCCTGGGCCTGCTGGTCATGGGCTTCGTCTATGGCCCGCTGGGGGCCTTCCTGCCCGACCTGTTTCCGGCGCGGGTGCGCTACACCGGGGCCTCGGCGGCGTTCAATCTCGGCGGCATATTGGGCGGCGGCCTGGCCCCGATGATCGCCCAGGCCCTGGCCGAGCGAGGCGGGCTAGCGCCGGTGGGGCTGTACCTGGCCGTCGCGGCGGCGTTGAGCTTCGGCGGGCTATGGGCGCTGAGGCCGAAGGCGGCGTAGAAGTCCTCCCCCTGCGGGAGAGATGTCGGCGAGGCCGACTGAGGGGGGAGTGATCGGATGTTCGCCAGGCCGGCGATCGGCTCCAAAACTCCCCCCACCGATCGCTGCGCGATCGCCTCCCCCATAGGGGGAGGACTTAAACCTATAGCCCGCCGAGATAGTCCAGCTTGCCGAGCGGCACGCCCTTGTGGCGCAGGATGCCGTAGGCAGTGGTGACGTGGAAGAAAACGTTGGGCAGCACGAAGCCCAAGGCGAAGTTCGTTGCCGTGAACGGAAACTCGCCATTGGGGAGCTTGAGCACCACTTGCGTCTCCTCCTTGCCGTCCATGGCCTCGCGCGGGGTGTTTTCCAGGAAGGCGATGGTGGCGGCGATTCGGGCCTGGAGCTCGTCGAAGGTGGTCTCGGTGTCGGCCATGGCCAGGTTCTCGACGCCGCCGATGCGGACGACGCAGCCCTTGGCGCTGTCGCTGGCCCGCTGGATCTGGCTGGCCAGGGCGCCCATGTCGGGGAACAGGCGAGCCTCGATCAGGTCCTTGGGGTCCAGACCCGTCTCCTTGGCGAAGGCCTCGCCCTTCTTCAGTATGGCCGAAAGGTTGCGCAGGGCGCGGACCAGCACGGGGACAGTCAGGTCATAGAGCGACGTGGACATGAGCAAGGCCTAAGCTTGGGTATGAGGATGGCTCATATGTGGGGACGCGGGGCGGGGAACCAAGCGGTGGGTGAGCCGCTAGCTCTTCCGGAAAAATGCGTGGATCCGCTCGGCCAGCGGCAGGCTGACCCCGTCCACCTTCACCAAATCCTCGACCCCGGCCCGACCCACGCCCTTGGCCGAGCCGAACGCATGCAGCAGGGCCTTTTTGCGCCCCGGACCGACCCCCTCGATCTCGTCGAGGGGGTTCTTCTTCAGGTCCATCGAGCGCCGCGTGCGGTGGGCGCCGATCGCGAAGCGGTGGGCCTCGTCGCGCAGGCGCTGCAGGTAGTAGAGCACCGGCGACTTGGGCTCGAGCATGAACGGCGTCTTGTCGGGCATGAAGAACCGCTCCAGCCCGGCGTCGCGGTCGGGCCCCTTGGCGACGCCGACCACGGCGATGTCATCGACGCCCAGGTCGGCCATCACCTCGATCGCCGCGTCCAGCTGGCCCTTGCCGCCGTCGACCAAGACGAGGTCGGGCCGGGCCGAGCTGTCGCCCTCGTCCTCTTCCTTGATCAGGCGGGCGAAGCGACGCTTTAGCACCTCCTTCATCATGCCGTAGTCGTCGCCGGGGGTCAGCTCGGTGCTCTTGATGTTGAACTTGCGGTACTGGCCCTTCATGAAGCCTTCGGGCCCGGCCACGATCATACCGCCCACGGCGTTGGTGCCCTGGATGTGGCTGTTGTCATAGACCTCGATCCGCTCGGGCGGACCGTCAAGGCCGAAGGCCTCGCAGACCCCGGCCAGCAGCTTGGTCTGGGCGCTGCCCTCGGCCATCTTCCGCCCCAGCGCTTCGCGCGCGTTGGTCAGGGCGTGTCCGACCAGGTCGGCCTTCTCGCCGCGCCTGGGAGTGGCGATCTCCACCTTGCGCCCGCTCTTCAGGCAGAAGGCCTCACTCAGCAGTTCGCGGTCGGCGGGCTCGAGGTTGGTCAGGATCAGGCGCGGGATCGGCTTGTCGTCGTAGAACTGGCCCAGGAAGGCGGTGAGGATGCGCTGGTCCTCGGTGGCGCTCTTTTCACCGTCTTCGGCGTCTTCCTCTTCTGCATTGCCGGTCACCCGCGGGAAATAGGCGCGGTTGCCCCAGTTCTGGCCGGCGCGGAAGAAGAACACCTGCACGCAGGCCTGGCCGCCCTCGACGTGCAGGGCCACGACGTCGGCCTCGTCCACGGTCTCGGGATTGATCTGGCTTTCGGCGGCCACCGCGGCCAAGGCCCGGATCCGGTCGCGCAGCCGGGCGGCGCGCTCGAACTCCATGTCCTCGGAGGCCTCTTCCATGGCCTTGGCCATGGTCGCCATCACCGCGCGAGACTTGCCGCGCAAGAACGCCTCGGCCTGGTCGACCAGGGCCTGGTAGTCATCCTTGCCGACCAGTCCCGTGCATGGCGCGGCGCAGCGCTTGATCTGATGCAGCATGCAGGGCCGCGAGCGGGTCTCGTAGACACTGTCGCTGCATGAGCGCAACAGGAAGGCCTTCTGCAGGGTGTTCAGCGTCCGGTTCACCGCCCACGCGCTGGCGAACGGCCCGAAATAGTCGCCCTTGATGGTGTGAGCCCCGCGATGCTTGCGCAACTGCGGCGCGTCATGATCGCGGCGGATCATGATCTCGGGAAAGCTCTTGTCGTCGCGCAGCAGCACGTTGAAGCGCGGCTTCAGCGACTTGATCAGGTTGATCTCGAGCAGCAGGGCGTCGGCCTCGCTGCGCGTGGTGACGAACACCATCGACCGCGTGGCGTCGACCATGTGGGCGATGCGGTTGGTGTGAAAGCGGCCCTGGGCGTACTGGATCACCCGCTTCTTCAGGCTCTTGGCCTTGCCGACATAGAGAACCTCGTCGTCCTCGCCGATCATCCGATACACCCCCGGCGCGTCGGGCAGGCGCGAGACCTCGTCCTTGATCAGGGCGGCGCCCTTCAGGGCGTTGGCGGGGGGAGGGGCGAAGGTGTCTTGGTCCACGGGGGACATATAGGTGAGTCTGGGGCAGTCAGCGACGTTCCAGGCTGTGGAAGACGCGGGCGATGGTTACGCGGTCCGCCACGATGCCATACCGCAAGACAGAGCCGGCCGAGCCGAAGGGCACGATAAGCTCGCGCAAGTCTCCTCGCACGCTAAGGCCACGTTCCGGAAATTTATTCAGGCTCGCAATCGCAGCGACTATTGGTTTGGCTCGCGCGCTTCGCTGTATCGGGCGAACGTCCAGCCAACCAGCGCCGCAGATACTGGATATCTCGGCGAGCAGCCGCCGAAATCTCGACCTTCATCGACCGGCGGTTCTAGGACGAGGCTCAGGCGGCGGCAGTTCGTTGTCGGTGTCCCATGAAGCCACCCAACGCTCAACGTCTTCCAGAGGAATGCCGCCATCTCGCTCGGTTTCGTCAACAATGCGCTGAATTTCGTCCCAATGCGCCGCGCTGTCGTTAAATCCTCGATCCTGGCTAAACATCAAATCAAGGCTGTCTACGGCCACGGCCTCAATACTTTGACCCGTCGCAGCGGCCCGAGCCTTCAGGCTCGCGGCAAGCGCCTCGTCAATCTTCAGGGTGATTTCGCCGTCGGCCATGGCGCGATCATCCGCCGATCGCGATTTGTCGTCAACGCGGCGGGGCGGTATGACGCCCCATGACCCTGCGCCCGCTCTTCGTCACCCACCTCTATGAGGGCAGCCTCGCCGCCGAAAAGGGGTTCGAGGCCTTCAACGCCGAGCTGGAAGACGCCTGCCGGGCGATTGCTTCCGAGGACCGGGCCGGCAAGGCCTGGGCCAAGGAAAAGGGCTATCCCGGCTACACCTCCTACGCCTCGCTGAATGACCTGCCGCAACGCGACAGCCTGTTCGCCGATCTCAAGAAGAAGCTCGACAAGCACGCCGTGGCGTTCGCCCGCGATCTGAACCTGGAGCTGGCCGGGGGGCGGCTGGTGATGGACAGCCTGTGGATCAATATCCTCAAGCCCGGCGGCGCCCATAGCAGCCACATCCATCCCCACAGCGTGCTGTCGGGCACGGTCTATGTGGCGACCCCGCCCGGCGCCTCGGCCCTGAAGCTGGAGGACCCGCGCCTGCCGCTGATGATGGCCGCGCCGACCCGCCAGGCCGACGCGCCGGAGGATCGCCAGACCTTCGTCTACGTCCAGCCCCAGCCGGGCGCGGTGCTGATGTGGGAAAGCTGGTTGCGCCACGAGGTGCCAGCCAACGCCGCCAAGCAAGAGCGGATCAGCATCAGCTTCAACTACGCTTGGAAGTAGTCGCGCGCTACGAGGCGGCGGAAGCGTAGTCCGGTTCCCCGGACGCTTCAGGCGGCTCGCCCATGTCGGTCGGCCGCGAGCGCCAGTGGCGGTCGAGGTTCCAGGACGCGATGGCCAGCCACAGCAGGCCCAGGAACGCGTGGCCGCGCTGCCAAAGGCCGACGTCCGAGCCGGTGCGCACGTTCCACACGCCGGTCAGCAGGGCCAGCACCAGCAGCAGGCCGAAGAACCAGCCCAGCGAGAAGTGGGCCAACCGGCGGTGCTGGGGCTTGCCCCACAGGGCCCAGGCGGTGAACAGCGGCGCGAACTGGATGGCCAGGCCCACGCCGCAGGCGCGGTGCATGGGATCGGGCCAGTGGAACAGGCCAGCAAACAGGGCGCCCAGGCCGGTCATCGCCACCCATAGCCCGGCGAAGGCCGAGACCTGGCGACGGCCGCCGGCGTCCTGCAGGGCGTGGGCGAAGCCGCCCCCCGCCGCCATGCCCGCCAGCCCAGCCACGACCATGCCCACATTGAAGATCGCCGGATTGGGCGCGGCCGGTCCGCCAAGCTCGCTGATGAACTGGGCCCCGGAATTGAAGCCCGGAAACAGCCGCTGGGCCAGCCAGACGTCGGCCACCATGACCGCCGGCGCGATCAGGCCGATCCTCAGCAGGCTTCCCACACTCAGCACGCGTCCCGTCTCCGGCTCATCCGCGGGTACAGATCGCGCCGCGGGCAGGCGGGGTCAAGGCGGCTGATGGGGTCAAGGCGAATGGGGACAGGCGCATGCGCCTGTCCCCAGCTGGGAGCTCGGCGCTACTTCTTGCCGAACAGGTTCCCGAAGAAGTCGCCCTTGTTCCAGGTCGGCCGGGCGGGCGCGTCGGCCAGTTCGCGGGCGATCTCGTAATTGACCAGGGCGAAGCGGGCGCCGGCCACATAGTCGATCGGCTGGCTCAGGTCGTCATTGGGCTTGTGATAGTGAGTGGCCAGGAACTCCTTGAAGCCCTTCTCGCCGCCGTTCTTGAAACCGGTCATCAGGAACACCGACGGCACGCCCTGCTCGACGAAGCGGTAGTGATCGCTGCGGGTAAACAGGCCTTCCTCCGGCAGCGGATCGGCCGACAGGCCGATGCCGACGCGGCCGGCGGCGCGGGCCACGGCCGGGCCGATCGACGAGCGGTTGGCGCCAAAGGCGATGACGTCCTGGAAGTCGTACAGCAGAACCGGCATGTCCAGATTGACGTCGGCGGCGATGCCGGCCTTGGGCACGGTCGGGTTGTTGGCGAAATATTCCGAGCCGATCAGGCCCTTCTCCTCGGCGGTCACCACCAGCAACACGATCGAGCG
The DNA here is from genome assembly GCF_049896225.1 of Caulobacter sp. DWR3-1-2. Taxonomy (NCBI): domain Bacteria; kingdom Pseudomonadati; phylum Pseudomonadota; class Alphaproteobacteria; order Caulobacterales; family Caulobacteraceae; genus Caulobacter; species Caulobacter sp. DWR3-1-2. The sequence goes on along the minus strand of NZ_JAFCTW010000007.1, from coordinate 172,925 downwards.
CTTGGGCTTGGTCCTGGCCTCCTTGAAGCCGCGCGCCACCTCCAGCAGGGTGGCCACGCCCGAGGCGTTGTCGAGCGCGCCATTATTGATCTTGTCGGCACCCTCGCCATGGATGCCCAGGTGGTCGAGGTGAGCGCTGAGGATGATGGTCTGGGCCTTCAGCGTTGGGTCCGTACCCTCGATCATGCCGACGACATTGCTGCTCTGACGCTTCTCGATCTCGGTTTTTAGAGCGACCGTCGCCTGGATTGGCAGGGCGAAACCCTTGACCAGGCCTTCGGGGGTCTCGGCGGTCGCCAGCACGGCGTCCAAGGCGACAGGCGCGCCGGCGAACAGCTTGGCCGCGCCCGCCAGGCTCAGATTGGCCAGGCTGGGGGCAGAGGCGCCGCGCACATAGGGAACATCCTGGGCGTCGCGCCAGGTCATCCGCCATTCCTGAAAGTTGGCCACGCCGCGCTGGAAGGGACGGCGCTTCTCACCGCCGGTGGTCGGCATGATCAGCACGCCGATCGCGCCGCGCTTGGCCGCCTCGGCCCGCTTGACGTTGGCGTTGCCGTAGTGGGCCCGTTCCTCGGTCTGGAAACCGCTGGGGGCGCCGCCCATCAGCACGACGATCTTGCCCTTGATGTCCAGCCCCGCATAGTCGTCGCGGCCGCGCTCGGGCGCGCTGATCCCATAGCCCACGAAGACCAGCGGCGCGGTCACCGACAGCTCGGCCTGGCGAGCCTGGGCCGACGGCAGATAATCCTCGGCGAACACCAGGGCGCCCGACTTGCCGTCGGCGCCGGTGAATGACACCCCGCCCTGCGAAGCGTTCCGATAGGCCGTCAGCGGCACGGGCTGCAGGTAGGAGCCATTCCCGCCCGCCGGCTTCACATGCATCAGGGCATATTGCGAGGCCACGTAGTTGGCGGCGATGTCGTAGCCCCGGGTGCCGGCCTCGCGGCCTTCCAGCAGGTCATCGGCCAGGAAGGACATGTGCGCCCGGATGGCGTCGGCCGAAGGCGTGAAGCCGGGCTTGGCGGCGGCCTTCGCGGCGGTCGCCCTACTAACGGGAGCAGCGAAAACGGGTTGGACGGTCAGCAGCAGGGCGACGCCGGCTAGGGCGGCGCGACGGGAGAACGGCATCAAGCAGGCTCCAAGGGCGGGGACGACCCGCGAAGGCGCGAACTTTGGCTACCGGCGCGCGGATTGTCGAGTTTTCCCAACCTGAACGTTTGAAATCTCTGAGAAACCGGCGTTGGGCAGGCCTCCTCATCGGGCCGCGCCCCTTAACCGTGTAATTTCACCCTCTTTGGTGAAGAGTGCTTAACCGGGCGGAGAGACACTGCGCGAGCAACTTGAGGGAAACGGTCCGTGCAGGTACTCGCCACCGCCGCCGCCGGCATGTTCGCCGCCGCCGATCGTCTCAGCGCCAGCGCCCAGCGCACGGCCGCCTCGAGCCTGGAAGGCAGCAAGGTCGATCTGGCGCACGAAGTCGTTGAACAGGTCTCGGCCAAGATCGACTTCAAGGCCAACGCCGCCGTCGCTAGAACCGCCAACGAGATGGCGGGCGCCCTCCTGGACATGAAGGTCTAGAGCATTTTTCGAGCGAAGTGGTTTCGGTTCGCGTGAAGAAAAATGCGTCAAAACAAAAGATTAGAGCTCACGGCCTGACGCAGTCAGGTCGGGAAATGCTCTAGGCTCGGGCGCGATCGACCGGCCACGAGCCGGTCCGAACCCACCCCGCATTCCCCCCTGCGCGGGTTCGGACCTGCCGCCCCCTGGCTTCGCCGGGGGGCGGCGCCTTATCTGGCTTTCCAGCCCGCCGCCTTGGCCCGGGCCTCGCCGGCGGCGTCCAGAGGTTGGCCGGCGATCAGCGCATCGACCGTTGGCCGCACGGCCCCCGGGCCGGCGAAGCTGACCACCCGCAACCGCCAGGTCGAGGCCTCGCGGCACGCCACCCCCGCTACCGGTGTCTGGCCCGAGGCCTGGAAGGTGCGGCAATAGAGCCCCGCCTTGTTCTTGAACGACAGGCCGATTTTCACGAGGGCTACCTGGCCCGGGGCTTGGCTATTCAGCGCCTTGACCAAGGGTCCGGCGGCGGTCGGTGGAATGTCCTGCGCGCCGCTCAGGGTCGGGGGCGAAGGCGCCGCCAGCCGGCCGATCGCCAGCCCCGCCACCAGGCAGCCGATCATCATCCAGTGCGACCCGCGCCCACCGGCCTCGGCCTTGGGCCTGGCGACCCTGGGCGAAGCCGACTTGGGGGTCGGCTTGGTCTTGGCCTTGGCTTGAGCGCCGGGGAAAGCGATGACTTCGGCCACCTTGGGCGCAGGGCCAGGACGGGGCGTCGTGGCGGCGGCCCGCTTTTGAGGTGACGTCGCGGCCGCGCCCATAGGGGATCCCGAGAGCAACCGACGCAAGGCGCGCTGCGTCTCGACCCGCAGCGCCAGTTGGGGATCGCCCTCCAGAGCCGCCTCGATACGCGCCATGGCCTCGGGCGGCAGTTCGCCATCGACAAAGGCGAATAGCTCCTCGTCCGGGACGGTCATGGCGGGCTCCTTGGTCGATCCTCTAGTTTGCAGCGCGGCGGACCTTAGCGCCAGACGGCATGTCGATCCGATGCGCAGGAAGGGAGAGAACCAGCCTGCTGGCGAGGCGTTCGATTTGGACAGCCAGGAGATTACCATGTCCCAGTCCGACCCGTCCGCCACCGGCCTTCCAAACGACGAGACCGAAACCCCACCCTCGATGACCCCGACCGACGCCAAGACCGATCCCGCCGAACGCGACGAAGAGGCCCGAAAGATCGACTCCGACGCCGGCCTGTCGTCGGTGGTCGAGCAGGGCGGTGCGGCGATCGCCGGCATCGGCTCGCGCAGCGACGACAAGCTGTTCAAGGACTGATCGCATCCGCCCATAGACACGAAAGGCCCCTCGGTCGATCCGAGGGGCCTTTGCTTTGTCTAGAGCATTTCCCGACCTGACTGCGTCAAGCCGTGAGCTCTAATCTTTTGTTTTGACGCATTTTTCTTCACGCGAACCGGAACCACTTCGCTCGAAAAATGCTCTAGAGATGCGCGCGCCGCGATGTGCGCCTAGCTGTCCAGGAACGACCGCAGCTTGCGCGACCGGCTCGGGTGCTTAAGCTTGCGCAGCGCTTTGGCCTCGATCTGCCGGATGCGTTCGCGGGTGACCGAGAACTGCTGGCCGACCTCTTCCAGGGTGTGGTCGGTGTTCATGCCGATGCCGAACCGCATCCGCAGCACGCGTTCCTCCCGCGGGGTCAGCGACGCGAGCACGCGCGTCGTTGTCTCGCGAAGATTGCTCTGGATGGCCGCGTCGATCGGCAGGATGGCGTTCTTGTCCTCGATGAAGTCGCCCAGGTGGCTGTCTTCCTCGTCGCCGATCGGCGTTTCGAGGCTGATCGGCTCCTTGGCGATCTTCAGGACCTTGCGGACCTTTTCCAGCGGCATGGCCAGCTTTTCGGCCAGCTCTTCGGGGGTCGGCTCGCGGCCGATCTCGTGCAGCATCTGGCGGCTGGTGCGGACGATCTTGTTGATCGTCTCGATCATGTGCACCGGGATGCGGATGGTCCGCGCCTGGTCGGCGATCGAGCGGGTGATCGCCTGACGGATCCACCAGGTGGCGTAGGTCGAGAACTTGTAGCCGCGGCGATATTCGAACTTATCGACGGCCTTCATCAGGCCGATATTGCCTTCCTGGATCAGGTCCAGGAACTGCAGGCCGCGGTTGGTGTACTTCTTGGCGATCGAGATGACGAGACGGAGGTTGGCTTCCACCATCTCCTTCTTGGCCTGACGGGCTTCGCGCTCGCCTTTCTGAACGGTCTGGACGATGCGGCGATAGTCGTCGATCGGCACGCCGGTCTCGGTGGCCAAGGCGGCGATTTCCTGACGGATGTCGCCGACCGAGTTGTTGTCGTTCTCGACGAACTTGGTCCAGCGCACGCCCATGGCCTTGACCTGCTCAACCCAGTTCGGGTTCAGCTCGGAGCCGAAATAGGCCTTCAGGAACTCGCTGCGGCTGATGCCATAGCTGTCGGCCAGGCGCAGCAGGCGACCTTCGAGACCGATCAGGCGCTTGTTGATCGCATAGAGCTGCTCGACCAGCGCCTCGATGCGGTTGTTGTTCAGCTTCAGCGTCTTCAGATGCTGGATGATCGTGGTCGACAGGCCTTCATAGGCCTTGCGGTCGGCGTCGCTGAGATCGGCGCCCTTCAGGCGGCTGCCGACCAGCTTGTCCTGCAGCTTGCGGAAGGTCTCGAACTCGCTGGCGATCGCATCCAGGATGGCCATCACGCCTTCGCGCAACTCGCCTTCCATGGCGCTGACCGTCGGGCCGGCGCCGTCGTCGAAATCGTCCTCGTCATCGTCACCCTCGGCCTTGGGAGCGTCGGGGTCGGACTCGGCCGGTTCGGCGGGCTCGGCGTCCTCGGCGGCAGGCGCGGCGGCCACGCCGTTGATCGCGGCGTAGGTGCCTTCCAGGTCGATCACTTCGCGCAGCAGGATGCGGCCGGTGCCGAGCTCCTCGCGCCAGACCATGATCGCCTCGAAGGTCAGGGCGCTTTCGCACAGACCGCGAATCATCGTGTCGCGGCCGGCCTCGATGCGCTTGGCGATGGCGATTTCGCCCTCGCGCGACAGCAGCTCGACGCTGCCCATCTCGCGCAGATACATCCGCACGGGATCGTCCGTACGGTCATAGGCCGCCGGCTTGTCGCTGGTGATGACCTGCTGGTTGTCCTCGCGGGCGACGACTTCGCCGCCTTCCGAGGTCTCGGCGTCCTCTTCGGCCTCGACCACGTTGACGCCCATCTCGCTCAACATGGCGAGGGTGTCTTCAATGGCCTCGGACGTCACTTCTTCCGACGGCAGAACCTTGTTCAGCTCGTCCATGGTGACGTAGCCGCGGGCCTTGGCCTGCTTGATGAACTTCTTTACGCCGGCATCGGTGAGGTCGAGCAGGGGACCATCGCCGCCACCGGATTCGGGGGGTTCGGCTCCATCAGTCGTCGTCGTGCTCATTCAAGTCTCCGAAACGGCGCGGCGCCTGGTTCGTGGCGCGCGCCGTGAAATGTCTAAATGGTGGGTCGCCTGCGCATCGCGCCCTGCCGTCCGTTCACGCTTCCAGCGCATCGCTGAAAAATTCTCAAGGAAAACACCTGACACGCGCCGAAGAGCCATGGCTGAACGCTCCGCGAGCTAGGCTCATTGCGGAGGCGCTGACTTCGGGCGTGATCAGCATCGACCTTCGAGAGGTTTCAGCAGCCACTGGGACCTGGCGGCGACGAGGGTGACATCCTGTTTCAAGGAGGGCGCGCACATGCAAATGGCGGCCCGAGCGATGTCAATCAGCAGCGTGGCAAATCCGTGAGTCGCCAGATGGCGTCGCATGACGCCGGAGTCAAGACGGGATAGGCGCACGCTCTTTGATGCCAGTCTTGATAATCCGCTCATCCCGGCGAGTGCCGGGACCCAGATCCATCCATGGCGCCTAAATCGAAACCCCCGTTTTTCTGCTTTCGCCAGTCATGAACGTGCGCGGATATACGAGCATGGCTTTCTATACCTACATCGTCGCCAGCCAGCGAAACGGCACGCTCTATATCGGTTCGACTGACGATTTGCTGCGCCGCATCGAGGAGCATCGGGATGAAAGCCGAGGGGGCTTCACGGCCAAATACGGCTGCGTCATGCTTGTTTGGTATGAGGTCTATGAGTCCCGCGACGAAGCATTTAAGCGTGAGCGCCGGATCAAGGAATGGCGCCGATCCTGGAAGCTGATGCTGATCGAAGAAGCCAATCCAGATTGGCGGGACCTGTTTGTCGGATTGAATTTGAACGCCTAATTGCGCGGCGCTCAGGATGTATCTGGGTCCCGGCATTCGCCGGGATGAGCGGATCATCAATCTACGTGATCGGCAGCACCGTCACCGGCGCTTCCCAGAACTCCAGCCCGCTGATCCGCCGCTCCAGCACCCCGATCCGCACCCGCAGGTCGCGGGTCGCCGTCAGGGTCTCGGCGGTGACGGCTTCGCGGCGGAGGGACCCCAGCGCGCGCTCGCTGTCGCCGATCTCGACCAAGGCCTCGTAGCAGGCAGACCACAGGGCCTTGGCGCGGTGGGGCTCCATCTTGGGATCGAGGAAGGGCGCGCTGATGGCGGCGGCCACGCGCTCGACCTCGGCGACCTGCTCGCCCAGGCCCTTGCGCGTCAAGATGTCGCGGAAGGCGACGTCGTCGCTGATATCGTCGGACAGGGCGTCGAACAGTTCGGCCGCCAGGGGCGCGAGGCGGGGATCGCCAAAGCCGATGCGCTCGATGGCCTCGTCATAGGAGCGCGCCCAGGCGGGATGGTCGAGGGCGGCGATGGCCACGGCGGCGTGGAAGGGCTTGAGCCGCGTGCCGATCTCGGCCCGAGCAACGCCCCGGATGCCCGGATCGGGCGGCGCGCGATCCTTGCCGCCCTTCCACTGGGCGCGCGGGACCCAAGGACGGCCCTCGCCGCCGCCACTCTGGCCGCCGCCATAGCCCGGCTTGGGGAACAGGGCGTCCAGCCGGGCATAGAGGTCGTCGCGATAGGCCGCCGCCAGGTCCTTGTCAGCGATCGTGCCGGCCGCGGCCCGCAGCCGCTGCTTGAAGCCCGCCTTGCGCTCGGGGGTGTCCAGAGGCTCCAGGTCACGTTCGCGGTCGAACAAGGCCTGGACGAAGGGGGTGGTCGCCGTCATCTGGCTCTTCAGCGCCGCCGCGCCCTGTTCGCGCAGGACGTCGTCGGGATCCTTGCCGCCGGTCACCATAGAGAACTTGAACGACCGGCCGGGCTTGAGCAGCGGCAGGGCGCGGTCGATGGCCCGGCTGGCGGCGCGCTGGCCGGCCTTGTCGCCATCGAAGCTGAGGGTGGGTTCGGGATGCAGGCGCCACAGCACCTCCATCTGCTCCTCGGTCATGGCCGTGCCCATGGGCGCCACGGCCGGCAGGCCCGCCCGCTGGCAGGCGATGACGTCCATATAGCCCTCGACCACCATCAGCGGCGTCTGCTCGACGCCCTTTTCGGGACCGGCGGCGGCCTGGGCGGCGTGCAGCAGCTTGCGGGCCTCGTACAGGCCATACAGCAGCCGGCCCTTGTGGAAGAGCGTGGTCTCGGGGCCGTTCAGATATTTGGCGCGGGCGGCGGGATCCATGGCCCGGCCGCCGAACGACACCACCCGGCCCCGGGTGTCGGTGATCGGAAAGATGATCCGGTCGCGGAACCGGTCATAGGGCGCGCCGCCGTCCTCGGGCGCGATCAGCAGGCCGGCCTCGACCAGTTCGCCCGGCGAAGCGCCCTTGGCGATCAGATAGTCCTTCAGCGCGGTTCGCCCGGAGGGTGAAAAGCCCAAACGAAAAGGGCTCCACTGGTCCTGCGGCAAGGCGCGGCGGACCAGGTAGTCGCGGGCCGCCTGGCCGACGGGACGGCGTAGCTCGCTCTCGAACCAGGCTGCGGCCAGGTCCATCCAGTCGGTCAGGGTGGCGCGTTTCTTGTCTTCTTGCGCGGCGCGAGCGTCCGGCTCGGGCAGGGCCATGCCGGCCTCGGCCGCCAACCGCTCGACCGCCTCGGTGAAGGTCAGCCGCTCGGTTTCCTGCAGGAAACTGATGATGTCGCCATGCTTGCCGCTGGAGAAGCAGTGGTAGAAGCCCTTGTCGTCATTGACGAAGAACGACGGGCTCTTTTCCTTGGTGAACGGCGACAGCCCCGCATATTCGCGCCCCTGCCGCCGCAGCTTCACCGATTTTCCGATCACGTCGGAAGGGCGAAGGCGGTTCTTCAGTTCGTCCAGGAAGTGGTCGTCGAAACGCATGGCGGGTAGCGGTCAACATAGGCGGAACCGATGATTTTCGCACGCGGCATGATCGGTTCGTCCAGAGTTCGATTGGGACGCTGTGGATATCTCCGATCCACTCATCCCGGCGAATGCCCGGACCCAGATGGAATGGCGATGGGGCTGACGACAATGGCGCCGCGCCTCTCCAATCATCCTCAGCGACCTTGGATCTGGGTCTCGGCATTCGCCGGGCTGAGCGGTATTTACGAGGCCTTGGCCAAGAGTTCTCGTCGCGGCGCATGGCACCACTCCGCCACGGCCCGCATCAGCAGAGCCGGCTGGATCGGCTTGTGCTGCACGTCGTCGAAGCCCAGGCCCATCAGGCGCTCGGCCTCGCCCGACATGCCGTCGGCGGTCAGAGCGATGACCGGGATGTCGTCGCGGCCGCCTTCGCCGGCCCGGATGCGGGCCAGGGCCTCGACGCCGTCCATCGTCGGCATGTGGAGGTCCATCAAGACCAGGTCGAAGTCCTCGGCGGCCAGGCGGTCCAGGCCGTGGCGGCCGTCATCGGCCAGGCTGACCACGGCGCCGACCGCTTCCAGCAGGGCCTTGGCGACGATCTGGTTCACCTGGTTGTCGTCGACCACCAGGATACGCCGGCCTTCCAGCCCGGCGCCGCGGGCGACCGGCAGAACGGCGACGGGAGCTGCCGCCTGGGCCAGCGGCAAGGTCACCCGGAAAGTCGAGCCGAGGTCGGACCGGCTGGTCGCCGAAATCCGTCCGCCCATCAGCGTCACCAAGTGGTGGCAGATCGACAGGCCCAGGCCCGAACCACCGAACCGGCGCGTGGTCGAGGCCTCGCCCTGGGCGAAGGGTTGGAACAGCCGGGCCAGTTGCTCGGGCGACATGCCGATGCCGGTGTCGGCGACCACGATCTCGACGCCGCCGCCTTCAGCGCAAGCGATGCCGATGCGGACGCCGCCCTCCAGGGTGAACTTCAGGGCGTTGGAGATCAGGTTCAACAGCACCTGGCGCACGCGGGCCGCGTCGCCGGCCAGCCAGGCCGGCGTGTCGGGCGCGATGTCGAGCACCAGGTCGACGCCCTTGGCGCGGGCCGTCTCGACCCACAGGCGGTGAAGTTGACGGCCCAGTTCGGCGACGTCAAAGCTGGCGGTTTCCAGCTCCAGCTTGCCGGCCTCGATTTTCGACAGGTCGAGAATGTCGTTGAGGATGGTCATCAGTCCGTCTCCGGACTGGACGATGGTGTCGAGATAGTCGGTCTGGCGGTGGTCCAGCCGGGTCGCGGCCAGGGCGTGGGCCATGCCTATCACCCCGTTCATCGGCGTGCGCAGCTCGTGGCTCATCATCGCCAGGAAGGCTGACTTGGCCAGGTTGGCGGCCTGCGCCTGCGCCTTGGCCTCCTCAAGGGCGTGAGCGTTGGCGCGCATCAGCCGCGCGGCGTTGCTCAGATAGGCGCCCAGGCCGAGCAGGACGGTGATCGCGAAGATCATCTCCCAGCCGCGAAAGCCGCCGAACACGATCGGCGCGATGATCAGGGCGGCCACCGGGAAGGGCGCCAGCGCGACGAAGGCGGCGCGGCTGAGCACGGCGTATTTCAGGGCTTCGAGCAGCAGGCCAAACAGGATCAGCAGGCCGGCGAACTTCATGGCCGGCGAACCGTTGATCCAGGTCAGGGCGGCCATCATCGACCAGGCCCCGCTGAACGCCGCCACCGTGCCCAGCCGCACCAGGGGCGAGGGGTAGCGGTTCTTGCCGGCCCGGACCTGATGGAACAGCAGCCAGGCCTCGAGCGCCACATTGACCGCGAACCAGCCGCCAGCCGCCTTCCAGCCGAAATTGGCCAGCAGCAAGCCGTCGATCATCAGGCTGACGCAGATGCGGACCACCCGGCTCCGCCGGCCCATAACCAACAGCGCGCCTTCCAACCCGTCGTCGAGAAACTCGCTCAACTTCACTCTACTGCCCCATCGCAACGTGTGGTGGTGCGACATTATGCGCAGGCAGAGTTCAAGAAAGCGTTGCCTTTGGGGAACGTGGTCCTTCTCCCCCTTGCGGGAGAAGGTGGCCCGCGCAGCGGGTCAGATGAGGGGTCTACCAGACGGCGCCATCGCGTTCAGTCATGCCACCATCGCGGCTGACAGGGCTTTCGACCCCTCATCCGTTGGCCTTTGGACGCCACCTTACTCCCGCAAGGGGAGAAGGAATATCAGTCGAACACGATCACCGAGCGCGCCAGTTCACCGCGCTTCAGCTCGTCGAAGGCCGAGTTGACGTCTTCCAGCTTGATGCGGCGCGAGATCAGTTCGTCCAGCTTCAGCTTGCCGGCCATGTAGGCGTCGACCAGGCGGGGCATGTCGACCGGGAAGCGGTTGCTGCCCATGAAGCTGCCCTGGATCTTGCGCTCGCCCAGGAAGTCGGCGCCGTGCAGCTCGATCATGGTGCCGACCGGGATCATGCCGATGATGTTGGCCGTGCCGCCCCGGCGCAGCATCTTGAACGACTGCTCGGCGGTGGCCTTCAGGCCGATGGCCTCGAAGCTGTGGTGCACGCCGCCGCCGGTCAGGTCCTGAACCTGCTTTACCGCGTCGCCGTCATTGGCGTTGATGACGTCGGTGGCCCCGAACGTCTTGGCCAGTTCCAGCTTGTGGGGCACGCGGTCGATGGCGATGATCCGCCCCGCGCCGGCGATCGCCGCGCCGTTGATGGTGGCCAGGCCGACCCCGCCGCAGCCGATCACCGCCACGGTCTCGCCGGGCCGGACGCTGGAGGTGTGGATCACCGCGCCCACCCCGGTCATCACCGAACAGCCGATCAGGGCGGCGCGGTCAAAGGGCATGTCCTTGCGGATGGCGACGCAGGCGTGCTCGTGCACCAGCATCATCTCGGCGAAGGACGACAGGTTCAGGAACTGGGCCATCTTGCTGGGACCGGCCAGGTCTTCCTTGAACAGTCGGGGCTCGTCGCCCTTGGCGCGCTTGGTCTCGGGGCTGATGCACAGGTTCATGTGGCCGGTCAGGCAAACCTCGCAGTGGCCGCAATAGGGATTGAGGCAGGTGATCACATGGTCGCCCACCTTGACGGTGCGAACCTCGGAGCCCACCGCCTCGACGATCCCGGCGCTCTCGTGACCCAGCACGGCGGGCAGGGGATGGGGATAGGAGCCTTCGATGAAGTGCAGGTCGGAATGGCAGACCCCGGCGGCCTTGGTGCGGATCAGCACCTCATGCGGACCTGGCTTGCCAATCGAGACGTCCTCGATCTGGAGCGGCTGACCTACTTCGCGCAGAACGGCGGCCTTCATCGGCGATCTCCCTATTTGTTGCGGGAGACCCTAGCGGGAGGCGTGGGGGAGAAGGAAGGGGCTATTGAAACAAATGTTTGGAGGCCGGGGCAGGGCTGGGGACAGGCGCATGCGCCTGTCCCCAATCGTGGTCCCTAAGCCGCTAGCGCCACCTTGCGTTCGGGCAGGATGGCGTCGACGGCCAGCAGCACCACCATGCTGGTCTCCGTCGTGATCACGGCGGCGACCAGGGGCGAGGCCTCCTCGCCGAGCGGCGGGGGCGGACTGATGGCGCTGGCCGAGACGATGAAGCTGTCGCAGACCGCGTCGACCAGCAGGCCGGCGACATCGTCGTGATGCTCGACCACGATGATCACCTGGCGGGCGCTGTCTTGCGCGATACCCTTGCCGAGGCGTTCCGACAGGTCGATGACCGGCATGACCTGGCCGCGCAGATTGATGACGCCGCGCACATAGGGCGGCGCGTCGGGCAGGGGGGTGGCGGGGGTGACGCCGCGGATCTCGCGGACCGCGCCCACGGGCACGCAATAGGTCTGGGTCCCGACTTCGAACGACAGGATCTGCAGATCCTCGCCGGCCGTGTAAGCCACGTTCCTGGACATCGCCTGGTCGCCTTCGAGCCATCGGCGCCCGTTCTGGGCGCCGTCGTAACCCGCACCTTCGCGCGCAAAGGTGAACAAATCGGACGCTTTTCGAAGCTGACGCCCCCGTTCAGCCTGCGTTCAGCCATCGGGCCTGAAGATCGATCTCAAGATGGAGACGGCCGTTCGGACCGCCTTTCCAGAAAGGACACAGCGTCATGAACCGCAATCTCAAGACCACGATTGGCCGTGTCGCAGCGGGCGTCGCGGCCTTGGCCATGGTCGCCGGCGCGACCGCCGCCTCGGCTCAGTCCTACCGCTATGGCGGCAATGGCGGCTATGGCGGCGGCTATGGCGGTGGCTACGCCGGCCGGAGTCATCACGGCAACGACGCCGGCGTCGCGATCGCCGGTGGCATCATCGGCCTGGCGCTTGGCGCAGCCATCGCTGGCAGCAGTAGCAACAACCACTACGGCCGGGGTTACGCCTACGCCCAGCCGCGCCAGTCGCCGCGCTATTATAACGGCTATGGCTACGCCCAGCCCTACGGCTACGCCCAACCCAACGGCTATGCCCAATCCTACGGCTACGCCCAACCCAACGGCTATGCCCAGTCCTACGGCTACGCCCAGCCCAACGGCTATGCCCAATCCTACGGCTACGCCCAACCCTATGGCTACACCGAGAGCCAGGACCGCGACTGCTGGACGACCCGCGACTACGACCGCTATCGCGGCACGATGTACGAGCGGACCGTCTGCCGCTAAGACGCGACAGGCGTAATACAGAAGCGCCCCGGGTGAGAGCCCGGGGCGTTTTTGTGTCTAAACCGTCTCCCCGGCGAAGGCCTGGGAGACGGTGAGGGAGCAGCTTAAGCCGCCTGCAGCTTTTCCAGCACCAGTCCGTGCAGTTCCTGGTTGGTGGCCAGGATCGAGACACCGTCCACCGGGTTGCCGCCGTCGTCGATGGTCGAGACCTTGCCGCCGCTCTCGGTGACCATCAGCACGCCGGCCGCCACGTCCCAGGGCTTGAGATTGCGTTCCCAGAAGCCGTCGAAGCGCCCGGCCGCGACCCAGGCCAGATCCAGCGAGGCCGCGCCGAAACGACGCACGCCGGCCACCTTCTGGCTGATCTGGTGCAACTCCTTGAGGAACTGGGCGTGGCCGGGCTTGCCCAGGAACGGCACGCCGGTGGCCAGCACGCTCTCGTCCAGGTGACGCCGGGCGGCGACGCGCAGGCGCTTCTCGGCGCCCAGATAGGCGCCCTTGCCCTTTTCGACCCAGAACAGGTCGTGGGTGATGGGGTTGTAGGTGACGCCGGCCACCACCTCGCCCTCGCGCTGCAGGGCGATATTGACCGCGAAATGGGGGATGCCATGCAGGAAGTTGGTGGTGCCGTCCAGCGGGTCGACAACCCAGGTGTGGGTCTTGTCGGTGCCCTCGACCATGCCGCGCTCCTCGCCCAGGAAGCTGTAGCCGGGGCGAGCCTTTTCGAGAATCTCGAAGATCACCTGCTCGGCCTTCTGGTCGGCGGCGGTCACGAAGTCGGCGGGACCCTTCTTGGAAACCTGCAATTCGGTGACCTCGCCGAAGTCGCGGGCCAAGCCGCGGGCCGCCTTGCGAGCGGCGTCGATCATCACGTTCAGGAGGGCGGAAGCGGTGGCCAAGACGGAAATCCTCAAGGGTCCCCCTGCGCAGCGTCATGGAGGTGACGGCGGGGGACAGGCATGCGGGCGGATAGAAAGATCGAGAAACTGGGCGCGATACCTAGGCGCGGAGCCGCGTGAAAGCAAGGCGACCTCGGAAACCCTCTCCCGGAGGAGAGAGTGAGGGACCCGCCACGAGGTGGTGGGAGGGTGAGGGGTTACGCCGCCGAAAGTGAAACCCCGGTTACTTTGCTTGCCACGGTCATGAGCCAAGCCAAGCTCGCGCCATGGATCCAATCGCCAACGCTCTCCGCCTGCGCCGAAACCAAACCATGGCCGAGGAAAAGCTGTGGCCCATCGTTCGCGGTCGCCGCCTCGAGGGTTACAAGTTTCGCCGCCAGGTTCCAATTGATCGCTACTTCGCCGACTTCGTGTGTGTGGACGCGCATCTGATCGTCGAACTCGACGGCCCAACCCACGAGGGTCGGGAAGATTATGACGCCCAACGAACCGAAGTGCTGCAGCGCTGCGGGTATCGCGTCCTGCGGTTTGGCAACGAAACTGTGCTGGCCGACCCTGGTGGCGTGGCCGAGGCCATTGGCGCGGCGCTCCGGCTGACGGTGTGACCCCTCACCCTCCCACGCTTCGCGCGGGCCCCTCCTTCTCCCCTCCGGGAGAGGGCTTTTAACCGCGCGCCGCCAGCCCTTCCGCGATCGCCGCGTTCAGCGCCGCGACGCCGGCAGCCGGGCCGCCGACATGCTTCCACACCCCTGCGGAGACGGCCAGGAAGTCTGCCCCCGCCGTGGCCAGCGGGGCGGCGTTTTCCGGCGTGACGCCGCCGATCGCCACCGAGGGGACCTCCATGGTCTCCTGCCAGATCGACAGGATCTCGAGATCGGCCGTGGTGAGCGCGTCCTTGGTGGTGGTCGGGAAGAAGGCCCCGAAGGCGACGTAGTCGGCGCCGGCCTCGGCGGCCTCCATGGCCAGATGACGGCTGTCATGGCAGGTGACGCCGATCATCGCGCCCTGGCCCATCAGCTTGCGGGCCTGGGCGAGGGGCATGTCGTCCTGGCCGATGTGGACGCCATCGCAGCGGGTCTGGGCGGCGAGGTCGGGGCGGTCGTTGAGGATCACCGCCGCGTCGTGGGCGCGGGCGATCGGCGACAGAGCCTCGACGGCCGCCGCGATCGCCTCGTCCGACGCATCCTTCAGCCGGATCTGCAAGGCGGCCACGTCGCCGCCGTCCAGGGCCTCGGCGAGGGTCCGCGCGAAGGCGGCCAGGTCGTCGAGGGTCGGCGGGGTGATCAAATAGAGGCGGCAGTCGGTCATGGGGCTGGATTACGCCGATTTGACGCATCGGGCGAGGGCTGGATCAAGTCCTGTCTCCTGTGGGGGAGGCGGCCGAAGGCCGGTGGGGGGAGTGTTGGGATCGTCGATCCTGGTGCGGCTGGCTGCCGACCACTCCCCCTCCGTCGGCTTCGCCCACACCTGTCCCACAGGGGGAGGATTTGTCGCACTGCGAGTCAGTTGCAAAATCTCCATGCCTCCGCTACATGAGAATGACAATCATTCGGCGGGAACGACTTCCTTGTACGTCTGCAACTGTAACGGCATCCGCGAGCGCGACGTGCGCGCCGCCATCGACGCTGGCGCCACCCGCCCGGCGGAGGTTTTTCGTCACAAGGGCTGCCAGGCCCAGTGCGCCAAGTGCGTGTGCGAAATGCGCCAGATGATCCAGGACAACCAACAAGCCCTGGCCTACGCCGCCGAATAGGCGACCGTGAAACCGTCTCACGCTTTTCCGTGAGGCTGAGATACACTTGCAGACATAGCGGTTGAAGCCGTCCGAGCGATGGATCACGGTCGCCTCGACTTTCGAATCTGAGGAGACCCGCCATGCAAGGCGATCCCGGCATCATCCGGCTCTTGAACGCGGTGCTCACCAATGAGCTGACGGCGGTGAACCAGTACTTCCTGCACGCGCGGATGTACGACAACTGGGGATTCAAGCGCCTGGGCAAGATCACCTATGACGAGTCCATCGGCGAGATGAAGCACGCCGACAAGCTGATCAGCCGCATCCTGTTCCTCGAGGGCCTGCCCAATCTGCAGGATCTGCACAAGCTGAAGATCGGCGAGACGATCCCCGAGTGCCTGGCCTCGGACCTGTCGGTCGAGATCGGTGGCCGCGAGACCCTGATCCCCGGCATCATCCAGTGCGAACAGGCCCGCGACTATGTCAGCCGCGAACTGCTGCGCGAGATCCTGACCGACACCGAGGAGCACATCGACTTCCTCGAAATGCAGCTGGGTCTGGTCAGGGCGCTGGGCGAACAGAACTACCTGCAGAGCGCCGTAGGCGAACTGCCGGCGTAGTTCCTCCGCGCGGAGAGCCCTATCGCCGGCCATCTGGAACCAAGGTGCAGCTGAAAGGGTTACAGCCATGTTTCGCGAGGAGTCCCGGCATGCACATCCCGAACGGTAGATCCCACGGGAGGCGGGCCCACGCCGGCCGCGAGTCGTTCGAGATCGACATGAAAGACGATACCCCGACCTCGGCGGGCGCCCAGCTGGCCCTCGGCCTGGCCTTGGCTGGCGGGGCGATCCTGGTGTCCACCCTGCTGGGGCGCCGTCACGAGCGGATGATCGACGACGAGGAATACGCCGTCGGCTACGCCGAAATGCACGAGCCGGTGGCGCACCAGCCCAAGAAGCTGACCAGCCTGATCCTCCCGCCGCTGTTCATCGCCATGACCCTGTCGGGCCTGCGGATCTGGAACGCGCCGTCCAGTCCTACCCGCACTCGGGCGCTGACCCTGTGGAGCCTGGTCCAGGGCTTCAACGCTCTGTGGCTGGCCCTGGGGGCCAAGCGTCTCGGCGGGCAACTGGGCGCCGCGGCGGCGTCGCTGGCGGCCTCGGGGGCCTATGCGATCCAGGCGCGCAAGCTGGTCGTCCCGGCCTCGGGCTTTTCCAGCCCCTATCTCGGCTGGCTAGGCTTCGCCAACGCTCTGACCGAAGAGCTCTGGAAGCGCCCACGCGTTACGGTGCATTAAAATAACACGGTTCATCGACCGTTCATGCGGTCAAGCTTTAGCTTCCTCCAACATCGTTTGGGGGGAGGGTTTCCATGCGTCCTTTGTTGCTGATCTTGATCCTGGCCGGCACGCTGCTGCTGGCCAGTTGTGAAACCATGAGCAAGGACGCCTGCCTGCAGGGCGACTGGGCTGGCGTGGGCTTCAAGGACGGCGAGGCGGGGCGTCCGCAGAGCCGGCTGGACGACCACGCCAAGGCCTGCGCCAAGGCGGGCGTCGCCCCCGATCCCGCCCCCTATTTCGCGGCCCGCGACCAGGGCCTGAAACTTTATTGCACGCCGCCGCGCGGCTTTCAGGAAGGTCGCCAGGGCAATGGTTATGCCGGGGTCTGTCCGGAACGGATCGAAGGCGACTTCCTGGCGGCCTATGCCGACGGCAAGCTGGTCCACGCGGCCGCCTCGCGGCTCAACCAGGCGATGTCCGACCGCGACAGCGCCGATCGCCGGGCAGAGAAGCGCGACCGTGACGCGAGGGGCGTCGAGGACGAACTGCGCAATCCCAAGCTCAACGACGAGCAGAAGCACGAACTGCGCGACCGCCTGAACCGCCTGCGCAGCGAACAGCGCTCCGCCGTCGAGGACGGCCGCCGGGCGGAGTGGGCGCGCCGCGACGCCGAACGCGAGGTCGATGCCCTGGAGCACCGGTTCGGGCCGGTTTACGGCGGCTGGTGAAGTCCAGAAGCGGCCTTGCCGTTCCGCCCCGGTCAAGGGCGATCAAAAATATCCGAAGCCGACCTGGAGGCGCTGATGCTGCTGGGCCTGGACGGCGACGCCCCGGCCTATCGGTTGTTGCTGTCGCAGCTTGGTGGTCGTCTGCGCGCCTATTTCGAGCGCCGCATGCGCGACGCGCCCGGCGATGTGGAGGACCTGGTGCAAGAGACCCTGATGGCGGTGCATACGCGGCGCGCGACCTATGATCGCGCCCAGCCGTTCACCCCCTGGGCCTTCGCCCTGGCGCGCTACAAGCTGATCGATTACTGGCGCCGCCGCCGCATTCGCCTGACCGTGCCGCTCGACGACGATGTTGAGATCCTGGCCGCCTATGCTCCCGACCCCGGCTCGACGCTGGACCTGGGTCGGGCGTTGGACACCCTGCCCGAACGCCAGCGCGACCTGGTGCGCGGCGTCAAGATCGACGGCCTCAGCCTTGCGGAAGCTGGCGCACGCGCCGGGGTTTCGGAAGGCGGGGCCAAGGTCGCCCTGCACCGGGCGCTCAAGTCTCTTCGCGAAAGGATGCGTGGTCGTGCGGACGGATGATCTGATCGATCAGCTGGCCACCGCCCCGCGCGCCATTCCGGGCCGCGCGGTGCAGCGCCGCCTCGTGGGGGTCGCGGGGGCTGGCGCCCTGGCGGCCCTGGTGCTGGCCTGGCTGCACACCCGCGCCGACCTGGCGCAGGCGATGACCGGCCGGATGTTCTGGATGAAGGCCAGCTACACGGCGCTGTTGGCGATCGCTGGCTTCTGGGCGCTGGAGCGCCTGGCCCGGCCGGACGGCGCGCCTCGCCGGGCCCTGACCTTCGGGGCGGCGGTGCTGACGCTGTTCCTGGTCGCCGGCTTGACACAGGGTGTGCTCAGCGAGCCCGACCAGAGAATGGCCATGTTGCGCGGCGACTCTTGGACGGTCTGCGCCCGCAATATCCTGATGCTGGCCTTGCCCGGCCTGGCGGCGACCCTGCTGGTCTTGCGCGGCATGGCCCCGACCCGGCCCACCTTGACCGGCTTCGCGGCGGGAGCCTTCGCCGGCGGCGTGGCGGCCACGGTCTACGGCCTGCACTGCGGCGAGAGCACCATGGTGTTCGTGGGGGTCTGGTACACGCTCGGCGTGCTGGGAACCGGGGCGCTGGGGGCGTTGCTCGGGCGGTGGGTGCTGAAGTGGTAGCAGCTCACGCACTTGCCCCCACCTGAGCGCTTCGCGGTCTGTCCGCCCCCATAGGGGGCGGAGCTCGCCCGGTTGGGCTCCGCTCCCTATGGGGGCGGACAGGAGACGAAGTCGCCAGGTGGGGGCAAGTATTCGCCGCCCTCCGGTCTGACGATTAGTCCTTCGCCCGTTCCTGATACGAGCCGTCTTCCGTCAGGATGACCACTCGCGTGCCGGCGGCGATATAGGGCGGCACCATCGTGCGCACGCCGTTGCTCAGGATCGCCGGCTTGTACGACGACGACGCCGTCTGGCCCTTCACCGAGGGTTCGGTCTCGACGATTTCCAGGGTCACGGTGCGCGGCAGTTCCAGCGAGATCGGCAGGTCGTTGTGGGTCGACAGCTGAACGACCATGCCCTCCTGCAGATAGGCGCCCAGGTCGCCGATCACTTCAGGCGTGGCCACCAGTTGGTCGAAGCTTTCCGGGTTCATGAAGTGATAGCCCTCGCCGTCCTGATACAGGAAGGTGTGGTCGCGCTGGTCGACGAAGGCGCGCTCGACGGTCTCGGTCGTGCGGTAACGTTCCGACACCTTCACGCCGTCGGAGATGCGGCGCATGTTCAGCTGGGTCACCGGGGTGCCCTTGCCTGGGTGAATGTTTTCGACGTTGAGAACGACGTAGAGCTTGCCGTTCATATCGACGACGAAACCCTTCCTGAGCGAGCTGGCGGCGACTTTCACTTATCTTGTCCTTAGGTCTCGCGCCGGCCCGAGAGCGCGCGAATTGCGTTAGATATCGCCCTCCTATAGCGATCCCCGCCAAGTTCGCCACCCCGCCCGAGGGACTTTCCAGTGCCGCTTGCCTCCGCCTCGCCCTGGTGGCGCCCAGAAAGCCACGCCGACCGGCGGCCGTTCCTGTTGGTCCGCAACCGGATCAAGGCCGCGTTCCGCGCCTGGTTCGAGGGTCAGGACTTCATCGAGGTCGAGACCGCCGCCCTGCAGGTGTCGCCCGGCAACGAGGCCCATCTTCACGCCTTCGAGACCGCCGCCGTGACCCTTTCGGGGGAGGCCGCGCCGCTTTACCTGCACACCTCGCCGGAGTTTTCCTGCAAGAAGCTGCTGGCGGCGGGCGAGCGGCGGATCTTCGATTTCGGCAAGGTCTGGCGCAATCGCGAGCGCGGGGCGCTGCACCATCCCGAGTTCACCATGCTGGAATGGTACCGGGTGGACGCGCCGTACCAGACGCTGATGGACGACTGCGCCGCGCTGGTGGCCTTGGCGGCCGAAACCGCCGGAACGCGGGAATTTCGCTTCCGGAGCAAGATCTGCGATCCTTTCGCCGCGCCCGAGCAGGTGACGGTGGCGGAGGCCTTCGCGCGCCACGCGGGGGTCGATCTGCTGGCCTCGATCGGCGCGGACGGTTCTACGGACCGCGACGCTCTGGCCGCTTCGGCGACCGCCGTCGGGATCCGCGTTGCAGGAGATGATAGTTGGGCCGATGTGTTCAGCCGGGTGATCGTCGAGAAGGTCGAGCCTAATCTCGGCGTCGGCCGCGCGACGATCCTCTGCGAATACCCCGTCGCCGAGGCCGCCCTCGCTAGGCCCAAGCCCGGCGACCCCCGCGTGGCCGAACGGTTCGAGCTCTATGCCTGCGGCGTCGAGCTGGCCAATGCGTTTGGCGAACTGACCGACGCCGCCGAACAGCGCCGCAGGTTCGAGGCCGAGATGAACGAGAAGGCCCGGGTCTATGGCGAGCGTTACCCGCTGGACGAGGACTTCCTGGCGGCCCTGGCGATCATGCCCAACGCCTCCGGCTCGGCCCTAGGCTTCGACCGGCTGGTGATGCTGGCGGCCGGGGCGAGCCGGGTGGATCAGGTGATGTGGACGCCGGTGGCGGGCGGCTAGGTGCTAGCACCTCCAACTGACGGGGACACGCCCAAGGGCATGTCCCCGAGTTCAGGCGTGATGTCGGGGATGCGACTGGGGACACGCCCAAGGGCATGTCCCCGTCAGTGGGCCGCATTGCGTCAGTCGCTTCAATCCGCCATACCGCCGGCCTCATGACCCCCGCCCGCACCCTCCGCAGCGCCCAGGCGCTGGCCGACGCCGGCCTGATCGCTCCGGAGCGACTGCCCGCGCTCGAGCAGGTGGCGGCCCGGTACGCGGTGGCGATCACGCCGGCCATGGTCGAGCTGATCGACCCGGCCAACGAGAGCGATCCCATCGCCCGCCAGTTCCTGCCGCACGAGGCCGAACTGATCCAGACACCGGCCGAGACCGCTGACCCCATCGGCGACCTGACCCACAGCCCGGTCGAGGGGATCGTCCACCGCTATCGCGATCGGGTGCTGCTGAAGCCCACCCACACCTGCGCGGTCTATTGCCGGTTCTGCTTTCGCCGCGAAATGGTCGGGCCGGAAGGCTTGCGAAGCCTGACGCCCGCCCAGCTGGACGACGCCTTCGCCTATATCGCCGACCGCCCGGACATATGGGAGGTCATCGTCACCGGCGGCGACCCGCTGGTGCTGTCGCCGCGCCGGCTGCGCGACATCGGCGAGCGGCTGGCGGCCATCGACCATGTCAAGGTCGTACGTTTTCACACCCGCGTGCCGGCGGTCGATCCGGCGGCGATCACCGCTGAGATGGTCGCAGCCCTCAAGGTCCCCGGCAAGGCGGTCTATGTCGCCCTGCACGCCAACCATGCGCGGGAGCTGACGCCGGCGGCGCGAGCGGCCTGCGCGAGGATCATCGACGCCGGGATCCCCATGCTGAGCCAGACCGTGCTGCTGCGCGGCGTCAATGACGACCCCGAGACGCTGGGCCTGCTGATGCGTGCGTTCGTGGAGGCGCGCATCCGACCCTACTATCTTCACCATGGCGACCACGCGCCGGGCACCGGCCATCTGCGAACCACCGTGGACGAGGGCCGCGCCCTGATGCGCCAGATCCGGGGCCGGTTCTCGGGCCTGTGTCAGCCGACCTATGTGCTCGACATCCCCGACGGTCACGGCAAGGTCCCGATCGGGCCCGACTACCTGGCCGCCCCGGGCGCGGTCGAAGACCCCAACGGCGGGGCGCATGCCTATCCTCCGCTTTAAATCCGCCTTCCCGGCGAAGGCCGGGGTCCAGATGGAATGGCGGCGGGGCTGACGCCAGAAGCTCTGAGCTCTTGCAACCCACCACACCGCTCCGGGATCTGGGCCCCGGCCTTCGCCGGGCAAGCGGATTTTAGTCAGGCCAACGCCTCTCCATCCTTGTGCGGATCGCGTCAAGCACGGTGGCTTCGGCGCCCGTCAGCGACAGGTCTGCTGGGATGGCGAAGGCGGTGACGCCATGGGCGGCGGAAAGCTCGGCGGCCAGGGCCTCCAGCCGGGTGGGCCGGCGGGCGACCAGCGCCAGGTCGTGGCTTCGCGCCGCCAGGGCCCGGGCGAAGGCCTCGCCGATCCCCGACGAGGCCCTGGTGACCAAGGCCAGGGAGGCCTTGGCCGGCGCGCCGGGAAAAGTGGTTTGAACCTCGGCCATAACCCGTCCCAATCCCTGCGGCGTCGCCGACTAGAGCATTTCCCGACCTGACTGCGTCAGGCCGTGAGCTCTAATCTTTTGTTTTGACGCATTTTTCTTCACGCGAAGCGGAACCACTTCGCTCGAAAAATGCTCTAGAACGCGGCCGCCCAGCCCGCAGAGCACTTCAAATCCAGGCGAGAAAAAGGCCTCCCAGATTGCTCTGGGAGGCCTTTTTGCCGGGCGCAGGCGCCGGTCAGGCGTGGGCGATGGCCGTGGCGATCGCGTCGGCGGATTGGCCGGTCAGGTCCTTGGCGAGTTCGCCGACCAGCTTGGCTTCCAGCGCCTTGTGCCAATGCTTGCGCAACTCGCCGAGCGTCTTGGGGGCGGCGACGACGAACAGGTGCTCGAACTGGTTGGTCAGGGCCTGCTTGTTCAGCGCGGCGGCGACGCCGGCGGCGTAGCCATCCTCCGACTTGGTGCTTTCGTCGGGATTGGCCGAGCTGGAGGCGTGGCCGCCCGTACCGCCGCCGTCGCCGTCGATATCGGGGGTGGGCAGGGCCGTCAGTTCGGGCGTCTGGTCGCCGGTGTTCTTGAACATCACCAGTTTCTCGCCATCGACGACGGCCACGAGGGCGCCCTTGGGAAGTATCATCGTGCGTATCCTTGAAACCAATGGGGAAAGGTAACGGCCGGCGAGGGTGGGGGTTGCCTTGAGGCGCACGGAAAAGGCCTCCCCGGTCGCCCGAGGAGGCCTGATTGTTCACCCCGATCTCCGCTCGGGGTTTTTGGGCGGGTTTGAACCCTAAGCCCTACTCTGCCGCCGCCTTCTTGGCCGCCTCGCCGAACTTGGCGTGCAGTTCGCCGGACGCATAGCGCTTGGCCATGGTCGCGGTGGACAGGGCCTTGACCTTGTCGGCATGGCCGGCCGAGCCGAACTCGACGAACCGGGCCTGGCAGACCTTGCGCATGGCTTCCTTGGCGGGCTTCAGATAGGCGCGCGGGTCGAACTCGTGCGGGTGCTCGGCCAGGATCTTGCGGATCGCGCCGGTGATCGCCAGGCGGTTGTCGGTGTCGACATTGACCTTGCGAACCCCGTGGCGGATGCCGCGCTGGATCTCTTCCACGGGCACGCCCCAGGTCTGGGGAATGGCGCCGCCGTACTGGTTGATGATGTCCTGCAGGTCCTGCGGAACGCTGGAGCTGCCGTGCATCACCAGGTGGGTGTTGGGCAGGCGGTGGTGGATGTCCTCGATCACGTTCATCGCCAGGACGTCGCCGTCGGGCTTGCGCGTGAACTTGTAGGCCCCGTGGCTGGTGCCCATGGCGATGGCCAGGGCGTCGACGCCGGTCTGCTGCACGAAGTCGACCGCCTGGTCGGGGTCGGTCAGCAGCTCGTCGTGGCTGAGCTTGCCCTCGAAGCCGTGGCCGTCCTCGGCCTCGCCCATGCCGCTTTCCAGCGAGCCCAGGACCCCCAGCTCGCCCTCGACCGAGACGCCGCAGCTGTGGGCCATCTGGACCACCTTGCGGGTGACCTCGACATTGTACTCGTAGGTGGCGGGAGTCTTGGCGTCCTCCAGCAGCGAGCCGTCCATCATCACCGAGGTGAAGCCGTACTGGATCGCCGTGGCGCAGGTGGCCGGGCCGTTGCCGTGGTCCTGGTGCATGCACACCGGGATGTTGGGGTAGATCTCGGCCAGGGCGTCGATCATCCGGGCCAGCATGATGTCGTTGGCGTAGTTCCGCGCGCCGCGCGAGGCCTGGATGATGACCGGGGAATTGACAGCTTCCGCCGCCTCCATGATCGCCAGGCCCTGTTCCATGTTGTTGATATTGAAGGCGGGCAGGGCGTAGCTGTGCTCCGCCGCATGGTCCAATAGCTGTCTTAGCGTGATCCTCGCCACGTGGTGTCTCCTGCAAGCGTGAAGTGGTTGGGCCGTTTCTTGTTTTTGGGGCTTTTGACGCTTTGCGTTCTTCGCCCATCTATCATCCGCTCATCCCGGCGCATGCCGGGACCCAGGTGAAGCCCGCGAGCCGCTCCAGATGAATCTGGGTCCCGGCATTCGCCGGGATGAGCGGTCCGTGGGGGACCCGGTAAGTCTTTTTCCTGCCTATGCCTCCAAGACCGAGACACCCGGAAGCGTCTTGCCTTCCATCCATTCAAGAAACGCGCCGCCGGCCGTCGAGACGAAAGTGAAATCGCTCGACACGCCCGCGTGGTTCAAGGCCGCCACGGTATCACCGCCACCGGCCACGGCGACGATCTTACCCGATTTCGCGAGTTTGGCGGCGTGTTTTGCCGCCGAAACAGTCGCTTCGTCGAAAGGTGGCACTTCAAACACGCCTAGCGGGCCGTTCCAGATCAGGGTGTTGGAGGCGTCCATAGCCTCGATCAGGCGCTGGGCGCTCTTGGGACCGGCGTCCAGGATCAGGTCGTCGGGCTGGACATCGGCCAAGTCGCGGGTCTCGGCGTCGACGCCGGGGGCGACCTTCTTGGCCACCACCACGTCGACCGGCAGCAGCAGTTCGCAGCCCGACTTTTCAGCGGTGGCGATGATCTGGCGGGCGGTGTCGGCCAGGTCCTTCTCGCAGAGCGACTTGCCGACATCGTGGCCCTGGGCGAACAGGAAGGTGTTGGCCATGCCGCCGCCGATCGCCAGGCGGTCCAGCTTGGCGACCAGGTTGTTGAGCAGATCCAGCTTGGTCGAGACCTTGGAGCCACCGACGATGCCCAGCACCGGCTTCTTGGGATTGCCCAGGGCGGCGTCCAGGGCGTCCAGCTCGCGCTGCATGGCCAGGCCCGGATAGGACGGCAGGAGGCGGGCCAGGGCCACGGTGGAAGCATGCGCGCGGTGGGCGGCGCTGAAGGCGTCATTGACATAGAGGTCGCCGTTTTCCGCCAGCAGGGCGGCGAAGTCGGCGTCGTTCTTCTCCTCGCCGGCGTGGAAGCGGACGTTTTCGAACAAAGCCACGCCGCCGTTTTCCATGGCGTCGACCACGGCCTTGGCCTTGGGACCCACGCAGTCGGCGGCGAAGGCCACCTCCTGCTCCAGCAGCTTGCCCAGCGGCTCGGCCACGAAGGCCAGGCTCATCTCCGGCACGACCTTGCCCTTGGGGCGGTCGAAGTGGGCCAGCAGGATCACCTTGGCGCCCTTGGTCGACAGATAGTGGATCGTGGGCAGGGCCGCGCGGAGGCGGGTGTCGTCGGTGATCTTGCCGCCATCGACAGGCACGTTGAAGTCCACCCGGACCAGGGCGCGCTTGCCGGCGAGATCGGCGGTGTCGAGGGTGCGGAACTTAGTCAAAACGGCTTTCCTCGCGTGTTGCATGCATTTTTGAGAGCTGCGAAGAATACGACGTGTTCGTATTCGTCTAATCTCTCTGGATGCTCTGATATAAATTTATTGAAAATCAGCATGATTTGTTCGTCAGTCATTCCGACGACACAATGCTGAAGATTTGTTACGTTCTGCTCTGGGGATCCGAGTAAGCCGGATAGGAGCATTCCCTCGACCAAGCCCATAACGCGCGATCGCTGGACGTTTGGAGCCTGCCCACGAAAATCCAGGGCGGTCGAAAATCCGTCGGGGACAAGAACCCCTCTGGAAAGCGGCTTAGGTGGCGTGGCCGCCCAGACTGAAAGGCTAAAGGTGCTCGCCGCGAATGCGGCGAGCACCGAGATCGAAATCGCTAGGGAATGCCTTCGCGAATTCATCAGTTTTTACAGGAACTTCGCCATCACCAGGGCGGTGTCGGCCATCCGGGTCGCGAAGCCCCATTCGTTGTCGTACCAGCTGAGCACGCGGACCAGCTTGCCCTCGATGACCTGGGTCTGGGGCAGGGCGGCGGTCGAGCTGGCGGCGATGTGATTGAGGTCCGACGAGACCAGCGGCTCGGTGGTGGTGAACAGCACGCCGTTCATCTCGCCGTCGGCGGCGGCCTGCAGGGCGGCGTTGACCTCGTCCACCGTGGTGTCGCGCGACGGCACGACCTTCAGGTCGATGACCGAGACGTTGGGGGTCGGCACGCGGATCGACGAGCCGTCCAGCTTGCCCTTCAGGGCTGGCAGCACCAGGCCCAGGGCCTTGGCGGCGCCGGTCGAGGTGGGGATCATGCTCAGACCGGCGGCGCGGGCCCGGTAGAGGTCCTTGTGCATGGTGTCCAGCGTCGGCTGGTCGCCGGTGTAGCTGTGGATCGTGGTCATGTAGCCACGCTCGATGCCCAGCAGGTCGTTGAGCACCTTGGCCACCGGGGCCAGGGCGTTGGTGGTGCAGGAGCCGTTCGACACGACGATGTCGTCGGCGGTCAGGACCTCGTGATTGACCTTGTAGACGATGGTCTTGTCGGCGCCGTCGGCGGGGGCCGAGACCAGCACGCGCTTGGCGCCGGCTTCCAGGTGCAGGGCGGCCTTGTCGCGGGCGGTGAAGATGCCGGTGCACTCGAAGGCGATGTCGACGTTCAGCTCTTTGTGCGGCAGGTCCTTGGGGTCGCGGATCGCCGTGACCTTGATCTTGCCCATGCCCACGTCGATCCAGTCCTCGCCCGAGGTGACGACGCCGGGAAAGCGGCCGTGAACGCTGTCATAGCGCAGCAGGTGGGCGTTGGTCTCGACCGGGCCCAGGTCGTTGATCGCGACGACCTCGATGTCGCGGCGCGCGTGCTCGGCGATGGAGCGCAGGACGAGACGTCCGATCCGGCCGAAACCGTTGATGGCGACGCGAAGAGCCATGAGGTCTTTCTCCTAACGAGCGTTCGGCCGGGTCGACCGACGTTACCTTGATTTTACGGGGCGTTTTGCGACGCGGGGCGGGGAAGTCAACCCCAGGAACGCAGCCTCGTCGTTTGGTAATGTGATGAACACCGTTTCGTCGCCCAATTGTCGCCATGGCGGGTGGCGAAGCGGGCGCTGATCTATATGTTGCGCCGGATGATTGGACCCTCTCGATGACCCCTGGCGAAGGCAACGCCCTGGAGCTCGCCGCGCGCCGCCTCGAGCGCGCCGTGGCCCAGCTGGAACAGAAGCTGGCCGCCGACCGCGCTGCGCGTCCGACCGCGCCAGTCGAGGCGTCCGCCGGCCTGTTCGACGCCAACGCCGAGTTGAAGGCCGAGGCGCTGGCCGCCGAGCTGGAAACCGCCCGCGCTCGCGAAAGGGCTCTGGAAGAAGCCGGCGAACAGGCGTCCGAAGCCCTCGGCCGCGCCATCGCCGAGATCCGCGCCGCCCTGGGCGACGAGAGCCTGATCACCGAGGGCGTCCATGACGACGACGAGGAGGCGCTCGAAGACCAGAGCGACGACCTGTTCGGCGGCCATCTGGACCGGCCGGAAAAGGAGGCCTGAGCATGGCGCAACTGACCGTCCAGGTGAACGGCCGCCCCTACAACGTCGGCTGCGAAGACGGGCAGGAAGCCCACCTGCTGGAGATCGCCCGCCTGTTTGACCGCCAGGTCCGCCAGGTCAGCCAGGATGTCGGCCAGCTGGGCGAGACCCGGCTGTTCCTGATGGGCGCCCTGCTGCTGGCCGACGAGCTGTCGGATTTGAAGCTGCGCCTGGCCCACGCCCAGTCCGAACTGGCCCGCCTGCAGACCGAACAGACGCGGGTGGAGATCCGGGCGGTCAAGGCGCTGGACGCGGCGTCCGAGCGCATCGAGGCGCTGGCGCAGGGGTAGGGAGCAGTCCTCCCCCCGTGGGGGAGGCGGCGCGAAGCGCCGGTGGGGGGAGGCTTAGGATCGTCGATCCTGACTTTGGCCATCTCCCAAACACTCCCCTCTCCGTCGGCTGCGCCGACACCTCCCCCACAGGGGGAGGATTTACGTCTCCGCGTCACAGCGCGCACTGGCTATCCACCCTGTGAACGCCTATATCCCTCAACGGCGGGTCTGCTGTGGCCCTCGTCGAAGATTTCTATTCCCAGGGACCGTAATCTACCTCTAGGGAGTTGTTCCCTCCCGTGGCCGTGGCTGCGGGAACACGACGCCCACCTGTCAAACCAGGTTCGAGTGGATTGAAACGTCTTCACGGTTCTTCACGGCGCCGCCACCTTCCCTCATATAGGCATGATGGCCATCAAAGATCCCGCCGTCGCCAAGGCCGCCCTGCGCCTGCTGGTCCGCAACCGCCGCAAGGCGCTGGCCCTTGAGCACCCTGAAGCCGACTGGATGATCGTCGAGGTGGCGCGGAGCCCCCTGAGCGCCCGCTTCCCCGATGCGGCCGGCAAGGTCGCGGCGCTCTATGCCGGCGTCGGCGCCGA
Organism: Caulobacter sp. DWR3-1-2; assembly: GCF_049896225.1. NCBI lineage: Bacteria > Pseudomonadati > Pseudomonadota > Alphaproteobacteria > Caulobacterales > Caulobacteraceae > Caulobacter > Caulobacter sp. DWR3-1-2. The sequence continues at coordinate 144,877 of NZ_JAFCTW010000007.1, read as the reverse complement.
GATCGACCCCCGCCGCCATCTGGCCGCCTGGTTGCTCGAGCAAGGCTGGGCCCTGGCCTTGCCCCGCGTGGAAGCGGAGAACGGCCCGATGGTCTTCCGCCAATGGACGCCGGGCGACACGCTGACCCGCGACGAGGCCGGCATGAACGCGCCCGAGCCGGTCAAGCCCGCGCTCGATCCCGACCTGGTCATCACGCCGCTGCTGGCTTTCGACCGCGAAGGTCGCCGGCTGGGGCAGGGCGGAGGCTATTACGACCGGGCGCTGGAGGCGCTGCGGGCCAGGGGCGACGTGTTCATGCTGGGGCTGGGCTATGTGGGCCAGGAGACACACGGCCTGCCTGTCGAACCCCACGACCAACGATTGGACGCCATCCTGACCGAAAGCGCGTATATCGCGGTCCGAAAGGACTAATTCCGCATGCGCTTTGCCTTCTTCGGGGATGTCGTCGGCAAGTCCGGCCGCGACGGCCTGTCCGACCATCTGCCCGCCCTGCGTCGCCATCTCCAGCTGGAGTTCGTGATCGTCAACGCCGAAAACGCCGCCGCCGGCTTCGGCATCACAGAAAACACCGCCCGCGAGCTGTTCGAGGCCGGGGCCGACTGCCTGACGCTGGGCAACCACAGCTGGGACCAGCGTGAGGCGCTCACCTACATCGTCCGCGAACCGCGGCTGATCCGTCCGGCCAACTATCCGGCCCTGTCGGACGCGCCGGGCAAGGGCAGCCACCTGTTCCAGACCGAGGGCGGCCGGACGATCATGGTCATCAACCTGCTGGGCCGGGTGCACATGGACGCCATGGACGACCCCTTCGCCGCCGCCGACCGCGAGCTGGACAAGGCGCCGCTGGGTCAGGTGGCCGACGCGGTGGTGGTCGACATGCACTGCGAGGCCACCTCCGAAAAGATGGCCATGGGCCACTATTGCGACGGCCGCGCCTCGCTGGTGGTCGGCACCCACACCCACGTGCCCACCGCCGACGCCCAGATCCTGCCGGGCGGCACCGCCTACCAGACCGACGCCGGGGCCTGCGCCGACTATGACAGCGTGATCGGCAACCAGAAGGAAGAGCCCCTGCGGCGCTTCACCACCAAGATCAGCGGCGGCCGCTACCAGCCCGCCAGCGGCCCGGCCACGATCTGCGGCGTGTTCGTCGAGACCGACGACCGCACGGGCCTGGCGGTCCGCGTCGAGCCGATCCGCATGGGCGGGCGTCTGAAGGAGACGGTGCCGGAGGTTTGACAGCCCTCTCCCGGAGGGGAGAGGGAGGGGCCCGCGCGAAGCGTGGGAGGGTGAGGGGTCACGCCGTCAACCGGAGCGCCGCGCCTGTGGCCTCGGCGACGCCGCCTGGGTCGGCAAGTACGACCTCGTTGCCGAACCGTAGGACCCGATAGCCGCAGCGCTGCAGCGCCTCGGTGCGCAGAGCGTGATGGTCTTCGCGGCCTTCATGGGTTGGACCATCGAGCTCGACGATTAGATGCGCGTCCCGGCAGGTAAAGTCGGCGAAGTAACGATCGATCGGAACCTGGCGGCGAAACTTGTAGCCCCCGAGGCGACGGCCACGAACGATCGTCCATAGCTTTTCCTCGGCCAGGGTTTGGCCGCGTCTCAGACGGCGAGCGGTTGCGATCGGATCCATGGAACGAGCTTGGCCTTGTGCGCGGCTGTGGCAAGCAAAGTAACCAGGGTTTCACTTTAACGGCGTCACCCCTCACCCTCCCACCGCTCTGCGGCGGGCCCCTCCCTCTCCCCTCCGGGAGAGGGTTTCATTCAGCCACGCTTGTGTCCGTCACGCCTTCGGCCAACAATCGCCGCGCAACCTTGTCCGCCCCAGGAGCCCTCCCATGACCGACGCCATCTATACCGCTCACGCCCACGCAATCGGCGGCCGTCAAGGCACGGCCAGGACCGACGACGGCCATCTGGACGTCAAGCTGGGCTATCCCAAGTCGATGGGCGGCGATGGCGAGGGGACCAATCCCGAGCAGCTGTTCGCGGCCGGTTACGGAGCCTGTTTCCTCGGCGCGCTGGGCTTGGTGGCCCGCAGCCAGGGCGTCAAGCTGGGTGAGCACAGCCTGGACGTCGAGGTTGACCTGATCAAGGACGACACCAGCTTCCACGTCGGCGTACGCTTGATGCTCAACGCGCCCGGTCTCGACGCCGAGACGGCGCTGAAGGTCTTGCACGCCGCCCATGAGGTCTGCCCCTATTCGAAGGCGACGCGCGGCAATATCGAGGTCGAGCTGAAGGTGGCGTGACGCCGAAAGTTCCGTCCCCTGTGCGGGAGGCCCTATTTGCGCGCCAGGCTACAGCCGGCAGCGGGCCACGACTCCGCGACGAACGACGTAGGTGTCGGTGCGCGAATTGTAGCTGCGATAGCGGGTCTGGCAGGCGCGCACATGCTGGTACCAATTGCCATGGCGCGAGTAGGACTTGGGCGGGTGCGGCGGGCGCGAGCCCCAATGATCGTCCCAGCGGCCATAGTCGCCCCGGCCCATGTGGTCGCCGCGATCCATGTCGTGGCCCATGTCATGGCCCATGCCGCGATCCTGGCTATGGTCTTGATGATCCATGTTGGATGAGCCCATGGACCCCATGGGCGAATTGGAACTGGGCGCGGGGTGGCGGTCGCCGGGCGGTCCCATCGGCTGGCTGCTTTGGGCGGACACCGCCAGGGGCGTCGCCGCCAGTAGCGCCGTCGAGACGGCGACAAGCATGAAGTTGCGCATGATCTTGGCTCCTGGCGCCCGAAGACGCGGCGGCGTCCGGGGGAGCCTGATCGCGATAGGGACACCCCACCTCAACCGCTGGGCCGGGGCGCGGTTCCAGCCGGCGAGCGGCTTCCGAAGCGACGCGGGGTGACAAAACCCCGTTTCAGACGGTAGAAGCGCGCCCTACCTTTCCATTCCAGATCAGAGAAGAGCCTCCGAATGGCCGGCCACTCGAAATTCAAGAACATCATGCACCGCAAGGGCCGCGCCGACGCCGCGCGCTCCAAGCTGTTTTCCAAGCTGTCGCGGGAAATCACCGTGGCCGCCAAGGCCGGCTTGCCCGACCCCAACATGAACCCGCGCCTGCGCCTGGCGGTCAACAACGCCAAGGCCGAGAGCCTGCCCAAGGACGTCATCGACCGGGCGATCAAGAAGTCGCAGATGGGCGACGCGGCCGACTATGCCGAAATCCGCTACGAAGGCGTGGCGGCCGGCGGCGTCGGCGTCATCGTCGAGGTGCTGACCGACAACAAGAACCGCGCCGCCGCCAATGTTCGCTCCTACTTCACCAAGCTGGGCGGAAACATGGGCGCCACCAACTCGGTGGCCTTCAACTATGACCGCGTCGGCCAGGTCTCGTACCCCGCGAAGGCCGCCAGCGAAGACGCCATGATGGAGGCCGCCATCGAGGCCGGCGCCGACGACGTGGTGTCGGACATGGACGAGGAGGGCGAGGGCCACACGGTCTATACCGCCTTCGAAAGCCTCAACGAGGTCGCCGCCGCCCTGGAAGCCAAGTTCGGCCCGGCCTCCAACACCAAGATCGCCTGGCGCCCAAAGATGCAGGTGCCCGTCACCGGCGAGGCCGTGGTCACCCTGATGAAACTGCTCGACGCCCTCAACGACGACGACGATGTGCAGGCGGTCTATTCCAACGAAGAGATCAGCGACGAGGACGTGGCGAGGCTGGGGTGATTTCCTTCTCCCCTTGCGGGAGAAGGTGTCGCGAAGCCGACGGATGAGGGGTCTCTCAGACATCTGACGCGGCGTTCGTCCTCACCGCTGGGCGCGGCGTTAGGCGGTCTTCGACCCCTCACCCGACCCGCTTCGCGGCCCCCCCTCTCCCGCAAGGGGAGAGGGATTTTGCGTCTCGGACTTTCCGCGACGAGGCCGACCGCGCTACACTCCCCCCATGCCGTTGCGCCTGCACATCGACACCGACTGCGGCGTGGACGACGCCCTGGCCCTGGCCCTGCTGGCGCGCGCGCCCGACGCGGTTGACGTGGTCTCGGTGTCGGCGGTGTTCGGCAACACCTATGTCGACCAGGCCGCAGCCAACGCCCGGGGCGTGCTGCGGCTCGCGGGCTGCGCGGCCGAGGTCTATATCGGCGCCGGCTCGGGCCTGGCCAAGCGGCGGGTCGAACGGATGCGACCGGCCCATGGCGTCGACGGCCTGAACGGCGCGGGTTTTTCGCAGCGCTGGAAGCTGCCGGAACTGGACCACGGCCACGGCGCCAGCCTGCTGGCCTATTGCGCGCGTCGCAAGCTGACGGGTCTGTTCCTGGGCCCGCTGACCAATCTGGCCCAAGGCCTGTTGGAGGAGCCCGGCGCCTTTCGCGGCTGGGGTCCGACGGTGATGGCCGGAGCCTTCGCGGTCGAGGGCAAGGCGGCCGGCGGCGCCGACTTCAACAGCTGGAGCGACGCCGATGCCCTGGCTCGGGTGCTGGCGGCCGGGGTCGCTCCGCGCCTCATTCCGCTGGACATCACCTCCCAGGTGACCCTGACCCTGGAGGCCATGGCGGCTGGCGCGGCCAGTTGCGGCACACCCTTGTCGGTCCGGCTGAACCGGGCGCTGGGTCCCTATGCCGCCTTTCACCACAAGGCCTGGGGGATCGACGGCTGCCATCCTCACGACGCGGTGGCCGCCGTCAGCCTGATCGCGCCTCGGCTGTTCGGCTTCGAGCCGGCGCGCGTGCGGGTCATCACCGATGGCGCGGGCATGGGCCGGTTGCAGCGGATCGAAGGCGAGCCCAATGCCGAGGTCTGCGTCGCCGTCGAGGCCCTGGCGGTCGAACGCCTGCTGCTGGAGCGGCTGTTCTGCCAGCCGGTGCTGAGCCCGGCCTAGAGCAAGCCGCGCGATGTAGGAGTCGCACGGCTTGCTCTAGACTTTTGTTTTAGCATCGCTTTTGCGGAAAACCGGTGGCCACTTTTCCGCGCGATGCCTAGGCCGGGACCGCGCTCGCCGCCGGCTTGGCCAGCCGGGCGAGGCAACTGCCCCACAGCACCACCGCCGCAGCCAAACCGATCGCCAGCGGCCGGTGAGCGGCATCGAGGGCCAGGCCCCCCAGGCCGATCAGCACCAGCAGCAGGCCGGTGACATAGTAGATCGGGGCCGGGATCCACTTGGCCAGCGGCAGGAAGTGCAGGCCGACGATGACCGCGCAGACCGGGAACAGATCGTCCAGCCGGCCCAGATTGAGCAGCACGTTGGCGGCCACGAACATCGCCAGGCCCTCGCCGGCCCCGGCCAGGGCGAGCACGCGGCCCGCCCGCTTCTTGTCGGCGGGGGCGCGAGCGGGCTCGCCCTTCATCCGGCCGCGCGCAAAGACGACCAGCAGGACGGAAATCACGGGTCCCACCAGGGCCAGGCCGACCGGCGCGTGACCAAACTGCACGCCGCCGACCCACCAAGCGGCGGCGAAAAAGGAAAGGAAGACGATGGCTGCCATCGCAAAGCGCCCCCACACGCGACGGAAGCGTTCTTGTGTGCTGGGAGCCGCGTCTTGGCAACCCTGGGTTCTCTAGCGCGGATTAAGGTTTTGTAAGGCAAGTCGCGCCTTTTCCTGACGGGCAAGACAGGCGATGGTGCGAGAACACATGATGAACGCGAATCGCATCCCGATCCGAATCCTGGGCCTCGATCCCGGTCTGCGCCGCACCGGCTGGGGCGTGATCACCATCGAGGGTTCGCGCATGGGCCATGTCGCCCACGGGGTGATCGCCCCGGACGACAAGGCCGACTTCGCTTCGCGCCTGCTCTGGCTGTTCGAGGGCATCTGCGCGGTGATCGAAGAGCACCGCCCCGACGAGGCGGCGGTGGAGGAGGTGTTCCTCAACACCAACGCCCAATCCACCCTGAAACTGGGCCACGCCCGCGCCGCCGCCCTGATCGCCCCCGCCCGCGCCGGGCTTCTGGTCGCCGAATATTCCACCCGCCTGGTCAAGAAGGCGGTGGTCGGCACCGGGGCGGCCGACAAGGCCCAGATCGGCTTCATGATCGCCCGCCTGCTGCCGACGGCCGGCAAGACCACGGCCGACTGCGCCGACGCCCTGGCCGTCGCCATCACCCACGCCAACCTGCGGATCGCCAACCGGAGGGTCGCATGATCGGTCGACTGAGGGGCGCCGTCGCCGAGATCGGCGAGGAAGAGGCGCTGATCGACGTCATGGGCGTCGGCTATGTCGTGCGCTGCGGGTCGCGGACTTTGCAGCGGCTTCCGGCCCTCGGCGAGGAGGCCCTGTTGCACATCGAGAGCCAGTGGAGCGAAAGCGCCGGCTTGCGCCTCTATGGGTTTGGCGCCCGCGAGGACCGCCGGGCCTTCGTGCTGCTGCAGGCCATCCAGGGCGTGGGACCCAAGGCGGCCATGGCCGTGCTGGACGTGCTGTCACCGGCCGAGCTGGCCAGCGCCGTGGCGCGCGAGGACAAGGCCGCCGTTGGGCGGGCGTCGGGCGTGGGGCCCAAGCTGGCCCTGCGGATCGTCACCGAGTTGAAGGGCAAGCCGATCACCGACGGGCCGGTCTTGATGACCGCGCCGGGCGCCGTAGCGTCGGCCCCCGCCAAGCCGGCCCCGACCGGCGACGCCGTGGCGGCGCTGATGGGCCTGGGCGTGGCCGAGGTCAACGCCCGCCGGGTGGTCGAGGCGGCGGCGGCCAGGCTGGGCGAGGAGGCGACGGTCCAGGCGCTGATCAAGGCGGGACTGCAGGAGTTGGGGCGGTGAGCGTTCGTCTCACTCCTCCCACCGGTCCTTCGGGCCACCTCCCCCACACGGGGAGGATTTGCGCCCCTAAGTCCTCCCCCTGTGGGCGAGGTGTCGGCGCAGCCTACGGAGGGGGGATATGACCCGCATCATTTCCGGCGAAGCCCAGCCCCAAGAGCAGATCCCCACCTCCAGCGACCGCGCCCTGCGCCCGCAGACCCTGGCCGAATTCGTCGGCCAGGAGCAGGCCAAGGCCAATCTGCGGATCTTCATCGAGGCCGCCAAGGGCCGGGGCGAGGCCCTGGACCATGTGCTGCTGTTTGGCCCGCCGGGCCTGGGCAAGACCACCCTGGCCCAGATCGTGGCGCGTGAGCTGGGCGTCAATTTCCGCGCCACCTCCGGCCCGGTGCTCAACAAGGCCGGCGACCTGGCGGCGATCCTGACCAATCTGGAAGCCAACGACGTCCTGTTCATCGACGAAATCCACCGCCTGCCCTCAACCGTGGAGGAGATCCTCTATCCGGCCATGGAGGACCATGTGCTGGACCTGGTCATCGGCGAGGGACCCTCGGCCCGCTCGATCCGCATCGACCTGGCGCCCTTCACCCTGGTGGCGGCGACGACGCGGGCGGGCATGCTGGCGACGCCGCTGCGCGACCGTTTCGGCATCCCTATCCGCCTGGAATTCTACACGCCCAAGGAGCTGCAGCTCGTGCTGCTGGGCGCCGCCCGCAAGATGGGTGCGCCGCTGAATGAGGAGGGCGCCGCCGAGATCGCCGCCCGGGCGCGGGGCACGCCCCGGGTCGCCGGCCGCCTGCTGCGCCGGGTGCGCGACTTCGCCGAGGCCGACGGCGCCAGCGTCATCGACCGCAAGGCGGCCGGCATGGCCCTGGCGCGGCTTGAAGTCGACGAACTCGGATTGGATTCTCTCGACCGCCGCTACCTGCGCGCCCTGATCGAGAACTATGGCGGCGGCCCGGCCGGGGTCGAGACCCTGGCCTACGCCATCGCCGAGGCCCGCGACGCGGTCGAGGACGTCATCGAGCCCTATCTGATGCAGCAGGGCTTCATCCAGCGCACCCCGCGCGGGCGGATGGCCTGTGGCAAGGCTTATCTGCACCTGGGCTTGCAGGAGCCGGTGAGCGTGCCGAAGATCGTGCAGGGCGGGCTGTTTGGGGAAGAGGCGTGATGGAGCGCGGAGAGGCGACCTTCGAATTCGCCGGCGGCGACATCGCCCTCTGGGATGACGACGGCGTCTTGATGCTCAAACTCAAGGAACCGCACAGCGACCCGGTCGAGCTCGTTGCGCGCCAAGCTCTGGAGCTCGGCGAGTTCATCGTGACCTAGGCCAAGGCCCAGACCCATTAGAGCATTTTTCGAGCGAAGTGGTTCCGGTTCGCGTGAAGAAAAATGCGTCAAAACAACAGATTAGAGCTCACGGCCTGACGCAGTCAGGTCGGGAAATGCTCTAGTCTGGCTCTTGTGCGCCATGGCGGATGCGCAGGATGACCACGGTCTCACCGGAAAACCGATAACGGATCAGATAGGGATGGATTGCGGCCAGTTCGCGTAACCCGCGCGAAGCGGGGCGCCCGCGTTCGGGATGATCGATCAGGCTATTGGCCGCCGTCTGCAACCGCTGCGCCAGGCGCGCGGCGGCCGACGGGTTGAAGCCGGCGATATAGCGGAAGATATTGTTGAGATTGGCGATGGCCTCGCTCGTCCAGATCACCCGACGCAAGGCCTAGTCACCTGGCTTGGGAGGCACCGTAGGTGCGCCGCTGGCCCAGGACGCCAGCCAGCGCGTGACCGCCTCATGGCTAATCGTGCGGCCCGCCGCGACGTCGGCCTCGGCCCGCGCGTCGGCGGCGGCCTCGGCGTCGTCATCAATCTCATCGAACAGGGAAGGCTCGATTTTCATGGGGCCAGCGTAGCACTACAAGGGCGGGAGCCCAAGATGTCGCTCAAGCCGGAGTCCAGGATGATCGAACCCACCGCCGGCGTTTTCGAGGGCCGCGAGCACCGACTGCCGGTGCGCATATACTACGAGGACACCGACTTCTCCGGCCTCGTCTATCACGCCAATTATCTGCGCTATTTCGAGCGCGGGCGGAGCGACTTCTTTCGGCTGGTGGGGATTTCGCACACCGAGCTGGCGGCGGTCGATACGGCCTTCGCGATCACCCGCATGGCGCTGGACTTCAAGAAGGCCGCGCGGGTCGACGACGCCCTTCTGGTGCGCACTTGTTATGACCGGATCAAGGGCGTGCGGCTCTATTTCACCCAGACGATCACCCGCGGCGACGACCTGATCGCCCAGGCGGCGGGCGAGGCGGTGTGCATCACCCTGGGCGGCCGGCCGCGCAAGCCCGCGCCGGAGATGGCGGCCAAGCTCGCGCCGTGGCTTGAGGTTCAAGCTTGAGCAATCAAAAACCATCCCGCCCGCCAGGCGTCATAGTTTCACCATTGCGCCGCTTCATGCCAGTAAGGCGCAACGGAACCTGAGCGGGTGCGCTATGACCTGCTCCTACGATTAGACGCCCCGACGGAGCTGACCCCGCATGGACGCCGCCGCAGGCCCCCAGAGCTTTTCCTTCATCTCGCTGTTCCTCCAGGCCGACTGGGTGGTCAAGGCGGTGATGATCGGCCTGATCCTGGCCTCGCTGGGCTCGTGGGCGGTGATCATCGACAAGCTGTTCCGTTTCGCCGCGTTGAACGGCGCCGCCAACCGGTTCGAGGACCAAGTCGGTTCCGGCCAGGGGCTGGAGGAGGTCGCCGCCCAGGCCGGGGCCAATCCGCGCCATCCCCTGCCGCGCATGCTGCAGTCGGCCCTGAAGGAATGGCGCGACGCCAAGGCCAAGGGTCCGATCGGCGAGAGCCAGGCCGCCTTCCTGATCCAGCGCATCGACCGGATGATGGACACGCTGATCTCGCGCGAGACCGGCAAGGCCGAGGAGGGCCTGGGCAGTCTGGCCATCGTCGCCACCGCCAGCCCGTTCATCGGCCTGTTCGGCACGGTGTGGGGCATCATGCACGCCTTCCAGAGCATCGCCCTGTCGAAGAACACCTCGCTGGCCGTGGTGGCGCCGTCGATCGCCGAGGCGTTGTTCGCCACCGCCATCGGCCTGATCGCCGCCATTCCGGCCTATATCGCCTACAACAAGTTCTCGACCGACGCCGGCAAGTACGCGGGCCGGCTGGAGAACTTCGCCGACGACCTGTCGACGGCCATCCAGCGTCGCCTGAGCGAGCGGGTCTAGCCTCATGGCGATGTCAGCCAATGACGCCTTCGCCACCGGCGGCCGTCGCGGTCGCCGTCGTCGCGGCCGCCGGGGCAAGGGCGCCCTGTCGGAGATCAATGTCACGCCGCTGGTCGACGTGATGCTGGTGCTGCTGATCATCTTCATGATCAGCGCGCCGCTGCTGACCGCCGGCGTGCCGCTGGAACTGCCCAAGACCGAGGCCGCCGCCCTGCAGAACCAGCAGGAGCCGATCACCGTCTCGATCAAGGCCGACGGCTCGACCTTCGTGGGCGAGGCCCCCGTGCCCTTCGCCGACCTGGCCCCGCGCCTGAACGCCGTCGCCGGCGACGGCTATGACAAGCCGATCTTCGTGCGGGCCGACGGCAAGGCCAACTACGCTACGGTGGCCCAAGTGATGGCGGCGCTGTCCAACGCCGGCTTCAGCAAGATCAACTTGCTGACCGACACCGGCGGGCCGTCGTCGGGCGTCGCGCCGAAGGCCGCCGCGAGCGGCGCCGGCGCGTTGCGCCCAGCGCAGTAGGATTCGGCAGTGCCCGGCCCCTTTCTCTCCACTCATCCCGGCGAAGGCCGGGACCCAAGCGGGATTGCCGGTCCGAACTCAGCACGAAACCCCAAGCTCGGCTTGGGTCCCGGCCTTCGCCGGGATGAGTGGAATTGGGGTGGCCCCTCATGAGCCGCCACGACCGCAACAACACCTCGCCCGCCCTGGTCGGCTCGGTCATCCTGCATGGCCTGGTGGTCGCGGCGATCCTGGTCGGCCTGCCGTCGAAGCCGCCCAAGCCGATCATCATCGGCGAGAGCGTGCCGGTGACCCTCGTCACCGCAGGCCCTACCAATGTCCGCCCGGCGCTCGAAGCGCCGCAGGACCAGGTCGCCCAGACCGAGGACCCGGTCCCCGAGGCCGATCCGCAGCCGCCGGCCCCCGTGCCCGCGCCGACGCCGACGCCTGCGCCCGCTCCGCCAAAGCCAACCCCCACCCCGACCCCGACCCCCAAGCCGCCCACGCCAAAGCCGCCGACGCCCCCCAAGCCGGCAAAGCCCGCCAAGCCCGAGCCCGACTTTTTCGCCTCGCTGGAAAAGACCCTGGCCAAGACGCCCAAGGCGGCCGGCAAGCCTGTGGCCAACGCCGCCAAGGGCCCGACCCGCCCGGAAACCGCCACCCAGGCCCGTCCCGGGGCCGGGGCGATGACCGGCCTTCAAGCCGCTGCCATCGCGGGCATGAAGGACGAGATCCAGCGCCGCTGGAACCCCAATTGCGAGGTCGAAGGCGGCGCCAGCGTGCAGGTGCGGGTCGGCTTCAAGCTGCTGCCGTCCGGCCGGATCATCGACAAGGTCACCGCCGACATTCTGACCGGCGGCGGCGCGGTGGGCCGGGTCACCTCGACCGGCCAGTCCAGCAGCAACACCGTCACCGGCGCGGTCGATTCCATGACCCAGGCCGCCGCCGAGCGGGCGATCCGGGCGGTCTATCAATCGGCGCCCTTCGAGGGCTTGCCGCCGGACTATTATGGCCAGCAACTCAATTTGAACTTCAAGGCGCGCGACGCTTGCGCGGCGCGATAGGGAGGACACGACGCATGAACCTCAAGACCCTCTTCTCGAGCTTGGCGACCGCCGCCGTCCTGGCCGTCTCCACGGTCGCGCTCGCCCCGTCGATCGCCCGGGCCCAGATCGAGGTCGATATCGACAAGGGCGCGGTCAAGCCGCTGCCGGTCGCCATCCCGGCCTTCTCTGGGGCCGGCGGCCGCGGGGCCGACATCGCCCAGGTCATCACCGGCAATCTCGAGCGCTCTGGGCTGTTCCAGCCGCTGAACGTCGCCAATGTCGCCGACAAGCTGACCGACGTAAATGTCCAGCCGCGCTTCCCCGACTGGCAGGCGACCGGGGCCCAGGCCCTGATCAACGGCCAGGTGACGGTGGGCGCCGATGGCGTGCTGCGCGTCGACTTCCGCCTGTGGGACACCTTCAGCCAGCAGCAGCTGCTGGGCCTGCAGTTCACCTCCACCGCCGAGAACTGGCGGCGCGTGGCCCACAAGATCAGCGACGCGGTCTATGAGCGGCTGACCGGCGAGAAGGGCTATTTCGACACCCGCGTGGTGTTCGTCGCCGAGAGCGGCACCAAGCTCAATCGCATCAAGAAGCTGGCGATCATGGACCAGGACGGGGCCAACCCGCAGTACCTGACCGACGGCTCCTACATCGTCATGACCCCGCGTTTCTCGGCGACCAGCCAGGAAATCACCTTCATGGCCCTGCGGCCCACGGGCTCGACCATCTATCTACAGAACCTGGAGACCGCCCGCACCGAGACCGTGGGCAAGTTCCCCGGCATGGTCTTCGCACCGCGCTTCTCGCCCGACGGCCGAAAGGTCGCCTTTTCCGTCGAGAAGGGCGGCAACAGCGACATCTATGTGCTGGACCTGCGCACCCGCCAGTCGACCCGGATCACCACCGATCCCTCCATCGACACCTCGCCGTCGTTTTCGCCCGACGGCAGCAAGATCGTCTTCAACTCCGACCGCGGCGGCCAAGCCCAGCTCTATGTGATGAACGCCGATGGCTCGGGCGTGCGCCGCATCTCCTACGGCGGCGGCCGCTACACCACCCCGGTCTGGAGCCCGCGCGGCGACTTCATCGCCTTCACCAAGCAGACCGGCGGCGAGTTCCATATCGGCGTGATGAAGACCGACGGCGGCGACGAGCGCCTGCTGACCACCAGCTATCTGGACGAGGGCCCCACCTGGGCGCCCAACGGCCGGGTGCTGATGTTCTTCCGCGAGGGCCCGGCTGGCGTGCCGAAACTGTGGACCGTGGACATCACCGGCCGCATCCTGCGCCCCGCCGCCTATCAGGGCGCGGCGTCGGACCCGGCCTGGTCGCCGCTGTTGGACTAGGGCGCGATCATCGAAACCTGAGCCGGCGCCGCGCGTTGCCCTTTTGACGTTCATCTGGCGTTCACCTGCCGGGTGAACGAGGTGGCCCTTCGACAATCTGACGCCATTGTGAGGTTCAGGTGGCGTTTTCGAGGGGCGCCACAAAGACTCCGCGCGTATAAAGTATGGGCCTTGGCCGTGGACTTGAGGAGAAACTGGATGAGCTTCGACACCCAACGCGTCGCTAGACTGGCGATGATCGGTCTGGCGGCCGCCTCGCTCGCCGCCTGCGCCTCGCGGCCGAAGCCCCAGGGCCCGGTCGCCACCACCACGCCCTCGCAACCTTCGACGCCGCCCTATAGCCAGCCCACCGGCCCGAACTCGCCGGTCAATACCGGAGCCTTGCCCGGTACGGTGCAGGATTTCGTCATCAATATCGGCGAGCGGATCTATTTCGACACCGACAGCTACGAGGTTCGCAGCGACGCCCAGCCGACGCTCGGCGCCCAGGCCCAGTGGCTGAACCGCTATCCTGCCGTGCGCGTGCGTATCGAGGGCAATGCCGACGAACGCGGCACCCGCGAATACAACCTGGCGCTCGGCGCCCGCCGCGCCAACGCCGTCCGCGAGTTCCTGGTTTCACAGGGGGTCTCGGGCGCGCGCATCGAGACCCTTTCGTATGGCAAGGAAAAGCCGATCGACGGCGGCTCGGGCGACGACAGCTGGGCCAAGAACCGCAACGCCCGCACCGCCATCACCGACGGCGCGCGCTAGATAATCTTGCCCCTTGCCCCTTGCCCCTTGCCCCTTCCCCCTTGCCCCTTGATGGGGGAAGGGCCGGGGATAGGGGTACAGCGGCGGTTCAGCCGGGGGGGGCGCGTCACCCCCACCCAAACCTCTCCCATTAGAGGGGGAAGGGCTTTTGTTTTGGCCGCACTTTCGTCCGCAATCAGGGCATAATCGCCGACATGAAGCTGAAAGCCGCCTTGCTGGCCTCCGTCCTGACCCTCGCGATCTTCGCGCCGGTCATGGCCCAGACCCCGATGCCCGACCCGCTGGACGATCGCTCGGCCAAGCGGTTGGAGCGCATGGAGAAGGTGGTGCGCGAGCTGCGCTCGATCGTCTTCCAGGGCCGCGACACCGGCAAGCCGGTGGTCGTGCAGCCCGCCGAGACCGACGCCCAGATCGCCGCCCTGTCCGAAAAGCTGGGCGACCTGGAGCAGACTCTCACCCGGATGAACGGGTCCAACGAGACCCTGACCCATGACCTGGACGAGGCTCGCCGGTCCAGCGACGTCCAGAAGGCCCGCGCCGAGGCGCTGGACCAGCGCCTGGCCGCCCTCGAAAAGCGCCTCGCCGACCAGGCCGCCGCAGCCGTTCCCGCGCCCAGCGCCGCCGCCTTGCCCGCCGCGCCCGGCGACGCGACCGCCGCCTTCAAACAGGCCCGCCAACTGCTGCTGGACGGCGACTATGGCGCCGCCGAGACGGCCTTTTCCGGCTATGTCGAGACCTACCCCGACAGCGCCAAGGCTCCCGAGGCGCGCTATTGGCTGGGCGAGACCCAGTTCGTGCGCGAGGCTTACGGCGACGCCGCTGGCTCCTATCTGGGCGCGGTGCGCGGCTGGCCCCAGACCAGCTGGGCGCCCGACGCGGTGCTGAAGCTGTCGCGGGCCCTGGTGGCCCTGCGCAAGCCGGCCGACGCCTGCAAGACCCTGGACGAGCTGGCCAAGCGCTATCCCAAGGCCCCCGCCGCCCTCACCGCCAAGGCCGCCACCACCCGCGCCCAGGCCAAGTGCGCGGCTTGATCTTTTCCGCTCATCCCGGCATTGGCCGGGATGAGCGGATTTTGGTTTGACCTTCCCCCCCTTCACCGCCGCCTTGGACCGCTGCCTGCGCCCTTCGGCCCCCGCGCCGCTGGCCGTCGGCTTCTCCGGCGGCGGCGATAGTCTGGCGCTGCTGATCCTGACCCTGGACTGGGCCCGCGCCCACGGGCGGGCGGTGATCAGTCTGACGGTCGATCACCAGCTCAACCCCGCCAGCGCCGCCTGGACCGCCCAGGCCGTGGCCAAGGCTCAGGCTTTGGGCGCCAAAGCGTCCGGTTTGTCGTGGACTGGCGACAAACCCGCGACCGGCCTGCCCGCCGCCGCTCGCGCCGCCCGCCACGCCCTGCTGGCCGACGCCACGCGCGAGGCCGGAGCCAGCGTTCTGCTGTTGGGCCACACTCAGGGCGATCTGGCCGAGGCCGCCGCCATGCGCGCCGAGGGCTCGACGGTGTCCGACCCCCGCGATTGGGCGCCGTCGCCGGCCTGGCCAGAGGGGCGGAGGGTGTTCGTGCTGCGACCCTTGCTGGCGGTGGGGCGCGTGGAGCTTCGCGACTGGCTGACGGCGCGGGGCGAGACCTGGCTGGATGATCCGGCCAATGAGGACGTGACCTATGCCCGGGCCCGGGCGCGGCGGTTGCTTTCCTCCCCCGAGGAGCGCAGCGCAACGGGGGAGGTGGCGGCGAAGCCGACGGATGGGACGTCCGCCGCCGCTGGCGCCCCATCCGTCACGTCGCCTATTGGCGCCGCGCCACCAACCCCGCTGCACGGGGGAGGAGAAGGCTATCTCATCCTCCCCCGCGACGCCCCCGCCGCCCAGGTCGCCGCCGCTTGCCTGTGCGCCGCCGGCACCGCCACCCCGCCGCGCGGCGAGCGTCTGCGGCGGCTGGTCGATCGGCTAAGGTCCGGTGAAACCTTCACCGCCACCCTGGCTGGGGCGCGGATCGAGGCGGGCGACACCGTCGGCTTCTTCCGTGAACCCGGCGAATCGCGGCGCGGCCCAAGTCCTCCCCCTGTGGGGGAGGTGTCGGCGCAGCCGACGGAGGGGGGCGTGATCCCGCGCCCGACGACTCCCCCCACCGCTCCTGCGGACCGCCTCCTCCTAGGGGGAAGGACCTTGGTTTGGGACGGTCGTTATGAGATCACGGCGACAGAGCCCGGCCTCTCCGTCCGCCCGCTGCAAGGCCTGGCCGCCCGCCTGCCGCCGGCGCAACGCCAAGCCCTGAAAGGCTTTCCGGCCGCTGCGCGCGCCTCGCTGCCGGCCATCGTCGACGCCACCGGACGGGTGACTTGCCCGATCCTTGCAGACACCGATCAGGCGCGAGCGCGTTGTCTTGTCATGGATCGTTTCGGTGCGGCGACGGGCCGTGTCGATCAAGAACCCGCGACATGATATCCCGCGCGTGGCGAAACCGGTCCGACCATCCTATCTTGGAAGGTCAGAGATTATCGTTGGGAAGACAACGCGTATGAATTTCAAGACCCTGGGCATCTGGCTCGCGATCGCGATGGTGCTGTTGGCGGGCTACGTCTTCACCCAAGGCGGCAAGGCCGCCGGCGGCGGCGGCGAGGTCAGCTATTCGCAGCTGCTGCGCAACATCGACAACAACCAGGTCAAGAAAGCCGACATCAGCGGCGACCTGGTCAAGGTCGAGCCGCGCCAAGGCAAGCCCTACACCGTCAACGTGCCGCCCGACTCTCAGGACATGGTCAAGCGGCTGGAAGGCCGCAACGCCGAGATCGTCTATCAGCGCGGCGGCATCAGCCTGCTGGGCATTCTGCTGAACATGCTGCCGATCCTGGTGCTGGTCGGCGTGTGGATCTTCTTCATGCGGCAGATGCAGGGCGGCACCAAGGGCGCCATGGGCTTTGGCAAATCCAAGGCTCGTCTGCTGACCGAGAACAAGAACCGGGTGATGTTCGACGACGTCGCTGGCGTGGACGAGGCCAAGGAAGAGCTGCAGGAGGTCGTCGAGTTCCTGAAGGACCCGGCCAAGTTCCAGCGCCTGGGCGGCAAGATCCCCAAGGGCGCCCTGCTGATCGGCCCTCCCGGCACCGGCAAGACGCTGATCGCCCGCGCCGTGGCCGGTGAGGCCGGCGTGCCGTTCTTCACCATCTCCGGTTCTGACTTCGTCGAGATGTTCGTCGGCGTCGGCGCCAGCCGCGTGCGCGACATGTTCGAGCAGGCGAAGAAAAACGCCCCCTGCATCATCTTCATCGACGAGATCGACGCCGTCGGTCGCCACCGCGGCGCCGGCCTGGGCGGCGGCAATGACGAGCGCGAGCAGACCCTTAACCAACTGCTGGTCGAGATGGACGGCTTCGAGGCCAATGAAGGCATCATCCTGATCGCCGCCACCAATCGTCCCGACGTGCTGGACCCGGCCCTGCTGCGTCCGGGCCGCTTTGACCGCCAGGTCGTGGTGCCAAACCCCGACGTGATGGGTCGCGAGAAGATCATCCGCGTGCATATGAAGAACGTGCCCCTGGCCGCCGATGTCGACGTCAAGACCCTGGCCCGCGGCACCCCCGGCTTCTCGGGCGCCGATCTGGCCAATCTAGTCAACGAGGCGGCCCTGACCGCGGCGCGAAAGAACCGTCGCATGGTCACCATGCACGACTTCGAATACGCCAAGGACAAGGTGATGATGGGCGCCGAGCGTCGCTCGATGGCCATGAGCGAAGAGGAAAAGAAGCTGACGGCCTATCACGAGGGCGGCCACGCCCTGGTGGCCCTCAGCGTCGCCGTCGCCGACCCCGTGCACAAGGCCACCATCGTGCCGCGCGGACGGGCTCTGGGCATGGTCATGCAGCTTCCCGAGGGCGACCGCTACTCGATGAGCTTTGACATGATGACCTCGCGCCTGGCGATCATGATGGCCGGCCGGGTGGCCGAGGAACTGATCTTCGGCAAGGAGAAGATCACCTCGGGCGCCTCCAGCGACATCAGCGCCGCCACCAGCCTGGCCCGCAACATGGTCACCCGCTGGGGCTTCTCCGACGAGCTGGGCACGGTGGCCTATGGCGACAATCAGGACGAGGTGTTCCTCGGCCATTCGGTGGCCCGCACCCAGAACGTCTCGCCCGACACCATGATCAAGATCGACACCGAGGTGCGCCGCCTGGTCAAGGGCGGCGAGGACGAGGCGCGGCAGATCCTGGGCGACAAGCTCGACAATCTGCACGCCATCGCCAAGGCTTTGCTGGAGTTCGAGACCCTCAGCGGCGACGAGATCATCGGCGTGATGAAGGGCGTCCAGCCCACGCGCATCGAGGACGAGAGCAACAAGATGCCGACCGGGCCGGTGGCCTCGGTGCCGGTGTCTGCGGGCGTCACGGCCTAGGATTTCCGGGCCTTCGCGACCTGAGAGAAGCCGGACCGGTTCGCCGATCCGGCTTCTTCTTTTATTGACTGGCAGGCGCCAAAAATCCGCTCATCCCGGCGAATGCCGGGACCCAGATGGAATGACTTTGAGGCTGACGCCAAAAGCGTTGAGCCTGTCCAATCATCCACCCCGCTCGCGGATCTGGGTCCCGGCATTCGCCGGGATGAGCGGATCAAGGGGTGCGCTTCGATGTAGAGCAAACCTGTTCTAGAACGCTCCCATGACCCCCACCCCACACCGCCCCCGCGTCATGGGGATCGTCAATGTCACGCCCGACAGCTTCTCCGACGGCGGCCGGTTCCTGGATCACGCCGCCAGCCTGGCCCACGCGCGGCGGCTGATCGCCGACGGCGCCGACATCCTCGACATCGGGGGCGAAAGCACCCGGCCCGGCGCCACACCCGTCCCTGCCGACGAGGAGATCGCCCGCGTCGCGCCGCTGATCGCCGCGATCCGCGCGGAGAGCGATGTCGCGATCTCGATCGACACGATGAAACCCGCCGTGGCCCGCGCCGCCGTCGCGGCCGGGGCCACGATCTGGAACGACGTCGCCGCCCTGCGTTGGGCAACCGACGCGCCCGAGGTCGCCGCCGAACTGGGCTGCGAAGTGGTGCTGATGCACATGCTGGGCCAGCCGGGCACGATGCAGGACGCCCCGCGCTACGACGACGTCGTCTCCGAGGTCGAGGCCTTCCTGTTGGCCCGCGCCCTGACCGCCATGGCCGCCGGCGTGGCGCGGGAGAAGATCTGGTTGGATCCGGGCATCGGCTTTGGCAAGACGCCCGCCCACAATGTCGCCCTGCTGGCCGCCTTGCCGCGTTTCGTGGCCCTGGGCTACCCGGTGCTGCTAGGGGCCAGCCGCAAGCGCTTCATCGCGGCGTTGGATCCGCTGGGGGCGGCGGCCGGGGAGCGGCTCGGCGGCTCCCTGGCGGCCTGCCTGCACGGCGCGAGCGCCGGCGTGGCGGCGGTGCGGGTGCACGACGTGCGGGAGACCGCGCAGGCGCTTGCGGTTTGGGGGGCGGTTGGATCATGAGTAAAGGTTTCGTCTGCCCCGTCTGCAGCTTCGGCGACGCGGCGTTGGCGCCCTATGATGCTGATGCTTGGTACCAGGAGATCTGCCCGTGCTGCGGCACGCAGTTCGGCTACGACGACTCGACGCAGCCGCATGCCGTCTTACGAGAGGGGTGGATCGTCGCCCGACTCAAAACTCGTGCTGACGACAAGCCAGGGTGACCAACTTGCATCCGTTCCGGGTGGACTTGTAAGGGGCTGGGCATCAAGCAAACGCTCCGTCCCTCCCCCTCGCGGGGAGGGTGGCCCCGAAGGGGTCGGGTGGGGGGACCTGGCCGCATTGAGCGCCGAGCGCCGCAGCCCCACCCCTCGGCTTCGCCGCCACCCTCCCCACAAAGGGGAGGGAAGGAGGGCGAACAAGTTGACGCGAGTGGCCATGAACTAATCTTCAGCGAAATCAACGCTCAAAACTCTTTCAATGTTTTTGACGCTCACCCCCTCTGACCACCCCGATAATGATCTCACCCCATCGCACGGGGAGGGACGTCGGCCGGCGACCTGACGGGCGGTGGGGAGTGGTCGAGCGGGAAGGCTTGGCCGCCGTGTCTTCTTCGGGAGACGCGCCAAGGTCGGTTCGGAGCAGGTTCGCCCCCGCGGCGACAAAACTCCGGCGCCCGGGGCAGGCGGTCTCGCCAAAAGGTACGGGCTGAAATCGCCTGTACGGTCCGGACGGGTTAGCCGCCCTTCCGCCCGCCGGGGGCCCACTTCGGAAGCGGGTTAAGACCCCGCGCTCCGATGGCTCCCGTCTGAAGGCCACGCGAAGCGCTCGTCTTCGTCGAAACGGTATTCAAAACTGCAAATCCTCCGGGCGGAGCCCGGGCGCTTCGCACCCTCCCCATCCATCGCAGCCGCCAGGCGCGTGAGCGCGAAGCCGCGCCTTGTCGCAGAGCCAGTTGAGACGCGTTGTGCGCTACCCCCATCCTCGACTCCCCGCTAGAACCCTGGTCATGACCCAAGCGCCCTCCCATGCCTCCGCCTTCCGGGGCCGCGTGCTCGTCCTCGCCGGATCGGATTCCGGCGGCGGGGCGGGGATCCAGGCCGACATCAAGACCATCACCGCCCTCGGCGGCTACGCGGCCACGGCGATCACCGCCGTCACCGTGCAGAACACCCTGGGCGTCACCGGCGTCCATCCGATCCCGCCGGACATCGTCGAGGCCCAGGCCCGGGCCGTGCTGGACGACATCGGGGCCGACGCCTTCAAGACCGGCATGCTGGGCGACGTGGCCATGGTCGAGACCGTGGTGCGGGTGCTGGCCAGCGCGCCCCAGGTTCCCGCCGTGGTCGACCCGGTGATGATCGCCAAGGGCGGGGCGTCCCTGCTGGCCGAGGCGGCGATCGGCGCGGTCCGCACGCTGATGATCCCCCGCGCCGCGCTCTTGACCCCCAACGCCCCCGAGGCCGCCGCCCTGACAGGCCTGACCGTCGAGACCACCGACGACCTGCGCAGGGCCGGCGAGGCCCTGCTGGCGCTGGGCGCCCAGGCGGTGCTGATGAAGGGCGGGCACGTGTCGGGCGACCGGGTCATCGACCTGCTGATCACGCCCCAGGGCGAAACCAGCTTCGAGGGCGAGCGCATCGACACCCGCCACACCCACGGCACCGGCTGCACCCTGGCCTCGGCCTGCGCCACGGGCCTGGCCCAGGGCCTGAGCCTGACCGAGTCGGTGGCGCGGGCCTGGAACTATGTCCATGAGGCCATGTTGCGCGCGCCAGGCTTCGGGGCTGGGCACGGGCCGCTGGATCACGGCTGGATGGTGCGGAAGTGAGCGCGGACCTCGAAGTCCGCCTCGTCGAGATTATCCGCAACGTCCCCACCACCATGCAGGTGCTGCGGGTGGTGCGCGACCTCCAACTGCCCGACGCCATGGTGTTTTCCGGCGCGGTCTATCAGCCGGTCTGGAACCACCTGACCGGCCGGGCGCCGGACTATGGGATCAAGGACTACGACGTCGCCTATCACGACGATTCCGACACTTCCTACGAGGCGGAGGACGTGGTGATCCAGCGGGTGGCGGCTCGGTTCGAGGAGCCGCTGCGCAGCCTCGTCGAGGTGCGTAACCAGGCCCGGGTGCATCTGTGGTTTGAGCAGAAGTTCGGGGCCGACGAGCCCTATCCCCCCCTGCTGTCCAGCAGCGACGCCCTGAAGCGCTTCGTGGCCACGGCCTTCTGTGTCGGGGTGCGGCTTGAGGCCGATGAGCGCCTGTCGGTCTGGGCGCCGTTCGGGCTGGAGGACCTGTTCGCGATGCGCCTGCGGGCCAATCCGCTGCGGGTGAAGAGCGCGGGCGGCTGGGAGCGCACGACCGGCTCGGCCAAGGGGCGCTGGCCGGAGATCACGGTGGAGGGGGCCTAGGCAAGGCTAGGGACAGGCGCATGCGCCTATCCCCATCAGCATCCACGAACATTGTCCCGCGTGACAATTTTCGAATTGATCAAGGACAGGGGGCTCGCTAGGCCTCGCGAAACAGGAGCTCCGCCATGCGCCAGTGGACCATCGACGCCTTCGCCTCGGGCCCGTTCAAGGGCAATCCGGCCTGCGTGGTCGAGCCGCTGGACGCCTGGCCCGACACCGGCTGGATGCAGACCCTGGCGGCCGAGAACAACCAGGCCGAAACCGCCTTTCTGCTGAAGACCGACGGTCCGGCGCGGTTTGGCCTGCGCTGGTTCACGCCGACGGTCGAGGTTCCGCTCTGCGGCCACGCCACCCTGGCCTCGGCCCACGCCCTGTTTTCCGAGATGAACGTCGAGGCGCCGTTGCTGACCTTCGAGACCCTGGCTGGTCCGCTGACGGTTCGGCGCGACGGCGACGGACTTGAGATGGACTTTCCCGCCGACCCGCCAAGGCCCGTCGAGATCCCGGCGGGCCTGGCGGAAGCCCTGGGCGCGGCGCCGGTCGAGACCCTGGCCGCCGGCTATCTGCTGGCGGTGATGGCCGACGAGGCGACGGTGCGAGGCTTGGCGCCGGATCTGGCGGCCCTGAACAAGATCGGCGGCGAACTGGCCTCAGGTGGTCCAGGCCAGGTGATCGTCGCGGCCCTGGCCGATGCGGGGCGGCCCTATGACGTGGTCAGCCGGTTCTTCGCCCCGGGCTGCGGCATCCCCGAGGACCCGACCACCGGCTCGGCCCACTGCATCCTGGCGCCGCTGTTCAGCGACCGCCTGGGCCGGCGGATCCTGCGCTATCACCAAGCCTACCCTGGCCGGGGCGGCGACCTGGAATGCGAAAACCGCGGCGCACGCGTTCTGTTGCGTGGCCGCGGTTTCACGATGGTCGAGAGCCGGCTGAGGGCAGGGCCAGCGCTCGGTTAGGGCCTAGCCAAGGCGAGGCTAGAGCATTTTTCAAGCGAAGTGGTTCCGGTTCGCGTGAAGAAAAATGCGTCGAAACAAAAGATTAGAGCTCACGGCCTGACGCAGTCAGGTCGGGAAATGCTCTAGTAGCGGCGCGGACCGTCGTCATGACCGCGGCCATAACCGTTGCCGTAGCCATAATCGCGGTCCCGGTCTTGGTCGTGACGCTCGTAGCGGATCTGGGCGCCGATACGGTCGAAGCGACGATCCAGGTCGGCGCGCTCCCAGCCGTTCAGGCCGTCCGAGCGATAGCGGTATTCCAAGCGGGCGGTCTGACGCAGCTCGCCCTTCAGGCGATAGGCTTCGTTGCGGGTCAGGCTGCCGTTGCGGATGCCGATGTCGATGCGCTGATCGAGCCGTGCGACCCGGTCACGGCCGGTGTTCCAGCCGCCGCGATCCTCGGGGCCGCGTCGATCGTCATAACGATCGCGCCGATCGTCGTAACGATCGCCCCGATCATCGTGACGATAGGATTGGGCCATGGCGGCGGCGGGAACGGTGGCGGCGGCGACGGCCGAGACCGCGGCGATCGAAAGCAGGATCTTTTTCATCGTACGGTTCCTCTTATAGATTGTCCGGCGCCCAACGGGACGACGTTGATCTCAAGAAACCACAACCAGCCTGAAGCCGTTCTGAGCCGCTCGTTATGTTGCGTTCAGGTTCGTCATCAGGCCGCGGCCACCTTTGAACCATCCTTGCGGGACGCCGCCACGGCGGTTTCAATGGCGTCGTAGAGCTTGGTCACCTCGATGGGCTTGGCCACGTGGCCGTCCATGCCAGCGGCCATATAGCCCTCGACTTGATGGGCCAGGGCGTTGGCGGTGACCGCCACGATCGGTGTACGCTTGCGGCCCTCGCTGATCTCCAGGCTGCGGATGGTGCGGGCGGCCTCGACGCCGTCCATCACCGGCATGTGGATATCCATCAGCACGATGTCGTGGCCGCCGCGCTTCCAGGCCTCGACGCAGGCGGCGCCATCGGCGACGATCTCGACCTCGGCGCCCAGCGGGGCCAGGACGGCGGCGATGACCTTCTGATTGGTCGGATTATCGTCGGCGGCCAGCACCCGCAGGCGGCGCTCGGACTCGATCGGCGGCGCCGCTGGCTCGACGGGCGGAGCGATGCGGGCCTCGCCGCGGGGCATGGCGACCACGACGGTGAAGGTCGAGCCCTGGCCTTCGCGGCTCTGCACATGCACGCCGCCGCCCATCAGCGCTGCCAGCTCGTTGCAGATCGACAGGCCCAGGCCCGAACCGCCGAACCGGCGAGTTGTCGAGCTGTCGGCCTGCACGAACTTGTCGAACAGGCGCGGCAGGGTCTCGGCGGCGATGCCGATACCGGTGTCGACCACGTCGACGCGCAGGCCCGAACCGTCGTCCGCCGAAGCGAAGCGGACCGAAACCGAACCCTTGAGCGTGAACTTCAGTGCGTTGGAGACCAGGTTGCCGAGGATTTGCCGCAGGCGATCGGCGTCGCCGCGCCACGCGCCCAGGGCCTCGGGGGCGACGAAGACGCCAAACTCCAGGCTCTTCTCGTGCGCCAAAGCGGCGTAGGATTCTCGCATCGACAGGGCCAGGGCCGCCAGGTCGAAGTCGCGTTCCACCAGGTCCAGGCGACCGGCCTCGATCTTGGAGAGGTCCAGCACGTCGTTCAGCACCGACAGCAGCAGGCCGCCCGATTCGCGGATCACCGACAGGCGTTCGCGCTGCTGGGCGTTCAACTCGCCCATGGCCATGACCTCGGTCATCGCCAGCACGCCGTTCAGCGGGGTGCGGATCTCGTGGCTCATATTGGCCAGGAAGTGCGACTTCAGGACATTGGCGGCGTTGGCGTCATCGCGCGCCTTGACCAGTTCGGCCATGGCCCCGCGCAGGTCGTGGTCATTGGCCTCGAGCCGCGAGACCAGATGGTTGAAGCTGTCGGTCAGGCTGTGGAAGACCTCGTCGTCGGCCGCCTGCACGACCGGCTTGAAGCGGCCGTCGGCGGCGACTTCGCGCATGGCTTGCGACAGGCGCTCCATCGGCTTGGTCATGCGACGCGCCAAGCCGTTGGCCAGCAGGATCGCCAAGCCGGCCGAGCCGAAGAACAGCGTGCCGGTGAGGGCCAGGTCGCGGGCCAGGATATCCACCAGGCTGGGGCGGCGGGCGATCAGGGCCAGGGTTCCGACCTGCCGCGAGCCGAGCATGATCGGGCGGACAAGGGTGTCGACGTCCGTGCCGACCGCCCCGACCTGCGCGATGACCTGGGCGTGCATGTCGGTCAGACGCACGGCGGTGACATTGGGGGCCTTGGCCACGGCTTCGAGCGCGCGATAGGCCCCGACGGTGTTGTGATCAGCCATGGGGGCAGCGGCGCCGGCCGCGACCATCTGGGCGAGAATCTCGTGGTTGGCTTGGGATTCCTGCCGCGCCACGCTCCATTGCTGAAGCATGAAGCACAGGCATGCGGCCAGAAGCGCGACCACCGTCGTGGTCAACGCGACGGCCGCGATTCGCGCCTGCAAAGGCGCGTGGGTCGCGGCCCCGGTGCTGCGGCTTTCGTCGATCATTTCGCGTCCCAGGAGATCCTAGAGGACCACCATGCCACCATCTTCCTAACGCTTCGCTTCCAAGACACGACTTTAGCAGCACAAAACAACGTTGACGCGCATTTCTCCATTGCCTTCTTCTTAACTTTTCGTTTACCTCTTTTGTTAGTTTTTCATTAGGGAGATGGGCGTGGAAAAGGTTTTCGTTGCTAAGCGTGTGGCGTCAAAGCTGCACGGAACCGAAGTCGCGATCGATGCGGCGATGGTGCAAGCCGCCGAGCTGATGGCCGACATGGTTCAAGGTCGTAAGGACCTGAAGCTCTCGGCTACCGTCGGCTCCGCCGCGACCGCCAAGGTCATGGCCGCCCTGGCCGCCCTGTCCGACGCCCGCACCGCCATGGTCGAAGCGCACGGCGAAATGGAACAGACCGCCCTGCGCCTGGGTGTCCGTACCAAGATGTTCGGCTTCGATTCCAAGGAAGGGTCGCTTCAAGCGCCCGAAGTGACCGAAGAGCGCTTCTCCGAAGCGAGCTAAGCAATATTGCAATAGTTTAATCCCTAGAGTCTCTAATTCACGTTAGAGACTCTAGGGATGCACATTCAATTCGCCCTCATTCTGGGACTGATCGTCACCTTGACGGTGTGCGGCTTGGCCTGGGCTCGTGGCGCGCCCGCAGAGCGCTGGGGCGCGTTAATCGTGCTAGTGGGCACGATTGTTTATCCCCTGATCCAACTCCTATTGCCGCCCGCCTCGCAGCCAGTGGTCTATCTTCTGTGTGAGGGCATCTACGGCTTGAGCTTCCTGCTGCTCGCCCTGCGCTACGCCAGTCTTTGGCTCGGTGGCGCGATGCTGTTGCAGGCCATGCAGTTTAGCCTGCACGCCTACTATATCGTCGGCGAGCGTCCGCATGATCGCACCTATGGTCTGGTCAATAACCTGAACTCGATCGGCGTGCTGATCTGCATTCTGCTGGGCATCGTCGTAAGCTGGCGCAAGCGCGCGCGCGGCGCAAAATAATTGCCGCACGCGGATGATTCGTTCTCCCCGCGGCAAAATCTCTCCTTGCCTTTGCCAGCGAAACGCGGTCTTTCGCCGGCGGGCCACGTCCCCCCAACGGGGCGCTGTCCATCTGTAAGGATGGGAGACATCGCTATGACCACCCCCCTCGCCAAGCCGGCGATCCGCCCGGCTCGTCCCGAGTTCTCTTCCGGCCCCTGCGCCAAACGGCCTGGCTGGACCCCCGAAAATCTCAGAAACGCCGTGCTCGGCCGGTCGCACCGCTCCAAGCTGGGCAAGGGCCGCCTGAAAGCCGCCATCGACCAGACGCGCGAAGTGCTGGAAGTGCCCGCCGACTTTCTAATCGGCATCGTCGCCGGTTCCGACACCGGCGCCGTCGAGATGGCCATGTGGTCGATGCTGGGCGCCCGCCCGGTGCAACTGCTGGCCTTCGAATCGTTCGGCAAGGA
The DNA here is from genome assembly GCF_049896225.1 of Caulobacter sp. DWR3-1-2. NCBI lineage: Bacteria > Pseudomonadati > Pseudomonadota > Alphaproteobacteria > Caulobacterales > Caulobacteraceae > Caulobacter > Caulobacter sp. DWR3-1-2. The sequence continues at coordinate 118,436 of NZ_JAFCTW010000007.1, read as the reverse complement.
CTGGGTCACCGACGTGACCAAGCAGTTGAAGCTGCCCGACGTCGAGGTGCTCGACGCCCCCTACGGCCAGCTGCCCGACATCTCCAAGGTCGATCCGGCCAAGGACCTGGTCTTCACCTGGAACGGCACCACCTCGGGCGTCCGCGTTCCGAACGCTGACTTCATCTCGGCCGATCGGGAAGGCATCACCATCTGCGACGCCACCAGCGCCGCCTTCGCCCAGGACCTGGACTGGACCAAGCTGGATGTCGTGACCTTCTCCTGGCAGAAGGCCCTGGGCGGCGAAGGCGCGCACGGCGTGCTGATCCTGTCGCCCCGCGCCGTCGCTCGCCTGGAGAGCTACACGCCGCCTTGGCCGATGCCCAAGCTGTTCCGCATGACCAAGGGCGGCAAGCTGGCCGCCGACATCTTCGAGGGCGCGACCATCAACACGCCCTCCATGCTCTGCGTCGAGGATGCGCTGGACGCCCTGAAATGGGCCGCCTCGATCGGCGGGCTGGAAGCCATGCAGGGCCGCGCCGACCAGAACCTGGCCGTGCTGGCCGACTGGGTGGCCAAGACCCCGTGGGTCGAGTTCCTGGCGGCGACGCCGGACATCCGCTCCAACACCTCGGTGTGCCTCAAGGTTGTCGATCCCACGATTTGCGCCTTGTCGGACGACGCCCAGGCCGACTTCGCCAAGAAGCTGGCCAGCCTGCTCGAGAAGGAGGGCGCCGCCCTCGACATCGGCGGCTATCGTGACGCTCCGGCCGGCCTGCGCATCTGGTGCGGCGCCACCGTCGAGGCCTCCGACGTCGAGGCCCTGACGCCCTGGCTCGATTGGGCCTTCGCGTCTGTTTCGGCTGAGTTGGCCGCCGCTTAACCTAGCGCTACTCCCCCTCCGTCGGCTGCGCCGACACCTCCCCCACAGGGGGAGGACTTCGAGATCAGTCCTCTCCCTGTGGGGAAGGTGGTCCCAAGGATCGGAGGGGGGAGTGTCCCCACCAAATTCTCCGCAAGGAACTCCAAATCATGACCGCTCCCCGCGTCCTCATCGCCGACAGCCTGTCCCCCGCCGCCGTCGCGATCTTCACCGCCCGCGGTGTCGAGGCCGACGTCAAGACCGGCCTCACCAAGGCCGAGCTGCTGGAAATCATCGGCGACTATGACGGTCTGGCCGTCCGCTCGGCCACCAAGGCCGACCCCGAGGTCATCGCCGCCGCCAAGAAGCTTAAAGTCATCGGCCGGGCCGGCATCGGCGTCGACAATGTCAACATCCCGGCCGCCACCGCCGCCGGCATCGTGGTGATGAACACCCCGTTCGGCAACTCGATCACCACCGCCGAGCACGCCATCGCCATGATGTTCGCCCTGGCCCGCCAGCTGCCAGCGGCCGACGCCAGCACCCAGGCCGGCAAGTGGGAAAAGAACCGCTTCATGGGCGTGGAGCTGTACGCCAAGACCCTGGGCCTGATCGGCGCCGGCAACATCGGCGGCATCGTCGCCGACCGCGCCTTGGGCCTGAAGATGAAGGTCGTGGCCTATGACCCCTTCCTGTCGCCCGAGCGCGCCGTCGAGATGGGCGTCGAGAAGGTCGAGTTGGACGAGCTTCTGGCCCGCGCCGACGTCATCACCCTGCACACCCCGCTGACCGACAAGACCCGCAACATCCTGTCGGCCGACGCGCTTAAGAAGACCAAGAAGGGCGTGCTGATCGTCAATTGCGCCCGGGGCGGCTTGGTCGATGAGGTCGCCCTGCGCGAACTGCTCGACAGCGGCCATGTGGGCGGCGCGGGTTTCGACGTCTTCACCGAGGAGCCGGCCAAGGCCAATCCGCTGTTCGGCTCCGACCGCGTGGTGGCCACCCCCCACCTGGGCGCCAGCACCAACGAGGCCCAGGAGAACGTCGCCCTGCAGGTCGCCGAGCAGATGAGCGACTATCTGCTGACCGGCGCGGTGACCAACGCTCTCAACAGCCCCTCGGTCAGCGCCGAGGAGGCCCCCAAGCTGAAGCCCTTCGTGGCCCTGGCCGAGAAGATCGGCGCCCTGGCCGGCCAGATGGTCGACTTCGGCATTCTGGCGATCGACATCGCCTATGAGGGCGAGGTGTCCAACCTCAACGTCAAGCCGATGACCTCGGCCGCCCTGGCCGGCATCCTCAAGCCGATGCTGGCCGAGATCAACATGGTCTCCGCGCCCGCCGTGGCCAAGGAGCGCGGCATCACCGTCTCCGAGAGCCGCCAGGAGGTCAGCCCCACCTATGACAGCCTGATGCGCATCACCATCACCACCGAAAAGGGCAAGCGCGCCTTTGCCGGCACGGTGATCGCCGGCGCGCCGCGCATGGTCGAGGTCAAGGGCATGGAACTGGACGCAGGCTTCGCCCCGGCCATGCTCTATATCAACAACCTCGACAAGCCGGGCTTCATCGGCGCGCTGGGCATGCTGCTGGGCGAGGCGGGCGTCAACATCGCCACCTTCAACCTGGGCCGCTTGTCGGCCGACGAAGACGCCATTGCTCTGGTCGGCGTCGATCAGGCGCCGGACGAGGCCCTGCTGGCCAGGATCCAGGCCCTGCCGCACGTCAAGGAAGCCCGCGCCCTGACGTTCTGATCGCCCTGTCCTTCTCCCCTTGCGGGAGAAGGTGGCGGTGTAGCCGCCGGATGAGGGGTCTCTCAGAAGCCTCCGCCGCGTCCAGCCTGACCGCTGGGCGCGGCGGTTTTCGTTGGCGCGACCCCTCACCCGACGGCCTTCGGCCGCCACCCTCTCCCGCAAGGGGAGAGGGAAAAGAGTGCAGATGCCGTGCACTCTGCGAGGGGATGCGGCCAAGGCCCCGCTTGGCCATTTTCAAGCCGCACGGGACCGGCTAGGTGCGAGCGTCCAGCCAGGAGTTTCGATGTCCCTCCGCGCCCGCAAGATCAACCGCCTGATCTTCATCGTCTTCCTGGCCGCGTCGGTCTGCGCCCTGGCCCGGGCCCTGCTGCCGGACAATGACAGCATCGGCCTGATCCCCTGGGACAAGGCCAAGCACTTCATCGTCTTCTATGTACTGAGCATCCTGGCAAGCCTGGCCCTGCCGCTGAGCCGCTTGCACCGCATCGGCCTGGTGATCCTGGCGTTCGGCGGGGCGATCGAGATCCTGCAGGCCTTCGTCGGCCGCGACGCGTCGTGGTTCGACCTGTTCGCCGACGCCTGCGGCATCAGCGCCGCGTTCGGTCCGATGCTGGTCAGCAAGTGGTGGAGGACCGAGGCGCGGTTTTAGGACCCACGCCGCCCGCGCTCCCCCCGCCGTGGAAGCCTCGTCTCCTGGCGGCTTCACACGGCCATTTTGACGCACAATGCAGGGCTCCGCTTGACTCTCCAAGTCCGTAAGGCCAGAACAAAAGTGGAACATTGGAGTGTGAGATATGGCCGGGGCGACCGACGCCCTTCCGGCTTTGAGAGCCCAGATCGCCGCCTTGCAAGCGGGGACTCGGACTCCACCTCCCGTCCTGCCATTCGGCGATCCGCGCATCGACGGCTGTTTTCCAGCTGGCGGTCTTCCGCGCGGGGCCTGGCACGAAGTGGGCGGCGCGGGCTTGGGGGAAGAGACCAGCGCGGCCCCGACGGCGTTTTCCGCCTTGCTGCTCCGACCCCTGGCCACCCAAGGCGCGGTGGTCTGGGTGATGCGGCGCGACGACCTGCACGTCCCGGGCTTGGTGAACCTGGGCTTTCCGTCCGAGCGGCTGATCCTGGTCAAGGCCCGCGACGAGGCCGAGGTGCTGGCCGTGCTGGAAGACGCCCTCTCCACGATCGGCGTGGTTGCCGCCGTGGGCGAGGCTGAAGCGCCAGACCTCAAGGCGGGCCGCCGTCTCCAGCTAGCCTGTGAGAAGCGAGGCTCGATCGGCGTGCTCCTGCGTCGAAGACCGTTTGGCGGGCCAGTGGGCAAGATGCGCGAGGTCTCTGGCTCGGCCGCCCAGACCCGCTGGCGCATCACCGCCGCGCCCAGCCAGCCGCCGCCAGGCGACCTTGGCCTGGGCCCGCCGCGCTGGCGGGTCGAACTCGAACGGTGCCGGGGCGGACGTCCCGGGGCCTGGATCCTCGAAAAAGCGGAGGCCGCCCATGGCCCGCATCCTTTCCGTCTGGTGTCGCAACTGGCCGATCACGACGTGGTTGAGGAAGACTCCGAATTTCAGCGGGTCGGGTGAGTCCTCCCCCTATGGAGGAGGTGATCGCGTAGCGATCGGTGGGAGGAATGATCGGAAGGTCGATCCAGCCACGGGCCGTCGGCATAATTCTCCCCCCACCGTCGGCTTCGCCGACACCTCCCCCAGGGGGGGAGGACCTATAGCCCTGATCGCCATCGAGGGCGGGACCCGACGTCTGGCCGCCGTGGACGAGGCGGCGGCCGCCTGCGGTCTCTATGTCGGCCAGAAGGCCGCCGACGCCGCGGCCCTGGTCCCGGATTTGCACGGCGACGATTACGATCCCGTCGGCGACCGCGCCGCCCTGGAGATTCTCTGCGACTGGTGCGTGCGCTTCTCGCCGGCCGTGGCCATCGATGGGCCGGACGGCCTGTTCCTCGACATCGAAGGCGTCGCCCACCTGTGGGGCGGCGAGGCGGCGATGCTGGACGACCTGCTGGCCCGCCTGAACCGCTGGGGCGCGCCGGCGAGGGGCGCGATCGCCGACACCCCGGGCGCGGCCTGGGCCCTGGCCCGCTTCGCCCCCGACCGCACCATCGCCCCGCCCCGCAGCCAGGCGCCGCTGCTGGCCCCCTTGCCGGTCGCCGCCCTGCGCCTGGACGCCGCCGCCCAGGCCCAGCTGCCGCGGCTGGGACTGTTCCATGTGGGGCAACTTCTGGGCCTGCCGCGAGCCCAACTGGCGCGACGGTTTGGCATGGCCCTGACCCTGCGGCTGGACCAGGCCCTGGGCGCGGCGAGCGAGGCCTTGCGCTTTCAGCGGCCGGCTACGCCCTGGTGCGACCGGCTAGCCTTCTTCGAACCGATCAGCGCGCCGGATGACCTGGGGCGCGTTGTTGGCGACGCCGTGGCCCTGATCTGTCGGCGGCTTGAAGAGGAGGGGCAGGGCGCGCGGCGCTTCGAGATCGTTTTCCACCGTCTCGATGGCAAGGCCATACCGATCCGGGCCGGCTTGTCGCGACCTGGCCGCGACGCCGGACGCGTGACACGGCTGCTGACACCCAAGCTCGATACGGTCGATCCCGGCTTTGGCGTCGAAGTGGTCACGGTTTACGCCCACGAGGTCGAACGCCTGTCGACTGTCCAGGTGCGCCTGGACGCAGAGGCTGGCGCGGGGATTGACGAGAACCTGGCCCCCCTGGTCGATCGGCTGGTCAACCGCTTGGGCGGCAAGGTCTGGCGCGACGAGCCCCGGGAAAGTCATGTTCCCGAGCGGTCGGTGACGCGCCGCGCGCCGCTGGGGCCGCCGTCCGGCAAGACCTGGAATCCCGACCGTCCCCGCCCCACGCGGCTTTTCAAGCGCCCGGAGGCGATCGCGGTGATGGCCAAGCTGCCTGACGACCCGCCCATCCAATTTCAGTGGCGAGGCCAGGCCCATCGGGTGCGCCGCGCCGAGGGGCCCGAGCGGATCGGCCAAGAATGGTGGCGATCCGATTTCAACACCATCGGGCCGGCCAAGATCCGCGACTATTACCGTGTGGAGGATGAGGCCGGGGAACGGTTCTGGATCTATCGCCAGGGCTTCTACGGCGTTGGCGACGATCCCAAATGGTGGCTGCATGGCCTGTTTGGTTAGGCTGTTTCGCCCATGAGCCTCGCCTATGCCGAGCTTCAGGCCACCACCAATTTCTCCTTCCTGCGCGGAGGCTCCCACGCCAAGGAGTTGATCACGGTCGCTGAGGCCTATGGCTTGAAGGCCTTGGGCGTCACCGACCGCAACACCCTGGCCGGGGTGGTGCGGCCCTGGACATTTGCAAAGGAGAACAGGCTTAAGGTCCGCGCGCTGACCGGCTGTCGCCTGGACTTCGCCGACGATACGCCGAGCCTGCTCTGCTACCCCTCGGATCGCGAGGCGTTCGGCCGATTGACCCGCTTGCTGACCGTGGGCCAGCGGCGTGGCGACAAGGGCGAATGTCAGCTCTTCTGGGAGGACTTCCTGCAGCACGCCGAGGGCCAGTTGGCCTTGATCGTGCCGCCCAGCACGCTGGATGACGCCTTCGAGAGCAGGCTTGGCGCGATGGCCAGTGAGTTGCGCGGTCGGGTCTGGCTCACGGCCAATCGCGCCTATGCGGCCCAGGATCTCCGGCGCCTGGCGCGCCTGGCCGACCTGGCGCGGGACGCGCGCGCGCCGATGGTCGCCACCAACGACGTGCTGTACCACGCGCCCGAACGCCGAACCCTGCAGGACGTCCTGACCTGCATCCGTGAAGGCTGCACGATCCAGGAGGCGGGCTTTCGCCTGGAAGCCAACGCCGAGCGCCATCTGAAGCGCCCCCAGGAAATGGCCCGCCTCTTTGAGCGCTGGCCCCAGGCGGTTGAGCGCACGCTGGAGATCGTCGAGCGCATTGACTTCGATTTGAGCGACGTCAAGGAACACTATCCCGACGAGCCCGTGCCGGCGGGGAAGACGGCGATGCAGCACCTGGCGGACCTGACCTGGAAAGGCGCGGCCTGGCGCTATCCCGAGGGGGTCTCGGCCAAGGTCGCCGACCAACTTCGCGAGGAGCTGCGGCTGATCCAGAAGATGGAGTATCCCAACTACTTCATCACCGTGCATGACATCGTCCAGAAGGCGCGGGAGATGGGCATCCTGTGCCAGGGGCGCGGCTCTGCGGCCAATTCCTCGGTCTGCTTCTGCCTGGGGGTGACGTCCATCGATCCCACCGAGCACCGCCTGCTGTTCACCCGCTTCATCTCCGAGAACCGCGGCGAGCCGCCGGACATCGACGTCGATTTCGAACACGAGCGGCGCGAGGAGGTGATGCAGTATATCTATGAGCGCTATGGCCGCGAGTACGCCGCCATCTGTGGCACGGTGATCCATTACCGGCCGCGCAGCGCCATCCGAGACGTCGGCAAGGCCCTGGGTCTGACCGAGGATATCACCGCCATCCTGGCCAACACGGTGTGGGGCAGTTGGGGCGATGGCCTGCCCGAAGACCACATCCGGCAGACAGGGCTGGATCCGGCCAATCCGCAGATCAGGCGGGCCATAGTGTTGGCCACCGAACTGCTGCAGTTCCCACGCCATTTGTCGCAGCATGTCGGCGGCTTTGTCCTGACCAAGCGGCGGCTGGACGAAACCGTGCCCATCGGCAACGCGGCGATGAAGGACCGCACCTTCATCGAGTGGGACAAGGACGACATCGACAGCCTGAAACTGATGAAGGTCGACATCCTGGCCCTGGGCATGCTGACCGCCATCCAGCGCGCGTTCGGCATGCTGCGGGCCGATCACGGCGTGGCGATCACCGACCTGGCCGACGTGCCCAAGGAGGTGAAGGGCGTCTACGACATGCTGACCGCCGCCGACAGCGTGGGCGTGTTCCAGGTCGAGAGCCGGGCGCAGATGTCGATGCTGCCGCGTTTGAAGCCCAACCGGTTCTACGACCTGGTCATCGAGGTGGCGATTGTCAGACCTGGGCCGATCCAGGGCGACATGGTGCATCCCTACCTGCGGCGAAAGAACGGGCAGGAAAAGCCCGAATGGCCGTCGCCCTCGCCGGAGCACGGCGACCCTGATGAACTCCAGCAAATCCTCGGCGAGACACTCGGCGTGCCGCTGTTCCAGGAACAGGCCATGAGCCTGGCCATCACCGCCGCCAAGTTCACGCCGGACGAGGCCGATGGCCTGCGCAAGGCCATGGCCACCTTCAAGGACCTGGGCGATCCGGCCGAATATCGCGATAAGTTCGTCGGCGGCATGGTGCGGCGCGGCTATGAACACGACTTTGCCAGCCGCTGTTTCAAGCAGATCGAGGGTTTCGGCCATTACGGCTTTCCCGAAAGCCACGCGGCCAGCTTCGCCAAGCTGGTCTATGTCTCCGCCTGGATCAAATGGGCCTGGCCAGACGTGTTCTGCGCAGCCCTGATCAACTCTCAGCCGATGGGGTTCTACCAGCCGGCTCAGTTGGTGCGCGATGCGCGAGAGCATGGGGTCGAGGTGCGGGGGCCGGACGTGCTGATGAGCGACTTCGACTGCACCCTGGAGCCTCCCTCCCCCTCCAGCGGAAGAGGAGAATTTCGAAGCGATAGGATCAATGACCCCGAGACGCGGCCTCACTGGAAGGCCGTCCGCCTGGGTCTGCGCCAGGTCAAGGGCGTCCAGGACAAGGAGGACATCGCGATCCTGCTCGAGGCCCGCGCCGCCGGGGCCCGCTCGCCGGCCGACTTCGCGCGGGCCGGAATGTCGCAACGCGTCCTGGAACTGCTGGCCGAGGCCGACGCCTTCGCCTCGATGGGCCTGTCGCGGCGCGACGCCCTATGGGCCGTCAAGGGGCTGAAGGGCGAGGTCAAGGTCGGGAGCCAGGCGCCGCTGCTGGCCGGCCTGCCGCTATTCGAAGCCACCGTGAACCTGCCGGCCATGGGCCTGCCCCAGCAGGTGGCCGAGGACTATCGCACCACCAGCCTGTCGCTGAAGGCCCACCCGCTGAGGTTTTTCCGCCCGATGATGGACGCGATGGGGATCATCCCCGCCGAGGGGCTGAAGAGTTTGCGCAACGGCCGCAAGGTCTCGGTCGGTGGTCTGGTGCTGATCCGCCAGCGGCCGGGCACCGCCAAGGGCGTGGTGTTCGTCACCCTGGAGGACGAGACGGGCGTGGCCAATGCGGTGGTCTGGAAGGACTGTTTCGACGCCAACCGCCGCACCGTGATGAGCGCCTCGTTCCTGGTGGTGCACGGCAAGGTCCAGCAAGCCGATGGCGTGACCCACGTGGTCGCCGACAGTTTCACCGATCTGTCGGCCGAGCTGGCGCGGATCAAGGAGGACCCCAACGCTGCGCCGCCCGTGATGCGGTCGCGGGTGTCGGGGCGGCTGCTGCGGAGCCGGGATTTCCACTGAGCGTCATCCGTTCGAACACGTTGGCCCTGAATATTCTTCTCCCCCTTGCGGGAGTAAGGCTGCCTCCGACGGCTACAGCGCCACCTTCTCCCGCAAGGGGAGAAGGAAAACGAATACGACGCTGCGGCATCTTTTCGAGATGTGCGCATCCCTTTGGGCGTTTGCCGGGATAGGCGGACTTTAGATCAAACCTTCGTCCTTGCCTTGGCCGGCTTCGGCGGCGCGACCGTCCGCAACCCCTCCACCATGGCGAACAGCTGGGCGCGGACGCCGAACTCGTCGCCGGCCAGGGCGGCGGCCTCGAGCTTGGCCAAGGCCTCGGCGGCGATCGGCGCGGCCGGGGTCAGGGGCGCGGCCTCGGTGACGCCCGGGGCCTTGGGGCGGGCGGCCTCGTTGATGTCAACCAGGGCCTCGGTGAGCTTCTCGCCAGGGCGAAGGCCGGTGATGCGGATCTCGATGTCGCGGTCGGGGACCAGGCCCTGCAGCTCGATCATCCGCCGGGCCAGATCGATGATCTTGACCGGCTCGCCCATCTCTAGCGTCAAGACGCCTATTGGGGGTTCCACGTCGGCCGCCGACAGGGCCACGGCGCGCAGCACCAGTTGCACCGCCTCGGGGATGGTCATGAAATAGCGCTCGACCTGCGCGTCGGTCAGGGTGACCGGGCCGCCGCGGGCGATCTGGTGCTGGAAGATCGGCACCACCGAGCCGGCCGAGCCCAGCACATTGCCGAACCGCACGATGCTGACGCGCGGACCCGGCTCGCCCGGTCCGCCAGCCCCGAACTGCCGGACCACGGTCTCGGCCACGCGCTTGGTGGCGCCCATCACACTGGCCGGGGCCACAGCCTTGTCGGTGGAGATCAGGGCCAGGTGGGCCGCGCCGCAGGCCTTGGCGGCGGCGGCGACATTGCGGCTGCCCAGCACATTGGTGCGCACGCCCTCGCAAGGGTGGTTCTCGACAAGTGTGACGTGCTTGAGGGCGGCGGCGTGGAAGACGATCTCGGGCTTTTCGGCGGCGAACACCAGGGCCAGGCGGGCCGCGTCGCGCACGTCGCACAGCACGTCGCGGCGGGCCATCTGCGGCCAGGCCTCGCCCAACTCGCGGTCGATGTGGAAGAGGTTGGCCTCGGCGGCGTCCAGCAGAGTCAGTTGGGCGCAGCCGCTGGCGGCGATCTGCCGCGCCAATTCCGAGCCGATGCTGCCGCCGGCCCCGGTGACCAGCACCCGTCGGCCGGCCACCAGGGCGCGGACGGGTTCGGGATCGAGCCGCACCGGCGCGCGGCTGAGCAGCTCCTCGAGGCTGATCTCGCGCAGAGCGCCGCCGCCGGTCGCGCCCATGTCGACCACCCCGTGGTGACGCAGCAGACGCACGCCCTCGGTCTTCAACCGGCCCAGGCGCTCGGCCCCAAAGGCGCTGAGCGGGCCCTCGGTCAGGAACAGCAGGGCGGCTGGCTGCAGCCCGCCGTCGCGCAACTGGGCCATCACGGCGTCGAAATCGGCGATCACGCCCAGCACGCAGACGCCGCTGAGCTCATCGCCGGTCTCGCGGGCCTCGGGGGTCAGCACTCCGACCGGCGCGTAGCGCTCGCCGACGGTGGCGGAGGCGCGCAGGAAGGCCTCGGCTTCGCTGGCCGAACCGACGATCAGCAGGCGGGGCAGGGCGGGCGAGGCGGGGGCGGGGCGCAGGCGAAGCAGCGACTCGACCAGAATGTCCTCGTGCACTGTGCGGCGTACAATTCGCAGACCGGCCAGCAGGGCGGTCTGCAGCAGGAAGGCGACGGCCAGGGTGCGCAAGCCGCCAGGCTGCCAGACGCCGGCCAGGCGGGCCAGCAGGGCGAAGGTCAGGGTGGTCAGCAAGGCCGAACGGGCCAGGCGAAGGCCGTCGCTGGCGGCGAAGAACCGCCACGGCGAACGCTCGACCTGGAACAGGATCTCGACCAGCAGGGCCGCCACGGCGAACAGGGCGGCATGGGCCAGGGCCGAGGGGGCAAGGGGGGCGACGCCGGCGCTCAGCACCTGGGCCAGGAGCAGGGCCATGAAGGCCAGCACCACATGCGCCGCGATCTTGCCCATTCGACCCATTGACGAAACTCCGCCGCGACCGCCGTCAGGCCGCTTCGCAATGGGCTTAGCATGCTCGTCGCGTGGCGTCGCGGTTGCGGCGCCAGATGGCGTCAGGGGCCGTGGGCGACCGCCTTTTAACCCCGCGCCAGCGGCAGCAGCCTCACCACATCTCCAACCTCCGCCGCCGGAGAGCTGGCTGGTCTGACCACCAGGCAGTCGGCCCGTGAAAACACCCCTATCAGCGAGGAGTCCTGGTCGGGGAACGGCGTGACCCTCACCCGACCTTCATCGTCGATCGTTCGCACGGCGCGCATCCAGTGTTCTCGCGGGCCGTTGGCGGGCAGGGGCGTGGCCAGGGCGCCGGCGCTGATCGGCAGGGCCGGATCGGCGCCGGTCAGGGCGGCCAGTAGCGGGCGCAGGAACAACTCGGCGCAGACCAGTGCCGAGGCGGGATTGCCCGGCAGGCCCAGCACACGCCGACCGTCGGCCAGGCGCCCGAACCAGGTCGGCTTGCCGGGGCGCACCGCGACGGTCTCGACGCGCAAGGCCAAGCCGAGCGTCTTCAGCGCCGGCTTGACCAGGTCGTGGTCGCCGACCGAGGCGCCGCCGACGGTGACGATCAGGTCGGCCGAGCATTCGGCGACCGCGTCGGCGATGGCGTCCAAGTCGTCGCCCCGAGCCTTAAGCCGCTCGGCCTCGCCGCCCCAGCCCTCGACCAGGGCCGCCAAGGCGAAGGAGCCCGACTCGAAGATCTGGTCGGGAGCCGGGATGTGGCCGGGGGGCACGAGTTCGTCGCCGGTGGCCAGGATGGCGACGCGCGGCCGTCGCGCGACACTCAGTCGGGCCCGGCCGGCCGAGGCGGCCAGGGACAGCGTCCAAGCATCCAGCCGCGCGCCGGCCGGCAGCAAGGTGTCGCCGGACCTGAAGTCGCCGCCGGCTGGGCGGATGTTGCGGGGCGGCGGATCGCGGTCGATCTGGAAGGTCACCACTCCGCCGTCGCGTGAGGCGCTCTCCTGGATCACCACCGTATCGGCGCCGGGCGGCACGGGGGCGCCGGTGAAGATCCGCACCGCCTGGCCGGCCTCGACGGGGCGGGCATGGGCATGGCCGGCGGCGCTCTCGCCGGCCACCTGGAAATGCGCGCCAGGGGCAAGGTCGCCGAAGCGCACCGCCCAGCCGTCCATGGCCGAAGCGTCGAAGGGCGGCTGGTCACGGTCCGCGACGATGGCGGCGGCCAGCACCCGGCCCAGGCCCGCCTCCAGGGTCACCGCCTCGAAGCCCAGCCGCCCGGCGTCGGCCAGCATGCGGGCGCGGGCCTCTTCGACGGTGAGGTTCTTGAGTGGAGGAACGTCGTCGCTCACGAGCCATACTCCCGGATCAGATCAGCCCACAAACGCCCGCTCGATCACGAAGTCGCCAGGCTCGGCGTTGGAGCCTTCCTTCAGCCCGTGGGCTTCCAGCAAGGCGGCGGTGTCCTTGATCATCGCCATCGAGCCGCACAGCATGGCGCGGTCGTGCTCGGGATCAAACTTGACGGCGTCCAGGCCAAGGTCGCGGAACAGTTGGCCGCTCTCGATCAGGTCGGTGAACCGGCCCTGACGCTCGAACGGCTCGCGGGTGACGGTGGGGTAATAGACGAGCTGAGCCCTGGCCTCGTCGCCGACCAGCGGGTCATCGTGAATTTCCGAGGTGAACAGGTCGCGATAGGCCAGTTCCTGCACCTCACGCACGCCGTGGGCGACGATCACCTGCTCGAAGCGGCTATAGGCGTCGGGGTCGCGGGCCACGGCCAGCCAGGGCGCCAGGCCCGTACCGGTGCCGAACAGGAACAGGCGCTTGCCCGGCCGCACGGCGTCCAGCACCAGGGTGCCGGTCGGCTTCTTGCCCAGCAGCACGTGATCACCCGGCTGGATCTGCTGCAGGCGCGAGGTCAGGGGGCCGTCGGGGACCTTGATCGAGAAGAACTCCAGTTCCTCGGCGAAACTGGGTGAGCCGATCGAATAGGCGCGCAAGATGGGCTTCTTCTCGCCCAGCTCCTCACGGGGCGGCAGGCCGATCATCACGAACTCGCCGGAGCGGAAACGGAAGCTGGCCGGACGGGTTATGGCGAAGCTGAACAGACGGTCCGTCCAATGCTTGACCCACAGGACGGTCTCGGTGTGCTGGGCGGCTTCCTTGGGCGGGGGCGCAATCGTCGTGGCCGTCATGGTGCGTGTCTTCTAAGTCCTTGCCGCGCGGCGAGGCGCGAGATTCTAGAGGGTGTCGCCACGGCCCTGAGGCGACCCACGTCTCATGTGAGCACAGCCATGCCGATGTCAACTTTCGAGGTCTGAAAGGGCCTTGAGAAAATCTTCCTCAAAAGCGTCAAAAACCGTGACGCCTGTTTTTTGAACCGTGTCAAAATTGTGTTGCCGCCTCCCTAAACCGGGCGCACTCTTCCTTTGTCTCGTCGCCTTTGGCGCGAGGCCAATGATACGGAGGAACGTATGCGGGTAAGGTTCGTAAAGGCCGCCGCGGCGGCCAGTCTGTTAGCGTTAAGCTTGGCGGCTTGCGGCGAGAACGCGGCCACCAAGGCCGAAAAGGCCCAGCCGGTGGCCCTTGAAGGCAAGTCGGTCACGGCCTCGGGCTGTGTTCGACCCGTCGAATCGACATCGTGCATCGTGGTGCGCGGTCCGGGCGGCGGTTATTATGACATCTCTGGAGCTTCCCCGGCGCCAGACCCCGCCAAGGGCGTGGCCGTGTCGCTGCAAGGTCGCGACCTGGGCAAGAACACCGAGTGCGGACGCCAGCTCGTCGACGTGAAGTGGTCCTATCTCAATATCCAGTGCGCGGCGCCCGCCGCAGCGCCGGCGCCGGAAAAAGCTGGCTGATCGCTCAGGCCTCGCCCGAACCCGGATCCGTCTGGGTTTTTGGCGAGGTTGAGCTATCTTCGGCGCCTCGCGGCTCCGTCGCGGGGCGTGGGGCCTTGCCACCCCCATCGCCGGCCTCTGAAGGTCGCTGATTCTCGTTCTCGACCTCGCGGTTGGACGGCCGATCCTGCGTCGGGCTGGTTGGTGTCGGCATGGCGAAATCCTCCGTCTGGTCGGTTGTTGGTCATCTCCAACGCGCCGCCTGCGCCCTTGATCCGGGTCCGGTCCGGCAAAGAACGCCGCCGCGCCGAACGCCGAACGCCGCGAACCCGCTCCGGGCCGCTTGCCCGGCTCGAACGACCCTGCTAAACGACGCGGCTCTGGCGATGAGACCAACGCGCTGGCGGGCTTTTGAACAGCCTACCGGCGCGATGTTCATTGTCGGAAAGCCAAGATCCCCGCTAAAGGGATCGCGGTTCTGCAGGAGTGTAGCTCAGCTGGTAGAGCATCGGTCTCCAAAACCGAGGGTCGTGGGTTCGAGTCCCTCCACTCCTGCCACTATATGTCATCGGTCGGTCCGGCTTTTCGGGCTGACCCACCGAAAGTCGCGAGCCTCTTAAGTCATGGCCAGGAAACCGGGTTCGAGCCCGTCAGCGATCAAGAGCCGCGCCGCCAAGACGGCCGCGGCCCTCGCACCCGCGGGCGGGGCGTCCAACGTCGCCAAGACCGCGGCCCCGGCCGCGCCCAAGAAGCCGTTCAACCCGATGCGGTTCGCTCAGGAAGTGCGGGCCGAGGCGCGCAAGATCACCTGGACCACCCGCAAGGAGACCTGGATCACCTCGGTGATGGTCTTCATCATGGTGGTGATCAGCGCGCTGTTCTTCACGTTCGCCGACTGGATCCTGGGGATGGGCGCCAACCTCCTCCTCAAGTTCGCCGCGGGATAAGAAATCACCATGAGCACCGAAACCGCGTCCAACCCGAACCACAAGTGGTACATCGTCCACGCCTACTCGAACTTCGAGAAGAAGGTGGCCGAGAGCATCCGCGAACAGGCCAAGAGCCACGGCCTGGAAGACAGCTTCTCCGAAATCCTGGTGCCCACTGAGGACGTCGTCGAGATCCGTCGCGGCCGCAAGGTCAATGCCGAGCGCAAGTTCTTCCCCGGCTATGTGCTGGTGAAGATGCACCTGTCGGATGAAGCCTATCACCTGATCAAGAACACTCCGAAGGTCACGGGCTTCCTGGGTAGCGCCTCCAAGCCGCAGCCGGTGTCGGAAAAGGAAGTTCAGCGCATCGTCGGCGCGATCGAAGAGGGCGTCGAGCGTCCCAAGACGGTCGTGCTGTTCGAGATCGGCGAGAACGTCCGCGTCACCGACGGCCCGTTCGCCAGCTTCAATGGCTCGGTCGAGCAGGTCGACGAGGAGCGCTCGCGCCTGCGCGTCACCGTCTCGATCTTCGGCCGCGCCACCCCGGTGGAACTGGAATACAGCCAGGTCGAGAAGATCGCCTAAAGGCGGTTTCACGACCGAAGCATTCGAAAACCCCGCGCTCGCAAGGCGCGGGGTTTTTGCATTCCGCCCCTCGCCGCTGGCAGACCGCGAAGCGGCCAGGTGGGAGCAAGTGGGTGTCGGCAGGCCTTACGCCGCCCTTACGTCTCCAGCCCGATACCGAATGGATCGCTTACGCCTTCCGGCGCGACAACGACGGCCTTATCCGCCGTCCGGAACCGTCCGATGTCCGTCTTCCACTGCAAGCTCGCTTCCCTGACCCTGGCCTTGGCCGCGGTCGGAGGCTTCGTCCTACTGCTCGTCCTCGCCGCGCACCATCCACAAGCCGCGCCTCTGCTGCGCATCCTGGCCTTCCTGTGGTTGATCGCGGCGGGCGCCTCGAAGCTGCTGTTCGACCTGACCGAGGCAGCGGGGCGGGGGAACGACAGGCCTTCTCGTCACCCGTGAAACGGCGGAGGTGGCGCGATGCGAATACGCATCGTGACGGAGGAGGCGCTCCAACGCCGCAGACGCCCCCTCCGTCACGGTGCGAAGGCGCCGCGCCACCTCCGCCGCGAAGCGGGTGAGGAGAAGAGCGGGCAGGATGCAGGCGTCCGTTTTGTGGCAATGGCGAGAATGGCCAACTTCGACCCATAGTGGTCATTGCGGACCCCGGGCCATTCTGAGCTCATGCCGAATTCTGCCTACGATGACCTTCGAGATCACATCTGTGTCGAGCTAGGCTTCTGCGGCTCCATCAAGGATGGGCTACCTCTGCATGTCGATGACCTCATCCCATCGGAAGGCGTCGTCACCGCAGATCAGTTTGCCGAGCTTGCCTTCATCGCCGAGGGCCTCGATTCAAGCAACGATCCGAAACAGCTGAAGGCTGCCATCAAGGCCGCCTTCGTGAACTTGCTGAGTAGCCACACGGTGGATGCAACGGCCCTGCGCTAGGTCGAGGACCGCTAACCCAGTCGCCAAGAACTAGTCGTTCTCGTCTGTCCAGACGTCGAAGACCAACGAGCAACGCTCCTCATCGGCATCCTGCACGATTTCCTTCAGGCGGCCCTCCGATGCTGCCAGCCTCACCGCAGCGGGTTGGTTGGCCTCGTCCGCCGACCCTTGATAAAGCCCTAGCTCGATACGTGGTATTTCGAGTTCACCCGAGATTTCGTAGGCTTCCAAATTACGGATGACCTCGCCATGTGCTGCGACATAATCGGCAAAAGCTCGTAGTTGTCGCTGCCCGAAGATACGGACACTCCCATCGCGAGCGGCAAGGAAAAGAGCGGAAAGCTCGGCCTGTGATGTGTCGTCTTGCATGCGCTTAATGTCGCCTGCGACTTAGCTGTCAACAAGGTCCGCGATCCACCCTTCTCGGACCTCTGGGAAGTTCGCTGCCTAATGATGGGCGGGAGAGCTGGATTTGATGCGAAGGGTCTGTGCCAAGCCTAGCGGGGCCAACGTCGCTTCGGCTCGCCCTTAGCCAGCGCGATGGTGGCCACGTCCCGTGACGAGATGTTGATCACGTGCTGGGGGGCGAACGGGAGTTCGATACCGCTCCAGAATTCATCGTTCTCTTCCAAGGCGTCCGGGTCGTTGTCGAGGACGCCCAGATATCCACCGGGTATGCGTTCTCGAACCAGCACCCACATTCGCTCGACCGCCACTGTCCCTTCCGCATCATCGACGTTGAAGCGGAATATCAGCTTCGCGTGATCACCAAGTTCAAGGCTCTCCCGGCTCTCGCGGGCCGGTATCCAAAAGGTATCAGGAGCCTCGGCATGATAGGCTTCGCCATCTTCCAAGCACCATCCGTCAACTTCAATATCTGGCTCGCGCATCGGCCAAGAGTAGCAAAGGATTGGATGTCCGACATCCACCCGTTGCGAACCCAAGCGACTTCGGGTCTTGATCGCCCTATGGAACCTCTTCCGATTGATCTTTCCGACGAGCGCTGGGGCGAACTCCAGAGCGCCTTCAGGCGGTCGTATGACGTGAGGCCAGCGCTTCGACGGCTCGCTTCAAGAGATGCGGCTGTGTGGGATGAATTCTGGGAAGAGCTGCATCATCAGGGCGACGTAGGCGAAGCATCGTATGCCGCCATCCCAGCAATCGTGCGCATCTACACGGAGCAGGCGCAGCAGCCCGATTGGAACGTGTATGCCCTAGCAGCGACGATCGAAGAAGCTCGGCACGGCAACGACAATCCCGCGATACCGCCTTGGCTAGCCGCGAACTACGATCTGGGATGGGCGGATTTGGAAGCGCGCGCGCTGGCAGAGTTGCCGCCGGCGAGTGACGACGCGTTGGTGAGCAGCATCCTAGCAGTGCTCGCTCTAGCCAAGGGGAAGCGGACTCTCGCCCGCATGGCGCTTCTCACCGAAGACGAACGCAAAGAGATGCTCGACAGCGCTGGATGGGGCTAAGGTTCAAGGTCCGCTTTCCACCCATAACGGTCCTCCCAAGCGTCCGCTTGCAGGCTCGTCTCTTGCGCCCCCACCTAGACTCCCCACCCCGCACCTGCTAGATCCCGCGCCTCGCTCCAGGACTTGCGTCCCGGGGCGTGCCCGTCGTTCGCGGCGAGCTCAAATCCGTGGGAGGGCCGCCAGCCCGGACCACGGCCACACAGCGAAGGCCGCTAAACCCGGCTTTCTTGAGAGGATACAATGGCTAAAAAGATCCTGGGCTATATCAAGCTCCAGGTGAAGGCCGGCTCCGCCACGCCTTCACCGCCCATCGGCCCCGCACTGGGCCAGCGCGGCGTCAACATCATGGGCTTCTGCAAGGAGTTCAACGCGCGCACCGAGAACGTCGAAAAGGGCACCCCCCTGCCGACCGTGATCACCGTGTACCAAGACAAGTCGTTCACCTTCGTCACCAAGACGCCCCCGGCGACGCACTACCTGAAGCAGATCACCGGCCTGAAGTCCGGCGCGAAGCTGACCGGTCGCGAAACCGTCGGTGAAGTCACGCGCAGCCAGCTGCGCGAGATCGCCGGAAAGAAGATGAAGGACCTGAACGCCAACGACATCGAGGCCGCGGCCAAGATCATCGAAGGCTCCGCCAAGGCCATGGGCCTTAAGATCGTGGAGGCCTAGACCATGGCCAAGCAACCCAAGCGCATCCAGGCCTGGACCGGCGATCGCGAAGCCGCGCATGCCGTCGCCGAAGCCATCGCCCTCGTGAAGGCCAACGCCAACGCCAAGTTCGACGAGTCGGTCGAACTCTCGATCAATCTCGGCGTCGATCCGCGCCACGCCGACCAACAGGTCCGCGGCGTCGTCAACCTGCCGTCGGGCACCGGCCGCGACGTTCGCGTCGCCGTTTTCGCCAAGGACGCCAAGGCGGCCGAAGCCACCGCGGCGGGCGCTGAACATGTCGGCGCCGAAGACCTGTACGAAAAGATCGTCGGCGGCTTCATGGATTTCGATCGCGTCATCGCGACCCCGGACATGATGGCCCTGGTCGGTCGCCTCGGTAAGGTGCTGGGCCCGCGCGGCCTGATGCCCAACCCGAAGGTCGGCACCGTGACCCCGAACGTGGGTCAAGCCGTGAAGGACGCCAAGGGCGGCGCCGTCGAGTTCCGCGTCGAGAAGGCGGGCATCGTCCACGCCGGCATCGGCAAGGTGTCGTTCACCGACGAAGCCCTGCTGATCAACGTCAAGGCGATGGTCGACGCTCTGGTCAAGGCCAAGCCGGCCGGCGCCAAGGGCATCTATGTGAAGCGTATCGGCCTGTCCTCGACGATGGGTCCGGGCTTCAAGATCGACGCCGCTTCGGTCAACGCCTAAGCCTCTTCGAACTATGGGTTAGCGAGCGGGCGCTGGAGCCATCCAGCGCCCGCTTTGCGTTTGGAGCCTGAGTTGGCGACGCGTCTAGCCGATGTTATGTTCCGGCTAGACGGAGGTTTCCGATGCCCTTCCATGTCCGAGACGCCGAGGCCGACGCGATGTTGCGGCAATATGCCGAGGACAACCACGTTGGCATTACCGAGGCCATCAAGCTGGCCGTACGCCGGGCGCGCGAGGCGGATGACAAGGTGCGGGCTGAAAAGCTGGCGCGCATGGACGCCATTTTGGCGGAGTTCGACGCCGTGCCTAGAACCGGTCTGACGGCGGACAAGGCTTTCTTCGACATGATCAACGGCGACTGATGTTCGTCGACGCGTCGGCCTGGACAGCCATCGTCCTAAACGAGCCCGAACGCGACCGGCTGCGCATTGCCTTGGCTGCCGCGACAATTGTTTTGACCTCGCCGATCGCCAACTGGGAGACGGTTCGCGCTGTGGCAAGAGAGACGGCGGATGAAATATCGCAGGCCAGCGCGCGTCTGGCCGCCTTCCAGGCCAGCGTTGGCGCACGACTCGTGGATATCGGCGCCGCCGAAGGTGATCTCGCCCTCGTCGCTCACGCTCGCTTTGGCAAGGGCGTGCATCCCGCCAAGCTGAACATGGGCGATTGCTTCGCCTACGCCTGTGCCCGGACCAACGGCGTGCCGTTGCTTTATAAAGGCGACGACTTCGCCCTGACCGACGTCGAGCCTGCGTGACCGCACCCCAGACCCCAGACGTCGCCGTGGTCGGCGGCGGGCCGGCCGGGCTGATGGCGGCCGAGGTGCTGAGCGGGGCGGGGCTGTCGGTGGCGGTTTACGAGCGCATGCCGACCCTGGGGCGCAAGTTCCTGATGGCCGGGCGCGGCGGGCTGAACCTGACCCATTCGGAGGACTTCGAGCGGCTCGCCGAGCGCTACGGCGCGGCGAGCGCGACGCTGCGGTCGCTGCTGGAGGCCTTTAAGCCGGCCGATCTGATCGCCTGGGCCGAAGGGCTGGGGCAGGCGACCTTCGTCGGCTCCAGCGGCCGGGTGTTTCCGAAGGCGCTGAAGGCCTCGCCGCTGCTGCGGGCTTGGATCGCGCGGCTGGAGGAGCAGGGGGTTGCGTTCAACACCCGCTCGACCTGGACCGGGTGGGATGCGACCGGAGCATTGAGCTTCGACACCGCTGATGGCGTCCAGACGGTGCGGCCGCGCGCCACGATCCTGGCCCTCGGCGGCGCCAGCTGGGCGCGGTTGGGCTCGGACGGCGCCTGGGCGGCGCTGCTGGCGGCGCGAGGTGCTGTGGTGGCGCCGTTCCGGCCGGCCAATGTCGGGTTCACGGTCGCCTGGACGGCGCTGTTGCGCGAGCGCTTCGCCGGATCACCGCTGAAGAACATTGGCCTGAGCTTCGAGGGTGCGACGTCGCGCGGCGACGCCCTGGCCGCTGGCTATGGCCTGGAGGGCGGGGCGGTCTACGCCCTCTCAGCCGCCTTGCGTGACGCGGTCGAGGCGCGGGGATCCGCAACGCTCGTTGTCGATCTGCGGCCCGACGTGTCGGAGGCTCAACTGACCGCGCGCCTGTCGCGGCCACGGGGAGGCCAGTCGCTGTCAAGTTGGCTGCGCAAGGCCGCCCGCCTGTCGCCGGTCGAGATCGGCCTGCTGCGCGAGGCCCACGGCGTGGCCCTGCCGGTCGCGCCCGACGCCTTGGCGGCGGCGATCAAGGCCGCGCCGATCGTGCTGACCGGCGTCCAGGGTCTTGAACGTGCGATCTCCTCGGCCGGCGGGCTGAGGTTCGACAGTCTCGACGGGCTGGAGCTGAGGGGCGTTCCCGGCGTGTTCGTGGCCGGCGAAATGCTGGACTGGGAGGCTCCGACCGGCGGGTACCTGCTGCAAGCCTGTTTCGCCACGGGCGTGGCGGCGGCGCGAGCGGTGGTGGATCGGTTTGGCTAGAGCCGGACAACGGACGGGGACAGCCACGTGTGCCTGCCCGCATCCAGGCCCGCCTCGGCGACTATTTCATCGCCGCCCGTATCTTCGCCGCCATCGCCTCGATCGCCTGGGGATCGCCCTTCTCATGCTCGACGAACATCAGCGGCTTGCCGGCCGCGCGGGGGATGACGTGGATGTGCAGGTGCGGCACGCTTTGGCCGACGCCGTTGTTCTGGACAATGGTGAAGCCCTCGACCCCCAGGCCGTCGACCTGGGCCTGGCCCACGCGGGCGGCCACGGCCATGATCCGCGACAGGTCCTGCGGCGAGACCTCCAGGATGTTTCGGGCCTTGGAAGTCTTGGAGATCACCAGCACATGGCCGGGCTCGGCGGGCGCGTAGTCCATGAAGGCCAGCACCTGGTCGTCCTCGTAGACCTTAGGCACGACGACCTCGCCACGCAGGATCTTGGCAAAGGGGTTGGCCTCGTCATAGGGCGCGCTCAGCGGAATCTGCGGCGTGCCCGGCTTGGCGCTCGCCGGATCGAAGCGGCCTAGCCAGCGGATCACCTCGCCCTCCAGCGCGATGCGCGCGTCGGAGAAGCTGTGGTCGGTGTCCATGTAGGTTTCGGTCAAGGCGGTGGCCTGGGCGGCCCGGACTGCGGCCGCCAGCTTGCGCATGGTCGGCGCCCTGGCATGTTCGGCGCCGATCATCAGCACGGGACGGCTGGCGATCCGGGCGCTCAGCGCTTCCAGATTCAGCTTGGCGGCGTTCTCCTCAATCTCCTTGACGAGCAACTCGGCGCTGGTCCCGGCCAGGGGAAGGGTGTCGGGCCGCATCTTGTCGGCGGCCGCCTTGCGCGTGGCGGGGCTGGTGATCTGGGCCGCGTTCTTGCCGATGTCCCAGGCGTCGATCAGTACGGTTCCGGCCACGCGTGGCTCGGTGGACGCGGCGTCAGCGGCCATGAAGCCGCCCATGCTATGGCCGGCCACCACGATCCTGGTAGTGTCGATATGGTATTTGGCGACATTGGCTGGGTCGAACAGGAAGGCCGTGGCCGCCTCGCCGTCTACCCGGGCATTGGCGAACGAGAACTTGCCGGGGCTGCCCCACGAGCCGCGATAATTGATCTTCAGCACATTCCAGCCGGCCCGGCGCACGGCCTGCATCAGGTCGATATTGGTCTCGTTGCCGGGGAAGCCGTGCAGGAACAGCATCGTCGGATGCGGCTGATCGCCCGAGGCCAGGTACATCAGCGCGTTGACGCCCACCCCGCCCGTCGAAACGGTGAAGGCGGCCATGTCGGCCGGATGGGCAGCGTCTCGCGGCGGATCGGCGATCACCGCCTTGGGGATCGGCGGGACGCGCGGCCCGGCGTGGGCCGGCGCGGCGAGGCCGATGAGCATCAGGGCGGCGAAGCCGGCGGTGATCTGGCGTTTCATGAGGGTCCCCTGAGGCAGCGGTCTCTGTTATGCGGAAATATGGGCGCATGGCCAGTCCGCCTCGCGCTTCGCGGAGGCTCTTCCCTTTCTCCGCTAAGAGAGGGTCAATCCACCCCCGCCAGCGCCGCCCGGATGGTGTCCACCACCTGATCGACCTGCGCTTCCTCGATGATCAACGGCGGCGACAGGGCGATGATGTCGCCGGTCACCCGCACCAGAAGCCCCTGGTCGAAGGCCGTCTCGAAGGCCGCCATGGCGCGGGCCGTGGGGGCGCCCAGACGGGGCTCCAGTTCGATGCCGGCGATCAGGCCGAAGTCGCGGATGTCGATGACATGGCGGGCGTCTTTCAGCGAATGCACGGCGGCGCGCCAATAGGGCTCCATCGCCAGAGCGCGGTTGAACAGGTCCTCTTCCTGGTAGACCTCCAGCGCCGCCAGTCCTGCCGCGCAGGCCAGCGGGTGGGCCGAATAGGTGTAGCCGTGGAAGAGCTCGATGGGGGCGTCGGCGCCGTCCATCATCGCCTGGTAGATTCCTTCGGACGCGGCGACGGCGCCGGCCGGGACGGCGGCGTTGGTGAGGCCCTTGGCCATGCAGATCATGTCGGGGATCACCCCGAAGCGCTCGGCGGCGAAGGCCGCGCCGACCCGGCCAAACCCGGTGATTACCTCATCGAAGATCAGCAGGATGTCGTGCTTGTCGCAGATCGCCCGCAGGCGTTGCAGGTAGCCTTCGGGCGGGACGAGCACGCCCGTGGAGCCGGCTACGGGCTCGACGATGACGGCGGCGATGTTGCTGGCGTCGTGCAGGGCGACGATGGCCTCCAGAGTGTCGGCCAGTTCGGCGCCGTTCTTCGGCAGGCCTTGCGAGAACAGGTTGCCTTCCACGCCATGGGTGTGCGGCAGGTGATCGACGCCGGTCAGCAAGCTTCCGAAATACATCCGGTTCTTGGGGATTCCGCCCACCGATATGCCCCCGAAGCCGACGCCGTGATAGCCGCGCTCGCGGCCGATCAGCCGGGTCTTGGTCCCCTTGCCGCGGGCGCGGTGATAGGCCAGGGCGATCTTCAGGGCGGTGTCGACCGACTCCGAGCCCGAGCCGGTGAAGAAGATGCGGTCCAGGCCCTTGGGCGTGATCTGGGCGATACGGCTGGCGAAGGCGAAGGCGGCGGGGTGGCCCATGTTGAAGCTCGGCGCATAGTCCATTTCTCCGGCCTGACGGCGAATGGCCTCGACGATCTTGGGCCGGTTGTGCCCGGCGTTAACGCACCAAAGGCCCGAGGTGGCGTCGAGGATCCGGCGGCCGTCGGGGGTGTAATAGTGCATGCCCTCAGCGCGGCTCAGCAGGCGCGGATTGGCCTTGAAGCGCCGGTTGGGCGTGAACGGCATCCAGAAGGCGTCGAGGTCGTTGGCGCGGATGTCGGCCATGGCGGGTCTCCGTACAGGCTTGCCCAAGGACTTGCATTGTGATCGCAATTGCGGGTCTTCTGGCAAGGTCAATCGGGCAGGGCGCGGATGTGTCGGGGACACATACGAATTCCCCGTCGGTGTGATCGTGGCGCAGGCAGAGGAGTGCGTGTGTGTCCCCATCAGCATCACCGGCCTCGCCGAGACGTCCGCTCACCGACAGCCCCACCGTCCACGACCAGGTCTATGACTCCATCCGCCAGGCCCTGGTCACCGGCCGGATCGCGCCAGGCGTCGGGGTGTCCCTGCGCAGCCTGGCCGCCGAGCTGGGGGTCAGTCCGATGCCGGTGCGCGACGCGGTGCGTCGGCTCGTGGCCGAGCGGGCCCTTGCGATCAACCCGGCCAACAAGCGGCTTTCCGTGCCGTCCCTGACCGCCGCCCGCCTGGAACAGCTGTCCCAGGCCCGGCTGTGGATCGAGCCCGAACTGGCCGCCCGCGCCGCGTCCCAGGCCGACGCCGCCCTCATCCGGGCGCTCAAGGCCATCGACGTGCGCCTGGACGCGGCCCTCGCGGCCGGCGACGTCGACGGTTACATGACCGCCAACCACGCTTTCCACTTCGCCATCTACGAACGGGCCGAGGCGGAGGTGCTGCTGTCGATGGCGCGCGCCCTGTGGCTGCAGATCGGGCCGTTCATGCGGGTCGTGTTCGGCCGGGTCGGCACGGTCGGCCTGCCGGCCGATCGCCACGCCGAGGCCATGGACGCCCTGAAGACCGGCGACGCCGAGGCCGCCCGCCAGGCCATAGCGGCCGACCTGTCGGAAGGCATGGAAAAGATGCGCGTGGCGGTGGGCGGCTAGGGTGCTTTCTTCGTCCTGCTCACGGTGTGAAGATCACGGGGAAATGCAACCTCGCAAACCCGCCGAGGCGATGACGACCTGATCTTGACAGTCGCCTGTCCGACGCAAACTGTGATCACAGTTGAGGATCATCCGTGCCTGCATTTTCTCGATCGACGCCATGACGACTGCCTCCAGCCTCTCCCACCTCATCGAGGCCGAGGCCCAGCGCTTCACGACCGAGCATCCGCGTTCGGCGGCGATGGTGTGCTCGGCGGCCGAGGTCTGGCGCGGCGGGACGCCAATGCACTGGATGGGCGACTGGGCCAGCCCGAGCCCGATCTTCGCGGCCCAGGGCGTCGGCGCCCAGATCACCGACGTGGATGGGAAGTTGTATGATGACTTCTGCCTGGCCGACACGCCGGCGATGTTCGGCCATGGCGAACCGGCCGTGGCCCGAGCCATCGCCGATCAGGCCTTGCGCGGCGCGGGGTTCATGCTGCCCACGGCCACGGCGGTGATCGTCGGCCGGTTGCTGGCCGAGCGGTTCGGCCTGCCGCTGTGGCAGGCGGCGACCACGGCCAGCGACGCCAACCGCGCGGCCATCCGCTGGGCGCGGGCGGTGACGCAGCGGCCGGTGATCCTGGTGTTCGACGGCTGCTATCACGGCATGGTCGATGACGCCTTCGTGGTGCTGGACGGCGGCGTGGCTGTGATGAAGCCCGGCCTGGTGGGTCAGGTGCACGACCTGACCGCCACCACCCGCGTGGCGCCGTTCAACGATCTGGCCGCGCTGCAAGCCGCCCTGGCCCCAGGCGATGTGGCCGCCGTTCTGGCCGAGCCGGTGATGACCAATTGCGGGATGATCCTGCCCGACCCCGGCTTCCACGATGCCCTGCGCGCCCTGACCCAGGCAGCCGGGACCTTGTTGATCCTCGACGAGACCCACACCCTCTCGACCGGCCCGGGCGGCTATAGCCGCGCCCATGGCCTGGAGCCGGATATCTTCGTGGTCGGCAAGGCCATCGCCGGCGGCGTACCGGCGGCGGTCTGGGGCGTGACCGCCGCGCTTTCCGACCGCATGGACGCCGCAGCCGCGCGGATCGGTCCGGGCCAGTCGGGGATCGGCACGACGTTGTCGGGCAACGCGCTGGCCTTGGCGGCCATGCGGGCCATGCTGTCCGAGGTGATGACCAACGCGGCCTATGACCGGATGCTGACCGGCGCCCAGAAGCTGGTCGAGGACCTGCGCGGCATGATCGCCGTGCGAGCCCTGCCGTGGTCGGTGGTGCAGGTTGGGGCGCGAGTCGAGCTGATCCTCGCCGAGCGTCCACCGAAAAACGCCGCCGAGATGCGCGAGACACTGGACGACGCCCTGCTGTCCGCGCTTCATCTGTGGCTGATCAATCGCGGGGTGCTGATCGCGCCCTTCCACACCATGATGCTGGTGTCGCCGATGACCGAAGACGCCGCTATCGACCGCCTGGTCGCGGCGGTCGACGGGTTCGCCGGGGCGCTGGAGGGGTTAGAGGCATGAGCGTTGCGCATTGGGGTTTTGGGATGGAGCAACGCCCGTGACGCTCCCTTCGGTCGCCGATCCCCAGGAATGCCGCGACTTCCTCGCCGCCAACCCAGGCGTCAAATATGTCGAGGTGTTCTTCACCTCCATGACCGGCGTGCCGCGCGGCAAACGCCTCAGGATCCACGAACTGCAAGCGGTCTATGACTATGGCCGCTTCCTGCCCGGCTCGATCCTGGTGGTCGACACCCTGGGGGCTGACTGCGAGGAGACCGGACTGGTCTGGGAAGACGGCGACGCCGACCGCCGGGCGAGGCCGGTCCCCGGCACGCTCACCCTGGCCCCGTGGCTCGGCCAGGACATGTGCCAGGTGATGCTGTCGCTGTACGAGCTGGATGGAACGCCCAACGATCTGGACCCGCGCCATGTGCTCAAACGCGTGCTGGACCGCTTCGCCGCCGACGGCCTGACGCCGGTCGCGGCCTGCGAGCTAGAATATTACCTGGTCGATCTGGAGCGCGGCCCGCACGGCGAGCTGCAACCGCCCAAGTCGGCCCTGACCGGCCGCCGGCCGCAGGGCATCGAGGTTTATGGCCTGCCCGAGCTGGAGGCCATCGCCCCGTTCCTGAAGGACCTGTGGGAGACCTGCGACGTGCTGGGCGTGCCGCTGGAGGGGGCGATCTCGGAGTTTGCCCCCAGCCAGGTCGAGCTGACCCTCAAGCACAAGTCCGACGCCCTGGCCTGCTGCGACGACGCCCTGCTCTACAAGCGCGCCGCCAAGGGCGTGGCCCTGAAGCACGGCTGCGAGGCCACCTTCATGGCCAAGCCCTGGGCCGACAAGGCCGGCAACGGCTTCCACGTTCATATGAGCTTCAACGACGCGGCGGGAAACAACCTGTGCGCGGCCGAGGATCCGGAGGGCTCCGAGCTGCTCAAGCACGCGATCGGCGGCATGAAGGTACTGATGGCCGACTGCATGGCCATACTGGCGCCCAACGCCAATTCCTATCGCCGCTTCAAAGCCAACAGCTATGCGCCGGTGGCCCCGACCTGGGGCGTCAACAACCGCACGGTGTCCCTACGCGTGCCGGCCGGCCCGCCGCCGACCCGGCATGTGGAGCACCGCGTGGCCGGGGCCGACGGCAATCCGTATCTGGTGCTGGCCGTTCTGCTGGCCTGCGCTCACCACGGGATCACCAATCGGATCGATCCAGGCCCAGCGGTGGTCGGCGACGGCTATGCGGCGGCCGCCAAGGAAAAGATCCGCCTGCCCACCGACTGGTATGCGGCGGTCAATCTGTTCGAGGCCTCCGAAATCTTGCGCGACTATCTGGGCGCGCGGTTCGTGGAGATGTTCGTCTCGGTCAAGCGCACCGAACAGGCGCGCTTCGCCGAGGTGGTCACCCAGCTGGATTATGACTGGTATCTGCGCAACGCCTGACGGTTACGCCGAGAGTGGGGAGCGAGAGTTGCAAGGCTGGTCTCCCTTCCCCCTTGATGGGGGAAGGGCCAGGGATGGGGGTGATGCGGCGGTTCAGGACATGGCGCGATCGAGGTCGCCGCCACCGCCCTGGTCACCCCCACCCCCAACCCCTCCCCCATCAAAGGGGAGGGGGGATGTATCGAGATTGTCCGTCACCAGTCGACTTCAAAGGGGAGAGACCAAGGCCATGAGCACCAACCGCATTCATACCGGGCGAGTTTTGGGCACCCGCCGCTCGCTGCTGACCGCCATGGGCGCTGCGGCCATCGGCATTTCCTTCACCGCTTGCGGCGAGAAGCCCAAGGCCCCGACCGGTCCGGGCGGCGAGGAAACCAAGCTGAACTTCTACAACTGGGACACCTATATCGGCGAGACGACCCTGGCCGACTTCAAGAAGACCTCGGGCGTCGACGTGAACATGAGCCTGTTCGCCACCAATGATGAGCTGTTCGCCAAGCTGAAGGCGGGCAATGCGGGCTATGACGTGATCGTGCCGTCCAACGAGTTCGTCACCCGCATGGGCCAGGCGGGCATGCTGGAGGTGCTGGACCACGCCAAGATCCCCAACCTCAAGAACATCGACCCGGCCTTCCTCAATCCCGACTACGACCCGGGCCGGAAGTTCTCCATGCCCTATACTTGGCTGGTGCTGGGCATCGGCTATCGCAAGTCCAAGGTGAAGGGCGTGCCCGACAGCTGGAAGTACCTGTTCGACAGCGCTCAATATAACGGCCGCATCGCCCTGCTGTCGGAAAGCGCCGACCTGATCCGCCTGGCCGCCAAGTACAAGGGCCACAGCGTTAACAATATCCCGCCCGGGCTGGTCACCGAGATCGAGCAGATGTTGATCCGCCAAAAGCCCTATGTGAAGGCCTTCCACGACGACAACGGCCAGGACATGCTGGTGGCCGGCGATGTGGACCTGGTGCTCGAATATAATGGCGACATCGCCCAGGTGATGAAGGACGATCCGGACCTGGATTTCGTGATCCCCAAGGAGGGGTCGCTGATCAATTCCGACACCCTGTGCATTCCCAAGGGCGCGCCGCGTCCAGACAACGCCCACAGGTTCATCAACTACCTGCTGGACGCCCAGGCCGGGGCCGAGATTTCCAAGACAATCCTCTATCCGACCCCGAACGCTGCGGCCAAGGCGCTGATGCCGCCGGAATATCGCGACAATCCGGTGATTTTCCCGCCCGCCGACGTCATGAGCAAGTGCGAGTACGGGGCGTTCGAGGGGGCGGAAAAGGCGAGCCTGTACGAGGAAGTCATCACCCGGGTGAGGGCGGCTTAGCGGGCGTTAGGTCCTCCCCCTGTGGGGGAGGCGATCGCGTAGCGATCGGAGGGGGGAGTTTTAGGGCCGTCGATCCGGGCTGTGGTCGTCGCCCTGATACTCCCCCCTCCGTTGGCTTCGCCGACACCTCCCCCAGAGGGGGAGGACTTGGGAGAGGGACATGGAGCAAAGCTGGAAACAGGCGAAAGCCGTCTTCGCCACGGCGCTTGGCCCGCCGCTGGTGTGGCTGGTGCTGTTCTTCCTGGTGCCCCTGGCCATCGTCTGGGCCTACAGCTTTGGCCACAATGACGGCCTGACCCAGATCGCGATCACCGGCACCTTCAAGAACTACGCGCGGGCGATCGAACCGCTGTATCTGAAGATCTTCCTGAAATCGGCCGGGGTGGCGGCTCTGACCACAGGACTGTGCCTGGTGATCGGCTTCCCCGTCGCCCTGGCCATCACCTTCGCGTCGCAGAAGGCCAAGGCCTGGCTGCTGCTGCTGATCATGCTGCCGTTCTGGACCAACCTGCTGATCCGC
Organism: Caulobacter sp. DWR3-1-2; assembly: GCF_049896225.1. NCBI lineage: Bacteria > Pseudomonadati > Pseudomonadota > Alphaproteobacteria > Caulobacterales > Caulobacteraceae > Caulobacter > Caulobacter sp. DWR3-1-2. The sequence goes on along the minus strand of NZ_JAFCTW010000007.1, from coordinate 88,785 downwards.
ACCTACGCCCTGATCGCCGTGCTCCGCGATGAGGGCTATATCAACAAGGGCCTCGAAGCCGTTTGGACCCTGGCCGGCAAGGTCCTGCCCCTGGCGCCGTTCCAGCCGATTCCGATGATGCACACCAATTTCGCGGTGATCGTCGGGCTGGTTTATGTCCACCTGCCGTTCATGGTGCTGCCGCTGTATTCGGCGCTGGACCGGCTGGACAAGTCGCTGCTGGAGGCCAGCCTCGACCTGGGGGCCGGCCATATGCGGACCCTGTTCAAGGTGGTCGTGCCGCTCGCCTTGCCGGGCATCGCCTCGGGCATACTGATCACCTTCATCCCGGCGCTCGGGGCCTATCTGACCCCCGACCTGCTGGGTGGCCCCGACAGCCAGATGATCGCCAATGTCATCGAGCGCCAGTTCAAGCGCGCCAACGACTGGCCGTTCGGCGCGGCCCTGTCGTTCCTGCTGATGTACCTGACCTTCGTGGCGATCGCGGTGCAGGCGCTGCTGGGACGGAAGAAGGGGGTGAGGGCGTGAGCGTTCATCACGGCAAGTCCTCCTCCCATGGGGGAGGTGTCGGCGCAGCCGACGGAGGGGGGAGTGATCGACCATTCGCCGCCACCCCGATCCTCGATCCTAAAACTCCCCCCACCGGCCTTCGGCCGCCTCCCCCAAAGGGGGAGGACCGCGCATGAGCAAGCTCCGCAAATCCCCGCCCGGCCCGCTGGAATATCTCCGCCGCTGGCAGATGCAGGCCTGGCTCTTCGCCGTGGCCGTCTTCCTCTACGCGCCACTGCTGGCCCTGATGGCCTTCAGCTTCAATGACAGCCGGCGCAACATCGTCTGGAAGGGTTTCACACTCAAATATTATGACAAGGCCTTCCACGACTCCTCGCTGATTGAGGCCTTCGCCAATTCCCTGACAATCGCGGCCCTGTGCACGGTGTTCAGCGTGGCGCTCGGCGCCATGGTCGCCCTGGCCCTGTGGCGGTTCCGCTTTCCCGGCAAGACCGTGCTGGACGGAGCCCTGGCCCTGCCGATCGTGGTGCCCGAGATCTGCATGGGCGTGGCCATGCTGGTGTTCTTCGCCAAGGTGTTGCCCTGGCCCGTCGGCCTGCCCTGGCCGCTGAATCTGGGCGCCATCACCATCGCCCACGTGTCGTTCTCGTTCCCGTTCGTGGCCGTGGTGGTCCGCGCCCGCATGGCCAGCTTCAACCGCGAGATGGAGGAGGCGGCCCGGGATCTCGGGGCCGGCGAGTGGCGCACCATCTGGGACGTGATCCTGCCGCACATGGCCCCCGCCCTGGTGGCCGGCGCCCTGCTGGCCTTCACGCTCAGCCTGGACGACTTCGTCATCACCTTCTTCACCTCGGGGCCCGACACCGTGACCTTCCCGGTCAAGGTCTATTCGATGGTGCGGTTCTCGGTGACGCCCGAGGTCAACGCCGCCTCGACCATCCTGATCGTGCTGACCGTGCTGCTGACGGCGGTGGCGCTGAAGATGCAGGGTGATCCGGCCGGGGTGGCGGGTGGTCATGGGGACAAGCCATGATGGACGCGCGGACCAAGTCCTCCTCCTATGGGGGAGGTGGCCCGAAGGGCCGGAGGGGAGAGTTGGCGGCGCTAACCACTCACCCCTCAGTCGCTCCGCGACAGCTCCCCCACAGGGGGAGCAATTTTCTGGCGACGCGCTCGAGGGCCTTCCGGTGATTAACCCACCCATCATCACCTTCGAGAACGTCACCAAGCGCTTCGGCAAGATGGTGGCCGTCGATAACGTCTCCCTCAGCATCCAGGAGGGCGAGTTCTTCTCGCTGCTGGGGCCGTCGGGCTGCGGCAAGACCACCCTGCTGCGGATGCTGGCCGGGTTCGACACACCGACCGAGGGGCGGATCCTGATCGACGGCCAGGATGTCAGCCTGGTGCCGCCCAACAAGCGGCCGGTGAACATGGTGTTCCAGTCCTACGCCGTGTTCCCGCACATGAGCGTGGCCGACAATGTCGCCTATGGCCTGAAGGTCGACCGGGTCAGCAAGGCCGAGCGTGACCGGCGGGTGGAGGAGGCGCTGGACTTGGTGCAACTCCACGGCCTGGCCCAGCGCCGGCCCGACCAGCTGTCGGGCGGCCAACGCCAGCGCGTCGCCCTGGCCCGCGCCCTGGTCAAGCGCCCCCGCGTGCTGCTGCTCGACGAGCCGCTGTCGGCCCTGGACGCCAAGCTGCGCGACCAGATGCGCACCGAGCTGTGCACCCTGCAGGAGAAGGTCGGCATCACCTTCATCATGGTCACCCACGACCAGGACGAGGCCCTGGCCCTGGCTACCCGCTGCGCGGTGATGAACCGCGGCGTGCTGCAGCAGGTGGCCGGTCCCAGCGACCTCTACGAGTTCCCCAACAGCCGGTTCGTGGCCGACTTCATCGGCAGCGTGAACCTGTTCGAGGGCGTGCTGGCGGTCGACGAGCCCAGCCACGCGGTGGTCCGCTCGCCGGAGCTGGACTGCGACATCTTCCTCGACCACGGGGTCACCGGCGCGCGCGGCGGCACGGTCTGGGCGGCCCTGCGGCCCGAGAAGATCGAGCTGCACAAGCGTCCTGATGGCGGGGCCCCGCCCAACATGGGCGACTGCCCGTTGGGCCAGAACGCCGTGGCGGGGGTGATCAAGCACGAGGCCTATCTGGGAGGCACGAGCGTCTACGAGGTCGAGATCAAGAGCGGCCGGCGGATCAAGGTCACCCGCCAGAACCTGACCCGCTGGGACCAGGAAGACTTCAAGCTGGGCGAAGCGGTGTGGCTCGGCTGGCACGCCTGCTCGCCGGCGGTGTTGCTCAGCTGATGCCTTTTCACACCGCTCATCCCGGCGAATGCCGGGACCCAGATGGCAGGCGGCGAGGTGGGTTCCTTGAGCGAGGCGCCTATCCAATCAACCCCAGCGCCATAGGATCTGGGTCCCGGCATTCGCCGGGATGAGCGGATTTTTTACAGATAAGAACAAGACCGGAGTACCCCCATGCCCGTCCCTATCCGCAACCACGACATCGCCGAGCTCAGGCGCCTGGACCTGGCCCACCACCTGCCGGCCCAGACCGATTACAAGCTGCAGCAGGAACTCGGCGGCAGCCGGATCATCACGCGCGCCGACGGGGTCTATATCCACGATGGCGACGGCCACCAGATCCTCGACGGCATGGCCGGGCTGTGGTGCGTCAATGTCGGCTATGGCCGGCAGGAGCTGGCCCAGGCCGCCTACGACCAGATGCTGGAGCTGCCCTACTACAACACCTTCTTCAAGACGGCCTCGCCGCCGCCGATCCGGCTGGCCGCCAAGATCGCCGAGAAGATGGGCGGCCAGCTGTCCCACGTGTTCTTCAACTCGTCGGGGTCGGAGGCCAATGACACGGTCTTCCGCCTGGCCCGCCACTATTGGAAGCTGAAGGGCCAGCCGCAGCGCAAGATCTTCATCAGCCGCTGGAACGCCTATCACGGCTCCACCGTGGCCGGCGTCTCGCTGGGCGGCATGAAGCACATGCACGTGCAGGGCGACCTGCCGATCGCCGGGGTCGAGCACGTGATGCAGCCTTACGGCTTTGGCGACGGGTTCGGCGAAGACCCCGCCGCCTTCCGCGACCGGGCGGTGCGGGCCATCGAGGACAAGATCCTCGAGGTCGGCCCCGAGAACGTCGCCGCCTTCATCGGCGAGCCGGTTCAGGGGGCGGGCGGGGTGATCATTCCGCCCGACGGCTATTGGCCGGCCGTCGAGGCGGTGTGTCGCAAGTACGGCATCCTGCTGGTCTGCGACGAGGTGATCTGCGGCTTCGGGCGGCTGGGCCAGTGGTTCGGGCATCAGCATTACGGGATCAAGCCCGACATGATCGCCATGGCCAAGGGCCTGTCGTCTGGCTACCTGCCGATCAGCGCCGTAGGCGTGGCCGATTTCATCGTCGAGGAGATGCGCGAGAAGGGCGGCGACTTCATCCACGGCTTTACATACTCAGGCCATCCGACCTGCGCGGCCGTGGCCCTGAAGAACATCGAGATCATCGAGCGCGAAGGCCTGGTCGAGCGCACCCGCGATGACACGGGGCCCTACCTCGCCAAGGCCCTGGCCACCCTGAACGACCACCCGCTGGTCGGCGAGACCCGCTCGCTGGGCCTGATCGGGGCGGTCGAGATCGTCCGCGAGAAGGGGACCAACCATCGCTTCCTCGACAAGGAAGGCGAGGCCGGGCCGGTGGTCCGCGACCTGTGCATCGAGAACGGCCTGATGGTTCGCGCCATCCGCGACAGCATCGTCTGCTGCCCGCCGCTGATCATCACCCATGCGGAGATCGACGCGATGGTGGCGATCATGCGCAAGGCGCTGGACGCAGCGGAGCCGGTGCTGCGGGGATTGAAGGCGGAGCCCGCGTCATAGCGTTGAAATTTTGCGGGCTAGCCAGGACATCGGCGGAATAAGGACGCTCGCCGTGACAGCCAAAGCCCAGAGCAGGATGGTGGGGATCATGGCCATGCCCCAGACGGCACCGGCGGCGTCGGCTCCGCCCTCGGGATCGCGCGGCGGCGGCCCGCCGAAGCTGAGGCTGGTGATCAGCAATCCAGCGGGCAGACTCAGCAATATGGACGCGACGATGATGACCCATCCGAAGCGCCGGACACGGCGTGCGACCAGCCAACCGGCGATGATCATGGCGATCGGCGCGATCAAGCCTAGAAAGAAGAGCGCTATGCCCAGTCCGCTCATGTCGCCGCCCCACCATTCCTCATGCCTTCGGGATCATGATCCGGGCCGGACCATCGAGTGGAGAAACGGTCAAGGCGGGGTGCAGGCAGGAAATGGGCTTGGCGGTCATTTCGCCGCGCACGCGATTTCGCAAGGCTTCAAAATATTCAGGGGTGACTGGGTACGTTGGCGCTGAGACCGCCCTTGAGCAATTCACTTCGAAGGTGCATCGGCGTCGGCTGCTGGTCTGGCGTGCCGAGCGTCTTGAGCCATTCGCGCACGCGGGCGTCGGGCACGACGCGACCGGATTTGGCATCCGCGTCGGCCGCCGTTTCGGCGAGGCGGTCGGCCTCGTCGTCGCTGTCGTCGAAGATCGCCGGTTCGGGCTCGGCCATGGCCAAGAATAGCAAAAAACGCCCTCTGAAGCCATTGTTCTCCGGCCCATTGAGCAGAGCGCGAACCCTATCCCGACTTTGGGCTGCAGCCTGGCTGTGATACTGTGAGAACATGAAAAACATCACAGTCGCCGTGGATGACGAAACCTACCGCCGCGCCCGGATCAAGGCGGCGGAGCAGGACACGTCCGTCTCCGCGCTGGTGCGGAAGTTCCTGACCGAGACGGCGGCCGGCGAAAGCGACTTCGAGCGTCGCAAGCGCCTGGAGATGGAGGCACGAGCGGAACTGGGTGATTTCGAGGCTGGACCCCTGCTGTCACGCGACGCGCTTCACGAGCGCGGTCGTTGAGGTGCCCGTCTTCTTCGACACCAACATCTTGATCTACGCGCTCAGCACCACGCCGGCGGAAAGTCGCAAGCGTCGCAGCGCGGAGGCGCTTCTGGACCGCGCGGACGGGGTCTTGTCGGTGCAGGTGCTGCAGGAGTTTTATGTCCAGATCACCAGACCTACGCGGCCCAAGCCGATGTCGCATGACCTGGCGGTGCGGTTCATCGAAGGCTGGCGGCGGCATCAGGTGGTATCGAACACCATCGAAACCTTGTCCGACGCGCTGTCGATCAAGGGACGGTACGGTTTTTCCTACTGGGACAGCGCCGTCGTCGCCGCCGCGCGCACCGCCGGCTGTTCGGAGCTCTACACCGAGGATCTTTCCCACGACCAGATGGTCGAAGGCGTCCGCGTCATCAACCCGTTCAAGATTAGCTAGACTTCCACACGCGCGAGGAGCGCCCCCGTGAAGTACAAAGACAAGAAATCCAAACCCGCCCCGAAAACCACGCGCGGGGTCGCCTCGCTCGACGACGCCAAGGCGTGGTTCGACCGGCAGAACATCGAGGAGATCGAGTGCGTCGTGCCCGATCTGGCCGGCGTGGCGCGGGGCAAGATCATGCCGGTGCGCAAGTTCCTGGGCACGCCGTCGATGAACCTGCCGTTGGCGGTGTTCTACCAGACCATCACCGGCGACTTCCCCGAGTTCGAGGGCGAGGTCAATTCGGTCCAGGCCGACACCGACGTGATCCTCACCCCGGACCTGGCCACCCTGGCCGTGGTGCCCTGGGCCCAGGACCCGACCGCCCAGGTGATCCACGACGCCTTCCACCCCGACGGCCGGCCGGTGGAGGAAAGCCCGCGTCAGGTGTTGCGCCGGATCGTGGCCCTCTATCGCGAAAAGGGCTGGGACCCGATCGTCGCGCCGGAGATCGAGTTCTACCTGGTCGAGAAGAACACCGACCCCGACTACCCGCTGAAGCCTCCCGTGGGCCGCTCGGGCCGACCCGAGACCGGCCGCCAGGGCTATTCGATCGCGGCGGTCAACGAGTTCGACGCCCTGTTCGAGGACATGTACGAATATTCCGAGCGCCAGGGCTTGGAGATCGACACCCTGATCCACGAAAGCGGCGTGGCCCAGATGGAGATCAACCTGCGCCATGGCCATCCGCTGGAACTGGCCGACCAGGTGTTCATGTTCAAGCGCACCATCCGCGAGGTGGCGCTGGAGCACGAGATCTACGCCACCTTCATGGCGAAACCGATGGCTGCCGAGCCCGGCAGCGCCATGCACATCCACCAGTCGATCCTGGGGGCCGACGGCCAGAACCTGTTCTCGGATCCAAAGTCCGGCGAGGCCACGCCGCTGTTCTACGGCTTCATCGCCGGCCAGCAGCGCTATCTGCCGGCGATCATGGCCATACTGGCGCCCTATGTGAATTCCTATCGGCGGATCGCCCGGGAGAGCGGCGCGCCGGTCAATACCCAGTGGGGCTATGACAACCGCACCTGCGGCCTGCGCGTGCCGCCGTCCGACCCCGCCAATCGCCGGCTGGAAAACCGCATCCCCTCGTCCGACGCCAACCCCTATCTGGCCATCGCCGCAGTTCTGGCGGCGGGGTATCTGGGCATGGTCGGCAATCTGACCCCCAGCGCCCCAGTCGACACCGACGCCAATATCCGCGGCATCGAGCTGCCGCGCAGCCTGCTGGAGTCGGTGGCCCTGTTCGAGGCCGCCACCCCGCTGATCGAACTGCTGGGCGCCACCTTCTGCGCCGCCTACGCCACGGTGAAACAGGCCGAGTACGAGACCTTCATGCGCACCATCAGCCCCTGGGAGCGGGAGTTCCTGTTGCTGAATGTGTGAGGCGGTCGTCACGACCTTCTCCCAGAGGGGGAAGGAGGGGCCCGCGCCGCAGGTGTGGGAGGATGACAGGTTACGCCGCTGGCCGGAGCGCCGGCACGCCGTCGGGCGCCCTAACCCCTCACCCTCCCATTGCTACGCAACAGGTCCCTCCCTCTCCCTCTGGGAGAGGGAGTCTTGAACACCGGCCACCCCGCGAGTTGGTACGCCGCCACGGCCAACCCCTTCCCGGCGTTGTCGGCGCTAGCGACCGACACTCGCACTGACGTCTGCGTGATCGGCGCGGGCTATACCGGCCTTGGCGCCACGTTGGAGTTGGCCACGCGGGGTGTGAGGGTCACCGTCCTGGAGGCCGCCCAGGTCGGCAGCGGCGGCAGCGGGCGGAATGGCGGCCAGGTCCATACGGGCCAGCGCAACGACCAGGCCTGGCTGGAGAAGACGGTTGGCCGCGACGACGCCCTGGGCCTATGGCGGATGAGCCAGGACGCCCGCGCCCACCTGCTGGCCCTGATCGCCACCCACCAGATCGCCTGTGACTTCACGCCGGGCATGATCCACGCCCGCCACCGCAAGGGCGGCGAGGCGCAGGACGCCGCCCACATCGCCTTCCTGCGCAAGCGCTATGGCTATGACCAACTGGCCTTGATCGACGCGCCGGACCTGGCGGCCGAACTGGGGACCGAGTTCTACCACGGGGGCTTCGTCGACCATGGCGGCGGCCACCTGCATCCGCTGAACCTGGCGTTGGGCCTGGCGCGGGCGGCGATGTCGGCCGGCGCGGTGATCCATGAGCAGACCCGCGCCACAGCCTGGCGGCGCGAAGGCGGGGCGATCGTGGTCGAGACCCCGACCGGCCGGGTCACTTGTGACCAACTGATCCTGACCGGCGACGGCTATCTGGACGGCTTGGCCGGCGGCGCGGCGATGGCGCGGGTCATGCCGATCAACAACTTCATCCTGGCCACCGAGCCGTTGGGCGCGCGGGCTGACACGATCATCCGGTCGAACGCCGCGGTCGCCGACAGCCGCTTCGTCGTCAGCTATTTCCGCAAGAGCCCCGACGGCCGGCTGATCTTCGGCGGCGGCGAAAACTACAGCCCCGGCTTCCCGTCCGATCTGAAAGCCTTCGTGCGGCGGCACATGTTGAAGGTCTATCCGGACCTGGCGGATGTGAAGGTGGACTATGCCTGGGGTGGGACCCTGGGCATCACCGTCCACCGCGCGCCTTACGTGCGCCAATTGGCGCCGGGGGTGAGGGTGGCCGCCGGCTATTCGGGGCAAGGGGTGATGCTGGCCCCTTGGTTCGGTAAGCTGCTGGCGGATGCGGCGCTGGGGGATCCGTCTGGCGTGGACCTGCTGGCGAAGCTGCCGACGCCGCCGTTTCCGGGCGGACGTCTGCTGCGGTGGCCCCTGACGGTGGCCGGGCTGAGCTGGTACGCGCTGCGGGACCGGATTTGAAGGTCCTCGAAGCGGCGCCGCCCAGCTGCTGGCGGGCGAGCCGGCCAACCTGCGGGTCACCTGGCTGGCCATCGCCCTGACCGCCCTCTTGGATGGCTTGTGGCTGGAACTGTGTCTCGACGAGACCGTCTTCAAGCCCGCCGAAGCCGGGGCCATCGCCGAACGGTTGGCGGCGGGGTGTCTAGAGCATTTTTCGAGCGAAGTGGTTCCGGTTCGCGTGAAGAAAAATGCGTCAAAACAAAAGATTAGAGCCCACGGCCTGACGCAGTCAGGTCGGGAAATGCTCTAGGGTCGTTAAATGGGGACGTGCGTATGCGCACGTCCCAGCCCCTCCACGGAGAGACGAATCTTAAGCTGCGGCCTGAGCCGTGTTGACGATGCTGCGGCCCCAGGTCGCGCGGCGGACTTCCGGCTCGGCGACGTGCACCTTGGCGGTCTTGCCCTGGGCGCGCATGTGCTTGGCCAGCAGCTCGGCGACGCCAACCGCTTCAGGCTGGCACGGATAGGAGCCGATCAGGTCGGGCGCGTCATTCCAGGTGACGTGCCAAACGCCGGAGACGGGTCGGACGAAGTAGTTGTTGTCGTCGGCCATGGGTAACTCCTGGGTCTGGCTCAATCATTAGACGTACTGTGTGCGTGTGACAGATGTATCAATGCTGCACAGCAATAACTTGTTGCATTGCACACTGCAGAAGCCGGGCCAAGAGCGCGCATGGTGAATTCTCTTGCACGATTGGGGCAGCTTGAGCGCCAGAAGCGTGGTGAGGCTTGGGTTTGGGCCTCTTTCCAAAACCCCGTGGGAGAGAGTTGCCCGGCCGTACTCCGCTGCAAACAAAAGCCCCGGACGTTCCCGTCCGGGGCTTTTGCTTCGGCGATCATCCGTCCGCTCAGCGGACGGCGACCGAGACAGGAACGGCGCGCGAGGCGACGGCGACGCTCTTGCGCTGGGTCTTGGAGAGTTGCGAGTCGGCTTGCTTGTGAACAGCGACCTTGCAGCCGGCGATCGTGAAGTTGCCGCTCGGGTTGGAGCGGGCCATGTCGCGACAGACCGTGTCGGCGGCGTCGTTCAGACGGGCGGCGAATTCTGCGGCGTGGGCCGGATTGGAGAGCTCCAGGCCGACCAGGGAGACTGTGGCGGTGGGCTGGGCGGCGTGGGCGGCTTGCAGCAGGCCCAAGGCGGGCACGGCGGCCAGCGACAGGGTGGCGACGGCGGTCAGGCTGGTGATGAACTTGCGCATTTGAGTGGTCCCTTTGGTTTGTATTCGTCCGGCGCGTCCCTGCGCCCCATGTCCAAAGGTATAGTTTCGACTTTTCATGAATACTCGTTACGTCTCATTCATGACATGTAATTAAACAAGTGTACTGGAAGTAATATTCTAAAATTCCTGTAATCTCAGGAGCGGCGCTGGCTGCTCGTCATGGTCATGCTTAACGCATGGTTAAGTCGCCGCCTTTTAGCCGCATGGCTGCGGCATATGGATCGCCTTCACCATCCCGAAAGGTCGGCCATGGGATGGAAACGCGCTTTGGCGCGGTCCCTCAGGTCGACCGAACCTCTGTGAGGATCCTGCTATTGTCGTCACGAGTCCTGGCCGCAACATCATCGCCCTATTCCCTGGCCGCGTTCGCGGCGGTCGGCGGCGCTATTGTCGTCTGGGGCATGGTCAACGCCGTCTCGGCCGTGGGCGCGATGAACAGCGGGCTGGACGCGCCCGCGGCGGTCCCCGTCGCCGCGCCGGTCGACAAGGTTGAGCCACCGCCTCCGCCGCCGCCAGCCTTCGTGTTCGACGCCCCTCTGCCGGGCCGGACCATCAATTCGCCCTTTGGCCTGCGCCAGATGCCTTGGGAGGAAAACGGCCGCCTGCACGAGGGCGTCGATATTGCCGCCCCGGCTGGCGCGGCGGTCCACGTCGCCACCGACGGCGTCGTCCTGCGCAGCGGCGTGTCGTCCACCTACGGCCGGTTCGTGGAAGTGGTCCACAAGGACGGCTTTCACAGCTTCTACGCCCATCTGGGACGCGACGCGGGGCTAAGGCGCGGGACCTTCGTCAAGCGCGGTGCGACCGTGGCCTATGTCGGCAACAGCGGCCGCTCCACCGGCTCGCACCTGCATTTCGAACTGCGCAACAAGGCAGGCGAGCCCCTGAACCCGGCTCTGTTCATGGGCAAGACTTTCGCCGAGAAGGGCGATTTGCCGCTGAAGGCCGCCGCCAGGGTGGGTCGCAAGGTGCGCCTGGCCCAGGTGTCCAAATGGCCTGAGGGCATGAAGGCCAAGATGGCCGCCCAGATGGCGGAGAAGGAAGGCGCTTCCGAAGTTGGCGGCCAGGTCATTCGCGTCAAGGGCGGCCGGGTGCGCACGCGGATCAACGTCGTCGACGGCTAGGGCATTTTTCGAGCGAAGTGGTTCCGGTTCGCGTGAAGAAAAATGCGCCAAAACAGAAGATTAGAGCTCACGGCCTGACGCAGTCAGGTTGGGAAATGCCCTAGGGTTCAATATTACAGCCGCGTCACTCGACCGACATCGAAGCTCGGCTAGACTGCCCACATGCTCAGACACGTGGGACGCGCCCTTGCCGGATTTGCTCTTCTTCTCGTCTCGTTCGTCGCCGTGGGCGGCGTGATGGCCATGGCGGGACAGCCCTCCCCACGCGGGGCCATGACCGACATTGGCGAGGGGCGAACGCTGCGTCTGGTCTGCGAAGGTCCCGCCAGCGATCGCCCCGTGGTCTGGCTCGAGGCCGGAGCCTTCGGCTTCGCCGCCGACTGGGGCGCGACCCAGGAAGCGCTTACCGCCGCCGGCTGGCGCTCGTGCGCCTATGACCGGGCCGGCATGGGGTTCTCAGCCCCAGGCCCGGAGCCGCGCGACGGCCTCGCCATCGTCTCCGACTTCGAGAAACTGGTCGCCGCCTCGGGCGAGAAGGGGCCGTTCATTCTGGCGGGCCACTCGATGGCTGGCCTGCGGCTGCGCCAATATGCCGGCCGCAATCCCAGCCAGGTGAAGGGGCTGGTGCTGGTCGACGCCGCCACCGCCGAAGCGTCGCAGTCCAAAGCCTTGGGGACCTTCATCAAGGCCTTCGCCGAGGCGTCGCGATGGGCGGCGCGCGGCGCCTCGATGGGTCTGTTCAAGCCGCTGGTCCATACCGGCATAGCCGACAAGATCGGCCTGCCACCCACCGCCAAGGCCGAGAAGCGCTGGGCCTTCGCCAATGGCCGGCATAACCGCACGGCCGCCCAGGAGGTGGTCCTCTGGCCCGAGGCGGCGGTCCAGGCGGCGGCCGTGGCGTCTTATGATCCTGAGTGGCCGGTGGCGGTGGTGACCGCCGGTCCCCTGAAGGGCCGCGAGTTCTGGAAAGCGCTGCAAGCCGCTCCGGCCCAGGCGTCGAAGCATGGCTATGTGGATCATGTGGAAGCCGCGACCCACACACGGCTGCTGGGCGAGACCTTCGCCGGGCACATTGTCAAGGCGGTGGAATTCGTGGGGGAACACTAAGTCCTCCCCCCGTGGGGCAGGTGTCGGCGCAGCCGACGGAGGGGGGAGTGGTCGGCAGACGGCCACAACCCGGAGCGACCTCCTAAGACTCCCCCCACCGATCGCTTTGCGATCGCCTCCCCCACAGAGGAAGGACCAAGCAAAGAAAAGCCCGCGTGGATCGCTCCACGCGGGCTTTTGCTTCGTCGCCGTGAGGGCGTAATCTACCGAGCGCCGACCGGCTTCTTCGGCATCGGGATCAAGCCTTCGCGCTGGGCGCGCTTGCGGGCCAGCTTGCGAGCGCGACGGACGGCTTCGGCCTTTTGACGGGCGCGCTTTTCCGACGGCTTCTCATAGTGCACGTGCCGCTTCATTTCGCGGAACGAGCCTTCGCGTTGCATCTTCTTCTTCAGGGCCTTGAGGGCCTGATCGACGTTGTTGTCGCGGACGAAAATCTGGACCAGGGGTCTCTCTCCATTCGACGGCCCGACCAATGTCCCGAGTCCCTCTCAGGGGCCGGGCGGGCGAACAAAACCTGATAAACCCGGAAGGGGGGCTTCCGGGAAACGAGGGGCGGCTGATAGCAGAGGGATGGGGCTCTGTCCATCGCGACGCGGCCTAAACTCCCGTATAGACTCGGATTCATGAGCGACACCGCGGACTGGTCCGATATCACCGAGCAACGCGTGCTGGACGAGGCCCTGCGCCTGGCCCCGCGCCTGGGCTGGAACGCTGGCATGGCCAAGGCCGCCGCCATGGCCGCCGGCCTCAATGCCGGCGAGGCGCAACTCCTTTTGCCGCAAGGCCCCAAGGACCTGGCCGCCCTGCTGTCGCGCCGCCACGACAAGGCCGCCCTGGCGTCGCTGAGCGCCCTGGACCCGGCGTCCCTGAAGATTCGCGACAAGATCCGCCGGGGCGTCGTGGCGCGACTGGACGCTGCGGTCGGCGACGCCGGGGCCTTGCGAAAACTGGCCGCCTTCCTGGCCTTTCCGACCAACATGCCCCTCGCCATGACCCTGGTCTGGGAGAGCGCCGACGTGCTGTGGCGCTGGGCGGGCGACACGGCGACCGACGAGAATCACTATTCCAAGCGCGCGATCCTGTCGGGGATCCTGGTCTCGACCCTGGCGGTCGACATGGCGTCGGGCCGCGAGTCGGCGCTGCAGCACCTGGACGCGAGAATCGACAACGTCATGGCCTTCGAGAAGTGGAAGGCCGGCGTCAAGCCGATGAACCTGATGGTCGAGGTGGCGGGGGCCCTGGCGCGGATGAGATACGGGCGGGGGTAGAAGTCCTCCCCCACAGGGGGAGGACCCTCTAGCTCGGTCCGCCCAGCGCCATCTCCACCGCCGCCTGCGCATGCAGCGCCGTCGTGTCGAACAACGGAACGCTGCTGTCGGCCTGCGAGACCAACAGCATGATCTCCGTGCAGCCCAGGATCACCGCCTGCGCTCCACGCTCCACCAACCGTGCGATCACCGCGCGATAGACTTCGCGGGAGGCGTCCAGCACCTGACCGGTCACCAGCTCGCGATAGATGATGTCGTGCACTGCGGCGCGGTCCTCGACCTCGGGGATCAGCACCTCCAAGCCGAACCTGTCGGCCAGCCGGCCGCGATAGAAGTCCTGCTCCATGGTGAAGGCCGTGCCCAGCAGGCCAACCCGCGTCAGGCCCGCCGCCTGGATCGCCTGGGCCGTTGGATCAGCGATATGCAGCAGCGGGATCTTGACCGCCGCGTCGATGGCCCAAGCGCAGCGGTGCATGGTGTTGGTGCATAGCACCAGGAAGTCGGCCCCGCCGCGCTCCAGCGCCTGGGCGGCCACCACCAGCTCGCCGGCCAGGGCGCCCCAGTCGCCGACGTGCTGCAGGGCCTCGATCTTCGCAAAGTCAAACGACCACATCAGGCTGCGGGCCGAGGCCACCCCGCCGACGCGATCGCGAACGCCCTCGTTGATCAGCCGATAGTACTGCGCCGAGCTTTCCCAGCTCATGCCGCCGATGAGGCCGATGAGCGCTTGCTCGACCATGACCTAGTCCCTCAAACCGCGCAGCCTGTTCACGTGGCCCATCTTCCGCCCAGGCCGGGCTTCGCCCTTGCCGTAGAGATGGACGCGGGTCTCGGGCTCGGCGGCCAGCTTGGCCCAGGCCTCGACCTCGGGGCCAAGCAGGTTGGTCATCTCGACATGGGCGCGGGCGGCCGTGGGGCCCAGCGGCCAGCCGGCGACGGCGCGGATGTGCTGCTCGAACTGGTCGACCTCACAGCCGTCCTGGGTCCAGTGGCCGGTATTGTGCACCCGGGGGGCGAACTCGTTGACCAGCAGCTTGCCGCCGGCCAGCTCGAACAACTCCACCCCGATCACGCCCACATAGTCCAGCGCGGTCAGGATCTTGATGACGATGGTCTCGGCCTGGTCGCGGGTGGCGTCGGTGACCTTGGCTGGGGCGCTGGTGCGGCGCAGGACGCCGCCTTCGTGGTGGTTGTCGGCGAGGGGATAACAGGCGATCTCGCCGTTGCGGCTGCGCGCGGCGATCACCGACAGCTCGCGCACGAAGTCTGCGGGAGCCTCGAGGATGGCCGGCTTGGCGCCGATCTTCTCGAAGCTGGCGGCGGCGTCGCTGGGGCGCTGGATCCAGGCCTGGCCCTTGCCGTCATAGCCCTCGCGGCGGGTCTTCAGCAGCGACGGGGCGCCGATGCGCGCCACGGCGGCGGTCAGGTCTTCGGCGGTCTCGACCGACGCGAAGGCCACGGTGGGAACGCCGATCTCGGCCAGGAAGCTCTTTTCGACCACCCGGTCCTGGGCGGCGGCCAACGCCTTGGCGCCGGGGGCGACCAGCACGCCCAGGGCGGTGAGTTCGGCGACGGTGTCGGCCGGGACGTTCTCGAACTCGTAGGTGACCACGTCGCAGGCCTCGGCCAGGCGTTTCAGCGCCCAGCGGTCGTCATAGGCGGCGACGATCTGGCGGGCGGCGACCCGGCCGGCGGGGCTGTTTTCCTCGGGATCGAGGATCACCACGTCGAAGCCCAGCCGCGCGGCGGCCAGTGCCAGCATGCGGCCCAGCTGCCCGCCGCCCAGGATGCCGAGGGTGGAGCCGGGGGGGAGGGGAGCCGTCATCAGTCTTCCACGCTTTCCACCACATCCTCGGTCTGCGCGTCGCGAAACGCTTGCAGGCGCTGGCTGAGCGCCGGGTCCGACAGCGCCAGGATCTGCGCCGCCAGCAGGCCGGCGTTCCTGGCCCCCGCCTCGCCGATCGCCAGGGTCGCCACCGGTACGCCGCCGGGCATCTGGACGATGGAGAGCAGGGAATCCAGACCGTTCAAGGCCTTCGACTGCACCGGCACGCCCAGCACCGGCAGGATCGTCATCGCTGCAACCATGCCCGGCAAATGAGCAGCGCCGCCGGCCCCGGCGATGATCACCTTGTATCCGGCGTCTTGCGCGCCCGTCGAGAACGCGACCAGGCGCTGGGGGGTGCGGTGGGCCGAAACCACCTTGGCCTCATAGGCCACGCCCAGGGCGTCGAGCGCGTCGGCCGCCTTCCTCATCGTCGGCCAGTCCGAGCGGCTGCCCATGACAATGACCACGGGGGGGGGGACGGGTGGCGTGGTCGTGGGCATCGGCGATGATTTCCCTGGGCGGGCGAAGGGGCGTCATGACCCCTGAATCGCGGGCCTTATAGCCGCTGGCGCCCCGCCTCCAAAGCGCCATCTCGTCGGAAAACCTCAGGTGGGCCGGGCCGATGTCTTGACTCCGCGACGCTGCGACACAGGGTGGTGACCATTGCCATGGTTAATGAACGAACGCAGAAATGCGTGAAGCTTTGCAACAAGTGATTCCCGCCACCCCATGAAGATCACGAGCGCCCGCACCGAATCCTTCTCGGCGATCCGCCGCCGAGCCCTGACCGAGGCCGCCGGCCCGGCCGTGGCCCGCGCCGTGGTGGCCGCCGACAAGGCCGGGTTCCTGGGCCTGGGCGAGGACGACCTGACGCCCCAGGTGCAGGCCGCGCTCAAGACCCTGATGGTCGAGATCGATGATCTGCGGGCCGAGGTCGGTCGCCTGAAGTTCAAGCTCAATGAGGCCCAGGGCCTGGCCGACATGGACGTGCTGGCCCCGGTGCTGAACCGGCGGGCCTTCCTGCGCGAGATCAAGCGGGTCGCCGCCTTCGCCCAGCGCTACGGCTCGCCCGCCAGCCTGGTGTTCTTCGACCTCGATGGCTTCAAGAGCGTCAATGACCGCTTCGGTCACGCGGCGGGCGACGAGGCCTTGAAAGCCGTCGCCGAACGCCTGCTGGCTAATGTCCGCGAGACCGACGTGGTCGGCAGGATCGGTGGCGACGAGTTCGCCGTCCTGCTGGTCCAGGCCGACCAGCAGACCGCCATGGCCAAGGCCGACACCCTGGCCGCCGCCGTCAGCGGCACGCCGGTGCAGTTTGGCGAATGGTCGGCGCCGTTGCACATCTCCTATGGCGTGCGCGAGATCGAGCCTGGCGCCGATCCCGAAGTCGCCCTGGCCGAGGCCGACGCCTCGATGTTCCTGAGGAAGCGGACGCGCAAAGAGGCCTGAAACTCGCTGTCATGGACGTGCGAGCGAAGGGGACACACACTCGTCCCACCGCTCAGGACATGATCGCACAAGCCGTAGGACGAGTGCGTGTCCCCTGCTGATCCACGGCGCTCTAAGCGATGATATCCGGCATCAGCTGATCTTCGAGCCGGACGATCTCGTCCTTCAGGGCCAGCTTGCGGCGCTTGAGGCGGGCGAGCTGCAGCATGTCGGGCAGGGGTCGGTCTTCCAGGGCGGTCACCGCGTCGGCGAGATCCTGGTGCTCTTCGCGCAGGATCGCCAGGCGTCGCTCGAGGGCGATGTCGCTGTCTTCGAAGGCTTCGTCGTCGTTCATGGACGCTCCTCAAAGCCGCGCGCCTGGGCGGTGATAGATACCAAAGCCTGACAGCGGGTAAAGGGCGTCATGAAGCTTCACCGTTCAAGGCGTCGGCCAGGGCGCGCAGGGCGCTCTCGCGCGGCGGGTCGCCGGAGGCGCCGGCGGCGTCCAGCAAGGTCGAAAACATGTCCAGCGCCTGGCCCGGTTCGCCGCTCAAGGCCTCCAGGCTTTCCATCAGCACCTTCTCGCCCGCCAGTTCCGTGTCCTTGACCCGGTTGCGGAAATCGTCGCGAGCGCAGCCGTCGATCCCGGGCCAAGCGGCCTTGATCGACCGCCGCACATCGCGCAGGGGGGCGCCGACCGCCTTGTCCCAGCGCTTGACCAACTGGAAGGCGACGGCGGTGTCGGCCGCCCGGCCCTCGCTGGCCCGCCAGGCCGCCCACAGCAGATAGGGCGCGTTCTGGCCGTGGCCGTCCTGCAAGGCCAGGCACGCGGCTGCGACAGACGGTCGCGCATAGACCTCCAGCGCCCACTGCCAAAGTCGCATCTTGGTTAACCCCCAGGCCTTTTCAGGCCTCTCCGGTGATCGTCGCCAGGTCTTCGCCCCAGCGCTTGACCGGCCGCCAGGACAGGCCGAACAGGTCGAGCGCCCGGCCCACCGACTGGTCGACCATTTCCGCGATCGTCGCCGGCTTGGTATAGAACGCGGGAAGCGGCGGGGCGATCACCGCCCCCATCTCGGCCAGCTTGGTCATGGTGCGCAGGTGACCCAGGTGCAGCGGCGTCTCGCGGACCATCAGCACCAGGGTGCGGCGCTCCTTCAGCGTGACGTCGGCCGCTCGGGTCAGAAGCGAAGCCGTTACGCCCGTTGCGATTTCGCTCATGGTGCGCACCGAGCAGGGGGCGACGATCATGCCCAGCGTCCGGTACGACCCCGACGCGATCGCGGCGCCGACGTCGCCTGCCCGATGCACAACATCCGCCTTCAGATTGATCTCCGCGACGCTGAGGCCGGTTTCTTGAGACAAGGTCAGGGCCGCCGACTTGGACAGAACCAGGTGACTCTCGACTCCCAGTTCGCGGCACGCATCGAGGGTGCGCAGGCCGTAGACGACGCCGGAAGCGCCTGAAATTCCAACGACTAAGCGCGGCTTGTCCGGGAGGGGGGCAGGGTCCGACATGGTGAATTTTCGTCCGTCATGGGAGCAAGCGGGGCCACGTCAAGCGGGGCTGAGTGCAATCATATGTGATCTGACAGCGCGGCGCAGCGGGTGTTGTCTTTGATCTCCAACAGCAAGGAGCCGACAGCCATGGCCATCGAATCCCGTATCCGCGAGCTTGGGTCCCGCCACGAGAACCTCGACCGCACGATCCAGGAGGAGACCAGTCGACCGGTCAGCGACACTTCCCGCCTCAAGGAGTTGAAGCGGCAGAAGCTCAGGCTCAAGGAGGAGATCGAAGGCCTCAGGGCCAGACTTCACTAGCCCCCTCTGCGTCATCGCCTGAAGCGCGGTGACCGATTGAGGAGGCCGAAAACAGAAAGGCCCGCCCCGCGTGAAACCGGGGCGGGCCTTTTGTCTGCGGTCGGGGCAGGCGCATGCGCCTGTCCCCAATTCATCAGTCCTCGTCGTCTTCGTCCTCGTCCGGCACATAGGTGGACTTGCCGAATACGTCCTCGGCCTTGGGCTCGATGCGGCCCTTGCGGATCGCGGCCTCTTCGGCGTCGTGGTCATCGGGCAAAGCGCTGGTCTCCGACGCGGGACGCAGGGTCGGATCCTCGGGCAGGATGCCCTTCTTCAAGTCGTCCTTGGCCTTCTTCTCGGCGGCCTTCTTGACCAAGGCGTCCAGTTCCAGCTGGCCCACCAGGCCCAGCGTCACCGGATCGACCGGCTTGATGTTGGCCGAATTCCAGTGCTGGCGGTTGCGCACCTGGTCGATGGTCGACTTGGTGGTGCCCAGCAGTTTGGAGATCTGCGCGTCGGTGACTTCCGGGTGATGGCGGACGAACCAGGCGATGGCGTCCGGACGGTCCTGACGGCGCGACACCGGGGTGTAGCGCGGGGCCTTCTTCTGCGGCTTCAGCAGCTCGGCGTGACGGCTGACTTGGGCCTTCATGCGGTACTGGTCGTTGGCCTGGGCCTTGTCCAGCTCTTCGCGGGTCAGCTGGCCATTGCCCATCGGGTCGGCGCCGCGGATGTCGCGGGCGACCTCGCCGTCGGCGATGCCGCTGACTTCCAACGGATGCAGACCACAGAAGTCGGCGATCTGCTCAAAGGTCAGCGACGTGTTTTCCACGAGCCAGACGGCGGTCGCCTTGGGCATCAGGATGTCGGCCATGAGGGGCTCCAGAAATGACGGCGCCCGACCTTGCGGCCGGGCGGGATGTTCTAGTGTGGACCTATAATGCGGTTCTTCTCGAAAGGGAACGGGGATCGCAATGTGCGTCTATCAGCCCAAGTTCGCGGGGGGCTGCCGGCCATAGCGCCGCCTTTCAAGTGCTATGCGGTCTCGGATTGGCATGCGGCGGTTACGTAGAATTTCCCGCGCCGTGACCATACCGCCCACAAGCAACCCGATGCTTGCTAGCACCGCCAGGTGTGGAACTGAGGTGTCGAGACCTGTGCCCTTCGAGTCAGACCCAAACAACATCATCCCAGCAATCACCACCGACCAACCTGATCACTGAAGCAGGGGATGGGGCTTCTTAGCCGAGATCAATCCTACACCAGCTAAAACAAGGGCACCCAGCGCCACGTGGTGCGGATTCTCAATCAAGTCGCGCAGGCTATTGAGGCTCATAACGCTTCCCCGCTTTGAACCTCTAGCGCACTCAACATTGTCTCAGAGCAATCGTAAACGCAGCATGGCTCCTCACGCCAGCAGCACCACCTTGCCGACATGCTCGCCCGCTTCCAGGTGGGCGTGGGCCCGGGCGGCGTCTTCCAACGGGAAGGTCGCGTCGATCACCGGCTTGACCTTGCCTGCCGCGATCCACGGCCAGACCACGCGCTCGACTTCGGCGGCCAGGCGGGCCTTCTCGTCGGCGGAGCGGGGGCGCAGGGTCGAGCCGGTCAGCACCGCGCGCTTCTGCATCAGGGTCATGACCGGAACCTCCAGGATCGGCCCGGCCAGGGCGGCGATATAGACGATGCGGCCGCCCAGCTTCAGGGCGTCGAGATTCTTGTCGAGATAGCTAGCCCCGACCATGTCGAGCACCACGTCAACCCCGCCGGCCGCCTTGGCGATCTGCGCGAAGTCCTCGGTCTTGGCGTCGACCGCGATGTCGGCGCCCAGGGCCAGGGCCTGGGCCTTCTTGTCGGCGCCGCGGCCGGTGGCGATCACCTTTGCACCGTGCGCCTTGGCCATGGCGATCGCCGTTGTCCCGATACCGGACGTCGCGCCGTGAACCAGCAAGGTCTCGCCAGGCTTCAACGTGCCATGTTCGAACACGTTGGCGAAGACGGTGAACACCGTCTCGGGCAGGGCGGCGGCATGGGCGAAGTCGAAACCGTCCGGAATCTGCAAGGCGTGGCGCGCGTCGACCACGGCATATTGGGCGTAGCCGCCCCCGCCCAGCAGGGCGCAGACCTTGTCGCCTTCCTTCCAGCGGCCCGATCCGATCACCACCTCGCCGGATACCTCCAGGCCCAGGATGGTCGACGCGCCGGGCGGCGGCGGGTAGTAGCCCAGGCGTTGCAACAGGTCGGGACGGTTGACGCCGGCGGCTCGCACCCGGATCAGGATCTGGCCGGGGCCGGGCTCGGGTCGCGCCACGGTCTCCGCGAACAGGGCGGCGGCGGGGCCCTTGCCGCCTTCGATGGCGATGGCGGTCATGGTGTCAGACATGGCGGAGAATCCCGTGAGGCTTGCGTCCCGCCCTTGGTAGGCGTCAGATGGCGGCTCGAAAAGGGGTCGAGCCAAGGGAGACCGATCCATGCTGGAAGAACCGGTCGAGCCGCGCGCTTTCCGCGGCGATGCGCTGAGCGCGACCACGCATGAAGATCTAGAGACGTACGGGGTCGCCGAACTGGAAGAGCGTATCGACGCACTGGAGGCGGAAATCGCCCGCACCCGGACGCAGCTCTCGAAGAAAAAAGCTGGGCGCGACGCGGCCAATGCGCTGTTTGGTCGCCTGGACTAACGAACGGTTTACCCTAAAGGCGGAGTCTTCAACCCGCCTGACTCGGACAATTCGACTTCATTCGGACTTGGGGGGGCGGTCGCGAAACGGCACGGTTGCGTCTGGCACGGGGGTTGCAGTCCTCCTGCCTTGGCGAGACGTCTCGCGGCCTTTCGAAGGGGCAATGAGTAGCTATGACCGAGTTGAACGCGTCCGCGGCCCCTTGGCGCGCCGGAGTCATCCAGGACTTCGCCCGCTCCGAACTGTTCGACCGCACGTTCGAGGAAGGCATGATTCTGGTCGAGGAAACCGCCGCCTATCTCGACGGCGCGGGCCGCCACGACAGCAAGATTCTGTCGCGTAACGCGGCCCTGGCCTATGCCAGCGAAAGCATGCGCCTGACGACCCGCCTGATGCAGGTGGCCTCGTGGCTGCTGGTGCAGCGCGCGGTCAAGGAAGGCGAGATGGCCGCCGAGGCCGCCTGCGCCGACAACTATCGCCTGGGTCTGGAGTCCGGGAACCCCGCCGCCATCGAGGACTTGCCCTTCGGCCTCGTCAACCTGCTGCAACGCTCCGAGCGCCTGTACGAGCGGGTGCGCCACCTGGACAAGCGGATGTATGTCGAGGCGGCCCTGGAAGAGGCTCCGCGCCCGGTGCAGGCGCATTTCGACCGGCTGACCGCGGCGTTCGGCGCGGCTTAAAGATGGATTAGAGGCTCTTCCCCCTCTGGGGCAGGAGGGCCGAAGGCCCGGAGGGGGCAAGTGTTCGCGGCACGGGCAGCCCGCACTTACCCCCCACCTGGCGGCTTCGCCGCCTGTCCGCCCCCATAGGGGGCGGAACTCCCCCAAAACCAAAAAGGCCGGCCCGCGAACGCGGTACCGGCCTTTCGTCGCCTTGCGGCGAGAAGCGTTGGGACGCCTACTTCTTGGCGGTGAAGCCGGCGAACTTGGCGTTGAATCGCGAGACGCGGCCGCCGCGGTCCATCATGTGGGCGTTGCCGCCGGTCCAGGCCGGGTGGACGCGCGGATCGATGTCCAGCGCCAGGGTCGCGCCTTCTTTCCCGTAGGTCGAACGGGTCTGATAGGACGTGCCGTCGGTCATGGTGACGGTGATGAAGTGGTAGTCGGGGTGAATGTCTTGTTTCATCGGGCGATCCAACCGACTTGAGGCGGCGTGTAATGTGGGCGGGGGCCAGCCTTGCGGGTGGCTCTCGGAGACGCGCGGATATAAAGAAAGCGCGCGAATTTGGCAAGGGACAGTTGATGAGTGACGTGAACGCGGGCGAGATTTCGGCCGAGGGCAGGCCGAGCGCCGGCGCGGAGCTGGTGCAGAACCTGGCCGAGGCGGCCAACCGTCGTCCCCGTCGGAAAGACATCCGTCCCCTGGCCCATCTGCTGCCGTTCGTGCGCCGCCACGTGGGCGACGCCCTGGCGGCCGGCTTCTTCCTGCTGTTCTCCACCGGGGCCACCCTGGGCCTGACAGGGGCTTTCAAGGGGGTGATCGACAAGGGCTTCACCAAAGGCTCGGACACCGCGATCAACAGCGCCTTCCTGGGCCTCGGCGCGGTCGCCGTGCTGCTGGCCGTGGCCACGGCCCTGCGGTTCTTCTTCGTCACCCGGCTGGGCGAGCGCGTGGTCGCCGACCTGCGCCGGGCGCTCTATGGCCACACGCTCAAGCTGGACCCGGCCTTTTTCCTGAAGACCCGCACCGGCGAGGTGCTGTCGCGGATGACCACCGACATCACCATCATTGAGCAACTGGTCGGGACCAGCGTCTCGGTGGCCCTGCGCAACATCCTCAGCCTGATCGGCGGCCTGGGCTACATGGCCTTTGTCAGTCCCAAGCTGGCGGGCTTCATCGTGCTGATGGTGCCGGTGATCCTGGCGCCGATCTTCCTGCTGGGCCGCAATGTCCGCAAGCTGTCGGTCAGCGCCCAGGACAAGTTCGCCGACGCGGTGGGCTATGCCGGCGAGAGTCTGGACGCGCTGGACACCGTCCAGGCCTTCGGGCGCGAGGGCGCAGCCGACATCCGGTTCGGCGGCGCCGTCGAAGGCGCCTACAAAGCTTCCGTCAAGCGTATCAATGCCCGGGCCGCGATGACCGCCGTGGTCATGGCCCTGGCCTTCTGCGGCGTGGCCCTGTTGCTGTGGGTGGGCGCGCACCTGGTGCTGGCGGGCGAGATGACCGGCGGCACCCTGGCCCAGTTCGCCCTGCTGGCGATCTTCTCCGCCGGCTCGGTCGGCGCCCTGGGCGAGGTCTGGGGCGACGTGCAGAAGGCGGCCGGCGCCATGGAGCGAATCTCCGATCTGCTCAATTCCGAGCCCGGCATCGCCGCGCCGGAAAAGCCCCAGGCCCTGCCCATGCCGGCCCTGGGGGCGATCGCTTTCGAGAACGTCACCTTCGCCTATCCCGGTCGTCCGGACCTGCCGGCGCTGCGGGGCTTCGACCTGACCGTCAGGCCCGGCGAGACCGTGGCCCTGGTCGGACCCTCGGGGGCGGGCAAGAGCACCGTCCTGCGGCTGCTGCTGCGCTTCTATGACCCGCAGATGGGGTCGGTGAAGCTGGACGGCGTCGATCTGCGCGCTGCCGACCCGGCCGAGGTCCGCGCCCGCATGGCCCTGGTCGCCCAGGACTCGCCGCTGTTCTCCGGCTCGGCGCTGGACAACATCCGCTTTGGCCGCGAGGAGGCGACGGAGGCCGAGGCCCGCGCCGCCGCCGCCGCCGCCCAGGCGACCGGCTTCCTGGAAGCCCTGCCGGAGGGGTTCAACACGCCCGTCGGCGAACGCGCCAAGACCCTGTCGGGCGGCCAGCGCCAGCGCTTGGCCATCGCCCGCGCCTTGGTCCGCAACGCCCCGATCCTGCTGCTCGATGAGGCCACCTCGGCGCTCGACGCCGAGAACGAGCGGCTGGTTCAGAAGGCCCTGCACGACGCTATGTCAGGCCGCACCACTTTGGTCATCGCCCACCGCCTGGCCACGGTGCTGAAAGCGGACCGGATCGTGGTCATGGAAGACGGCCGCGTCGTGGAGCAAGGCACCCACGCCGAGCTCTCGGCCCAGGGCGGGCTGTATGCGAAGCTGGCGCGGCTGCAGTTCGGGGTGGAGGCGGCCTAAATCTTTCTCCCCTTGCGGGAGAAAGGACGCTAAGCCGCCTCCCTACCCTCCATCGTCTCCAAGTCTACACCCAGCCGCAAGCGTAGTTCCTCACGCCCCAGCATGGTCAACTTCACCGCCCGGCTGCCGGTGCCTGCGTCGATCCAGCCCAGCGCCACCATCCGCGACAGCAGGGCCACGCCCAACGGGCCGGCCAGGTGGTGGCGGCGTTCGGTCCAGTCGAGGCACTGGCGGGCGACGCCGCGCTTGGCGCGTAGGGCGGTAGGCTCCAGGCCCAGGTCCCCGAACCAGGCGCGGCCGGCGTCGGGGACCGCGTAGAGCTTGTCGTCGGCCAGCGCGAGCACGCCCCGCGCGACGAGGGCGTCGGTCACGGCGATGCCCAGCCGTCCCGCCAGGTGACCGTAACAGCGGCGGCCTTCACGCAGCGCGCGGGCCTCGGGCGAGCGGGGCTGTTGCAGCGACCGCACCGGCGCAGCCAGCACGGCCAGGGCCTCGAGCACATGGGCGACCTCGGCGTTGGCCAGGCGGTAATAGCGGTGGCGCCCCTGGCGCTCGACGCTCAGCAGGCCGCCGTCCACCAGCCTGGCCAGGTGGTTGCTGGCCGCCTGGGCGGTCAGGCCCGCCGCCCAGGCCAAGGCGCCTGCGGGGTGAGCGCGGCCGTCCATCAGGGCCTGCAGCATGGCCGCCCGGCTGGGATCGCCGATCAGGGCGGCGGGGGAGGCGATGTTGGCTTCCATGACCTAACCTTTCTGCCGCTCATCCCGACCTTTGCCGGGATGAGCGGATTTTTAGAATATTCTGGGCCGCCAGCGAAAGCTTCAGTCTTCGCTGTAACATCCATGCCCGCGCTGGGCGAAGATCACGCCATGACCACGCCCCGAGTCGCCCAACTGCCGCTGATCCTGCTCGCCGCCAGCTTCGGCTTCACGATCGTCCAACTGGACGTCACCATCGTCAATGTCGCCCTGGATGCGATCGGCCGCGAGTTCAACGCGCCGACCGCCAGCCTGCAATGGGTGGTCGACGCCTATGCGCTGCTGCTGGCGGCGCTCTTGCTTTCGGCGGGCGCGCTCGGCGACCGGTTCGGACCCCGGCGGGCGTTCCTAAGCGGGCTGGTGCTGTTCGCCGTCTCCTCGGCCGCCTGCGGCCTGGCCCAGAGCGCCGCGCAGTTGGTCTTGTCGCGCGCGGTGCAGGGCGCGGCTGCGGCCCTGCTGGTGCCGCCGTCCCTGGCCCTGATCACCCACGCGGCGGCGGGCGATGACGAGGCGCGGGCCTGGGCCGTGGGGTGGTGGACGGCGGCCGGCGGGGTGTCGATCGCCGCCGGGCCGGTGATCGGCGGCCTGCTGATCGGCGCGCTGGGCTGGCGCTGGGTGTTCCTGGTCAACCTGCCGCTCTGCCTGGCCGGGGCGATCCTGACGCTGCTGTTCGTCCCAGAGGCCCCGCCGCGCCAGAAGCGGCCGCTGGACCTGCCCGGCCAGGCCCTGGCCTTCGTGGCCCTGACCCTGCTGGTCGGGGCGGTCATCGAGGGCGGCCACAGGGGCTGGAGCGACCCGCTCGTGCTGGGCGCGCTGGTCGGCGGCTTGCTGGCCGTGGCGGCCTTCCTGACGGTCGAGAGGGGCAGCGCCCATCCAGCGGTTCCTTTGGAGGTGTTCCGCAACCGGATGGTCTGGTCGGTGGTGGTGGTCGGGGTGTCGGTGAACTTCACCTATTACGGGGTCATCTTCGTGCTGGGCCTCTTTCTTCAGCGTTCCGCCGGCTACGACGTGGTCCAGGCTGGCCTGGCCTTCCTGCCCCTGACGGCGACCTTCATCGCCGCCAACCTGCTGAGCGGTCGGATTGCGGCCCGCTTTGGACCCGCGCGGACCATGGCCGGCGGGGTGCTGGTGGCGGCGTTAGGCTACGCCCTGACCAGCCGGCTGACGCCGACGACACCCTTCTGGCTGATGGTCCCCGGCTTCCTGCTGATCCCCGGCGGCATGGGCACGGCGGTGCCAGTGATGACCAGCGCCCTGCTGGCCAATGTGGACCGGCACTTCTCAGGCACCGCGTCGGGGGTGCTCAACGCCTGCCGCCAGGCGGCGGGGGCGGCGGGCGTGGCGGTGATGGGCGCGTTGGCGGCCGGCGGACCCGACCGGATCGCGGCGGGGCTCCGGGCGTCCGGGATGATCGCGGCCGCAGTGCTGGTGGGGGCGGCGTGGGTGGCGGCGCGGAGTGGGGGGAAGAGAGTCACTTAAACTCCGCTCATCCCGGCGAATGCCGGGACCCAGATGGAATGGTCCGAGGCGGGTTCCGCTCGCTCAGAGGTCTTCCAATCAGCCCGGCGCCTTGGGATCTGGGTCCCGGCATTCGCCGGGATGAGCGGGTCAAAAAGCCAAAAGAAAAACGCCCGCCCTGGTTTCCGAAGGCGGGCGTCTTCAGATCACCAAGCGCTCAGCGCCTAAACCAGCGCCCCGTGGCAGTGCTTGAACTTCTTGCCCGATCCACACGGGCAGGCGCCGTTGCGGGCGGTATATTCCCAGCCTTCCGGCAACACCGAGACTGGCAGGGCTTCGCGTTGCTGGGGCGACAGGCCCTCGGGCAGGGCGCCGGCCACGGCGACGTTTTCGCCGGTCAGCGGGTCCAGGTGGACCTCGATCAGGCCTTCAGGAGTGTGCAGCGGCTCGGGATCGGCATAGGCGATCTCGACCGTCATCAGCCAGCGGGTGGTGTTGGTCCGCAGGTCGCCCAGCAGCTTCTCGAACAGCGAGAAGGCCTCGGTCTTGTACTCGTTCAGCGGATCGCGCTGGCCGTAGCCGCGCAGCCCGATGACATTGCGCAGGTGGTCCAGGTGCATCAAGTGCTCGCGCCACTGCAGATCGATCATCTGCAGCAGGAAGCTCTTTTCCACTGAGCGCATCTGGTCGGGGGTGATGATCGCCTCGCGCTCGATCGCCCGTTCGTCGGCGGCCTTGGCGATACGCTCGCGCATCTCCTCGTCGCCGATGCCTTCCTCGGCGGCCCAGTCCTTCAGCGGCAGCTCCATGCCGAAGATCGACTGGACGCGCTCGTCCAGGCCTTCGATGTCCCACTGCTCGGCATAGGCCTTGGGCGGCATGTAGCGGGCCACGAAGTCATCGACCACGTCGCGGCGCATCTCGGTGATGATCTCGGAGAGGTCGGTGGCCTCCATAAATTCCTGGCGCTGCTCGAACACGGCCTTGCGCTGGTCGTTGACGACGTCGTCGTACTTCAGGAGGTTCTTGCGGATCTCGTAGTTGCGCTGCTCGACGCGCTTCTGGGCGGTGGCGATGGCGTTGTTCAGCCACTTGTGAGTGATCGCCTCGCCTTCCTGGACGCCGAAGGTGCGCATGATCGCGTCCAGCCGCTCGCCGGCGAAGATGCGCAGCAGGTCGTCCTCGCACGACAGGAAGAACTTGCTGTGGCCCGGGTCGCCCTGACGCCCGGTGCGGCCTCGCAGCTGGTTGTCGATGCGGCGGCTTTCGTGGCGTTCGGTGCCCAGCACGAACAGGCCGCCGGCGGCCAAGGCCTGGGCCTTGGCGACGGCGATCTCGGCGTCCAGCTCGGCCTTCTGAGCCAGCTCGTCCTCATGGGCCGGGGTGATCCCAAGCCCCTTCTGCTGCTGCAGCCAATTGGCCAGGCGCATGTCGACATTGCCGCCCAGCTGGATGTCGGTGCCGCGGCCGGCCATGTTGGTGGCGATGGTGACCGCGCCGGGCACGCCAGCGTCGGCGACGATGCCGGCCTCCTGCTCGTGGAAGCGGGCGTTCAGCACCTGGTGCGGGATGCCCTTGTGCTTCTTGCCTTCCCATTCCCAGGGATAGACGGCCAGCAGGCGCGACAGCTCCTCGGACTTCTCGATCGATACGGTGCCGACCAGGATCGGCTGGCCGCGGGCGTGGCAGTCGGTGATCTGCTTGAGGATCGAGTCGTTCTTCTCGCGCTCGGTGCGATAGACCTCGTCGTCGTCGTCGATGCGCTGGACCGGGCGGTTGGTCGGGATCTCGCTGACGCCCATCTTGTAGATGTCGTCGAATTCCTGGGCCTCGGTGGCGGCCGTGCCGGTCATGCCGGCCAGCTTGCCGTAGAGGCGGAAATAGTTCTGAATCGTCACCGAGGCCAGGGTCTGGTTCTCGGGCTGGACGTCGGCGCCTTCCTTGGCCTCGATGGCCTGGTGCAGGCCTTCCGAGAGGCGGCGGCCGCTCATCATGCGGCCGGTGAACTCGTCGATCAGGATCACCTCGCCGTCCTTGACGATGTAGTCCTTGTCCAGCGTGTAGAGGATGTTGGCGCGCAGGGCCTGGTTGACGTGGTGCACCACCGAGATGTTGGCGGCGTCATAGAGGCCGGCGGTGTCCTCGGCGAGGTGGCCGCCCTCCATCAGGATCTCTTCGATGCGCTCCTGGCCGTCCTCGGTGAGGATGACCTGTTTCTGCTTCTCGTCGTGATCGTAGTTGGTCTTGTCCTTGATCAGATCCTTCACCAGCAGATCGATGGTCTTGTAGAACTCGCTGCGGTCCTCGGTCGGGCCCGAGATGATCAGCGGGGTGCGGGCCTCGTCGATCAGGATCGAGTCGACCTCGTCGACGATCACATAGTGGTGGCCGCGCTGGACCATTTCCTCGACGCTGTAGACGAGGTTGTCGCGCAGGTAGTCGAAGCCGAACTCGTTGTTGGTGCCGTAGGTGATGTCGCTGCGATAGGCGCGCTGGCGCTCGCCCTGGCTCAGGCCGTTGACGATCACGCCGTAGGACAGACCCAGGAAGTTGTGGATCTTGCCCATCCAGTCGGCGTCGCGGCGGGCCAGATAGTCGTTGACCGTGATGACGTGGACGCCCTTGCCCTCGAGGGCGTTCAGATAGGTGGGCAGGGTGGCGACCAGGGTCTTGCCCTCGCCCGTGCGCATTTCCGAGATGCCGCCGCCGTGCAGCACCATGCCGCCCACCATCTGGACGTCGAAGTGACGCATGCCCAGCACGCGCTTGCTGGCCTCGCGCACCACGGCGAAGGCTTCGGGCATCAGGTCTTCCAGGTTCTCGCCCTTGGCCAGGCGGGCCTTGAACTCGTCGGTCTTGGCCTTTAGGGCGTCGTCCGACAGCGCGGCGTATTCCGGCTCCAGCGCATTGATCTTCGCCACGCGGGCGGACATGATCTTGACCTTGCGGTCGTTGGAAGAGCCGAAGAACTTTTTGGCGAAGCCGAGCATGAATACAGGATCCGGAGGTGTGTCTGTGAGGCCGGCGCTAGGGCTTTGGGGCCTTCACTACGGTAAATTCGTGGCATGGAAGCCAGCGGAAACTGGCGTCTAGGGCGCGCGCGGAGACTTAAGCACCGCCCTTGCGGGTGTCAACGCGAGGCGGGGCGGCCTGGTGGCGGTTTGAGCGGCGTTTAATAGGTTCGGGCCTTTTCCGATCCGCATCGCGAAGCTGTTTCCTCTTGGCGGTAATCCGCGCTAGAGCGCTGAAAGCGTTGCAGCCGGAGATCGGCCCCTTATGAATATTGCTAAGCCTCGCGCCTTCGGCGTCGCCGCCGCGATCGTCCTGACCCTGCTGGTCGCCGCCTGCGGCCGCAACAAGGCCGACGAGCGGCCGCCCGAGCCGGGCGACACCGCCGTGGCGCGGGTCGACGGCCATACGGTCTGGGCGTCGGACGTCAAGCGCGAGGCCGTGGCCCAGGGGCTGATCAGCGAGGGCGAGCCGCTGGACATCGGCTCGGACCTGTTCCGCCAGCGTCTGGACGAGGTGGTCGACCAAAAGCTGTTGGCCGCCGAGGCCCTTAAGCAGAAGCTCGACAAGGACCCTGTCGCGCAACGCCGCCTGGCCGCCGCTCGCGAGCGCATCCTGGGCGACATGCTGGTCGAGAACGTCGTCGAGAAGGCGGTCAACGAGAACGCCATCCGCGGCCTCTATGCCGAGCAGCAGAAGCTGTCCAAACGATCGGAAGAGATCCGCGCCCGCCAGATCCTGGTCGGCAGCCAGGCCGACGCCGAGGCGGTCAAGAAGCTGCTCTCGACCGGCGCGTCGTTCGACGCTTTGGCCATGGAGCGCTCCACCGACCCCGCCACCCGCTTCAACGGCGGCGACCTGGGCTATTTCACTGTCGACGTCATGCCGGCCGCCTATGCCGTGGCCCTCAAGGACGCCCAGAAGGGCGCGCTGGTCGGGCCGTTCCAGACCGAGGGCGGCTGGGCCGTGCTGCGCGTCGAGGACAAGCGCCTGGAAGAGCCGATCACGCTCGAGGCCGCCCGTCCGCAGATCGTCCGCTTCCTGACCTATGACCAGGTGCGCGACCTGCTGGAAAAGCTGCGGGGGGCCAGCAAGGTGGAGATGCTGACCAGCAAGCCGCAGGACGTGCCCGGCGCGCCGCAGGAGCCGGCCTCGGCGCCCCCCGCTTCGCTGCAGCCTGGTCCCGGCAATCCGCCTTCCGACCTCGACGCCGCCGCGCCCGCCGCCGCGCCGGCCGCCGCGCCGGCCAGGAAATAATGACCAAGCCCCCCGTTCCCAAGACGACGGCCAAGGCCGTCGCCGCCGCGCCAAAAGCCGCCGCCGCGCCGTCGCCGACCCCGGCCGAGATCGTCGGCCAGGTCGGGGCCAGTGTCGGCCACACCCTGGAGCGGGCGCTCGACCCGCTGACCACGGCCCTCAAGCGCGCCGGCCTGCGCCGCGCCGAGAAGGCCGCCAGCCAGGGCTCGCCCCCCCTTGTGTCCGAGGAGGCGGTTCAGGCCGCCAAGCCCGCCGCCGTCGCGCTGGGCAAGCCGGGCCTGGCCGTCTCGCCCCTCGCCGTGCCGTTCCCGACCATCCCGCCGATCGCCGGGGTCGAGATCGCCACCGGCCGGGCCGGCTTCTACAAGTACGCCCGCGAGGACATGCTGCTGATGCGCTTCGCGGAGGGCACCAGCTGCGCCGGCGTGTTCACCCGCCACGGCGTCGGATCGGCCCCGGTCGACTGGTGCAAGCGCCAACTCGCCGCCACCGGCGGGCAGGACGTGCGGGCCCTGGTGGTCAACGCCGGCTGCGCCAACAGCTTCACCGGCAAGCCGGGCGCCGACGCCGTGCGCCGGGTGGCGACGGCCGTGGGCAAGCGCTTCGACTGCCGCCAGCGCGACGTGATGATGGCCTCGACCGGCGTGATCGGGGTCATACTCGACGACGCCAAGATCATCTCCAACCTGCGCGAGGTGGAGGCCCGCTTCACGCAGGACGCCTGGGCTGGCGCCGCCTCGGCGATCATGACCACCGACACCTTTCCGAAGGGGGCCTACGCCACCGCCCTGATCGACGGGCACGAGGTGCGGATCGCCGGGATCACCAAGGGCTCGGGCATGATCGCGCCCGACATGGCCACCATGCTGGCCTTCGTGGCCACGGACGCCGCCATCGCCCCGGCCGCTTTGCAGACCCTGGTGTCGCTCTACACCCGCACCACCTTCAACTGCGTGACGGTGGACGGCGACCGTTCGACCAACGACACCTTGCTGCTGTTCGCCACTGGCCAGTCGGGCGCGCCGAAGATCCACCGGGCGGGCGACCGCCGCCTGGCCGACTTCCGCGAGAAGCTGGAGGCCGTGCTACTGGACCTGGCCCTGCAGTTGGTCCGCGACGGCGAGGGCGCCAGCAAGTTCGTCAAGATCACCGTCAATGGCGCGGAAAGCCCGCTTTCGGCCCGCAAGATCGCCCGCACCATCGCCGAGAGCCCCTTGGTCAAGACCGCCTTCGCCGGCGAGGACGCCAATTGGGGCCGCATCGCCATGGCCGTCGGCCGCGCCGACGAGCCGATCAACCGAGAGCGCATCAGCATCCGCTTCGGCGACCTCTACGCCGCCCGCGACGGCCTCGTCTCGGCCGACTATGACGAGGCTGCGATGAGCGCCTACGTCAAAAAGGCCGAGTTCGAGGTGTCGGTGGATGTCGGCGTCGGCAAGGGGACGGCCACGGTGTGGACGTGCGATCTGACCAAGCAATATGTGGCGATCAACGGGGACTATCGGTCATAAGGGGGCGATCTATCTTCCGTCTCCCCGGCGAAGGCCGGGGCCCGGATGGAATGGCTTTGAGGCTGACGCCACGGGCTCCGAGCCCCTCCAATCAGTCACACCGCCATGGGATCTGGGTCCCGGCATTCGCCGGGATGAGCGGATTTAAGTAAGGACAGGCTCATGTCTGAGATCCAGCTCCACGACATCGCCGCCGCCTGCCATGCCGCCGGCTACCGCGTCGCCGAGATCGACAATGGCCTCGAAGTCTCCGGCGCCGAGGATGGCGGAGCCTTCTACCTGTTCCCGCAGAACGGCTGGCTGCAGGTGCGCTGCCAGGTGCTCGACGGCGCCGATCTCGACCAGGCCCGCACCCTGGACGCCCTGTTCGAGACCGTGGCCCGCGCCCAGTTCCGCCTGATCGGCTGCCGCTTCGGCTTCGACCCCTTCACCGGCCTGTGGCTGGTCGAGGACCTCTATCCCGGGTTCGAGGCCGAGCGGTTGCCGGCCGTGCTGGAGCAGCTGGCCTTCGTCTGGGGCTCGCTGGAGGGCGTGCTGGACGCGGCGCTCAAGCGGGGCGAGGCGGCCAACGACGACGCGCTGGACGCGGCGTTCGAGCTGGTGGCGGAGGGGCGGCCGAACTGAAGGGGCCGCTTTTCGACCCGGTGCGGACCGATGGTCGATCAGTTCAGAGGTGCGAGGGTAGCGGAGCGCCTGACCCTTTGCACACACGGGTGATCGCTCTCAATAATCTCAGCACGTCTCGGCCGACGCGCTCGCTCGTTTCCGGGGAAAGGGTCGGCCCGAAGTCGGGAAGCGCCTTAACCTCGACTTCGGTCTGATGGGGTAATGGCTGGTCAAGGACGACGGTAAAGACATTGGGGCCGCGTCTTGAATCCACGGCGCCGCACGCGACTCTGGCGTCCGGACTGATGTTCATTTCGAGTATACGACGGACAGACTCGCCGCCGCGCATAGCGCGAACCTGCTCGGCGCGAACTCCTGGAAAGCAGACCCACGCGCCGGGGGGGCTAGTACCCCGGACTGGTCACCGAGAAGCTGGCGTTGTTGCCCATGGCCGACGAGACGCCGACCACCGAGCGGGCGGCGCCGGTCAGGGACACGGTCGAGCGCGCGCTGATATCGACATTGTTGGACTGGCTGTTGGTGGCGCTCATCGTGCCGCTACATTGGTTGCAGACATAGCCGCTGACCGCGTTACCCACCGCCGTGGCGCTGGATCCGGCGTCATAGCCGTTGTCGCCGGTGAAGCTGGCGATCACCTCGACGCCGCCGCCGTCATTGACCTGGCTGTTGTCGAGCACCAGGTCCGGCCCGGTATTGCCGGCCAAGACCGAATTGCCCACGCCGTAGGCCGTGGCCTGGGCCCCGCCGAACGCGTAGGAGCTACCCTCGGCTTGGGCCCGGACATAGGCGGTGTTGTACTGGTGGCTGGCCACGTCGAGCAGCGGGCCCTCGTTGGAGGCGTTGAGGTTGTTGCCCGAGGCGGTGGCCGCCGTGGTCGTCAGGTTGCTGTTGCCATAGGCGGTGAACTTGGTGGCCGTGACATTGGCCGCGACGTTGTTCTGGTCTGTGATGACGCGGGCCGCCGACTGGTCGGCCCCGGTCAGGTCAATATTGTTGCCGGCCGCTGTACCCGCCACGACAGCGATGCCGGCCACATACTGGATGATCGCCCCGCCGTCGGCGGCGACGTCGGCCTGGTTGTTCTGGCTCACCCGCGCGCCCATCGATCCATTGACCAGCAACAGGCCCTGGCTGTTACCGGCCGCCTGGGTGCTTTCGATCACGTCACCGGCCAGGGCGCTCACGGCCTCGATCTGGCTGCGGGCGGTGACCGATCCGTAATTGGTCTGGACCATGAAGGCGCTGAGCGTGCCGCCGGCCGCCAGGGCCGTGCCGCTGTTGCCGACAGCCGTGGTGTTGATGTTGCTGCTGTCGCCCAGCGAGCCCGAGGCGTTGACCACGCCATGGGCCAGCACGGCGCCCTGGTTGTCCTGGTTGGAGGTCAGGCCGCCGTCGGCCCCGTTCAGGGTCATGCCAAAGCTGTTGGCGCCCGCCGTGGTGGTCGCCGTGACGCCTTCGTCAGCCGTGACGACGTTCAACGTCTGCTCGGCGTTGATGGCGCCGAGGTTCAGCTGGTCGTTCGAGCCCTGGCTGGGCAGGGTCTGGCTAGTAGCGACTCCGCCCAGCGCCACGCACATTGGGATCGCTGCGATCATTCCAGCGAGACGGGTCTTCGCGGGTTTGCGCATTGTTGGTTCCCAGGTTGTTGTAGGCGGGCACGAAGGCCCCGGTCGCGCCGACGGTGTTGCCGGCATAGGGGTCGTAGCTCAGGCAGGTCTGCGGACCAGGCATGCCATACAGGTTGGCGCTCATCTCGATCGCCGCCCGCTCGATCAGCGAGCGCACGGCCAGTTGCATGGGCTCCAGCGCGCCGCGACCGGCGGAGATGTCGAAGATGTTGCCATTGAGGAAGTCGAACACCCCGAGGCTGACTTCGCGGCCAACCACCTGTTTCTGGTAGGAGATCACATCGACCACCTCCAGCGTGCGGGTGTTGATCAGGCGCAGGTCCAGCGCGATGTTCATCACGAACACGCGGCGCTTGAAATTGCCCTTCAGGCCGTCGGTGTCCTTGTCGCCGGCATAGGCGTCCACGCCGGCCGAGCGGATGTTGTAGTTCAGCTCCGTGATCCCGCCGGCTACGTAGAAGTCCGAGCCCGGGACCTGGCCCGCGAGGATCTTGCGATACTCGGCCGGCGCGTCGGCGCCGGGCTTGGGGTTGTCGGAGATCAGCTTGTTGTTGGCGTATTTCAGCTCATATTCCGACACCGAGGTGTCGAAGCGCTCGACCATCGGCATGCCGGCCTTGGCGAAGGCGGTCATCGCCAGCAGGGACGCGCCCTGGGTGACCTTGCGGCCCGAACCGTCAGACTCCTCCTTGCCGGTATAGTCGGCGATGCGGCCGATGGCGACGCGCGGGGCGACCACCCGGTTGGCGCGGGCATATTGCGCCAGACACACCAAGCCCGCCGTGTAGGGCGTGGGGTTGGCCGTCACCGGCGCCGTGCCGATCGGCGTGGCGTAATTGCCGTTGCCCATGGGGGTGGGCACGCTGCCACAGGCGCTCAGCGCCGCGCAGGCGCTGGCCAGCAGGAGGAGGAGGCGCTTACTGGCCATTGCCCGATGTCCCGACATTCGTTCCGGCGCTGATATTGCCGTTGTTGATCTGGTTGGAATTGACGATCACGGTGTTGTTGTTGCCTTGGGTGACGACCGTCAGATTGTTGCCGATCGCCGTCGAGCTGCCGTAGCCGCCGAGGCCCCCAACCCCGGAATAGCTGTCGAGCGAGCCCGTCGATTGGCCAGAAGAATAGACGCTCTGGTCCGCGCCGGTCAGCATAACGCCATCGACGATGACCCGATTGCCGTTGGCGTCGCGGGTGGAATACTGGACGACGTGGTTTTCGGAGCCGGCCAGACGGCCGTAGCCGGCGTTGAAGGCGGCGGAATTGGTTTCCAAGGTCTGCGCCTGGGCCGCGCCAGCGCCGAGGGGCAGGACGGCCAGGGTCAAAACAGCCGAGCAAAGGCCCAAAGCACCCATGCCACCCGGCAATTTTTTCATGGAAACGACCATCTCAAGCTCCGCGAATGTCGACACGGGGCTGTTAAGCAACCCTCGTGCCAAAATCGGACAACGTTCGACCTAACCCCCAAGGTCTCGCGATTTCGTTAAGGTAAAGCCCGGAGGCGGCCGGAGACCCGAAACTGCGACATTGATGCTGCCCATTGATCTGAAGCGCGCTTTGGAGGACGCTCAACAAAACAAAGATATCGCAGGGAGGATTAAGCTTTGCTGGTTTCTCAGATCCTGAAGGAGAAGGGCGACCTTGTGTTTACCGCCTCGCCCAATGAGACGGTGGGCGCTGCGGCGGCGCTGCTCCACACCCGCAAGGTCGGGGCGATGGTCGTGCTCGAGGAAGACGAGACGATCGCCGGCATTCTCTCCGAGCGCGACATCGTGAGGGTTATCGCCAAGGAGGGCGCCAGCGCCCTGACCCGGGCGATCGCGACCTGCATGACCCGCGACGTGGTCTTCGCCCAGCCCGAGGAGACGGTCGACGCCCTGCTGGAGCGGATGACCGATCGCCGGATCCGCCACCTGCCAGTCTGCAGGGGCCAGCGCCTGGCCGGCATCATCTCGATTGGCGACCTGGTAAAGTACAAGATCCGCGAGACCCAGGCTGAGGCCGACGGCCTCAAGGCCTATATCGCGGCCGGCTGACCACGGCTTCGAAGGGCCACTGGCGCGCCCTCTATATAGAGGGCGCAATATTAGAGAGAGGCCGTGCGCCTCAGCGCTCCGCCTCGCCCAGCAGTTCGGCCCCCGGGCCGCTGACCGCGTCGGCCAGGCTATAGCCTTCCAGCACCTGCGCCGTGGCGTCGCGCGCCCGCAGCAGCGCCTCGCGTAGGGAGCAGGTGGCCAGATCCCGGCAATCCTCGCAGCGGCGGAAGGCCGTGCGGCTGACACAGGGGGCCAGGGCCAGGGGGCCGTCGACCAGCCGGATCACCTCGGCGAAGCTGATGGTCTCTGCGGCGCGGCCCAGTAGATAGCCGCCGAACTTGCCGCGCCGGCTCGTCACCAGGCCCTTGCGCGCCAATGCAAGAAGTATTGCCTCCAGAAACTTGCGCGGCGCATCGGCCCGCACCGCCAGCTCGCCGGCCGTGACCTGGCCGCTCTCGCGGGCCAGTTCGATCATGGCGCGCAGGGCGTAGCGAGCTTTCTGGGACAGCATGGACGCGAAGACTCCTGATTACACGGGTCTATGAAGCCAGGGCGGGGCAGGGCGCAAGCGGCGGCCTGCGGGCGCGGCGCGAAACCATGCACAGATCCGCGCACAGATAAGGGATAGGTGCGATTGATCGGGTCGCTTTTGCGGTTGCGACTCTCCGAAGCGATGGCTAAACACCGCCCTCGCTTCGGGGCTGACGCCCGCCGGACCGATCCAGGGCCTTGCGGCCTTGCATTTGGGAAGGTGGATCGTTAAGTTCTGCGGCCTCAGCCGGCTCGGTGACGAATTTGCGAAGACCCTGTCTTCAAGGGCTCCGTCACCCCGTCTTTTGTCCTTCGCAACGGCCTCGGCCAGAGCATCGACTGGGAAGGAAACAGTCAGTTGACACGGAGTTTTGCTTTCACTAGAAAGCGCGGCTCCGGAGTAACTGGAAAGAGTTCGCAAGAGCTTTTGAGGTTTCTTAGGACGGTTTCTGAGGGTTTCTTTGAAATTCTTTATTGACTGGATTGGCGCTGTTCTTTAGAAGGGCGCTTCGGATTTCTGGGTTGGTTAGAAAGCTGGCTTGGTGGTTTGGTTGGGTCGTTTTGAAAGAAACGGTTTGACACGGAAGTCGAGGTTGGATAGATAGCCGCCTCCGCCGACATCGGGCGCTAAACGGGTGGTTCTGCCGAGAGGCGGTTCTGGGAGCTTTGGCTCTGGGTCTTTGACATTGTTGATTTGGAAAGAGAAACGCAGGCGGCGGCGCTCTGGCGATGACCTCACGGGTCATCATCGAACGCTGACAATTGCGGTCTCTTGAAGACACCATGAATATCATGGACCGGAGCTTCGGCTTCGATCCATCGATGTGATTGGGAACTCGTCAAGATACTATGCAAACCAGAACCGGTTCCTCGGTTTTCCCCTTGGAACTGAAGTCTGTGTTAGCGGTCAACTCAACCTGAGAGTTTGATCCTGGCTCAGAGCGAACGCTGGCGGCAGGCCTAACACATGCAAGTCGAACGGATCCTTCGGGATTAGTGGCGGACGGGTGAGTAACACGTGGGAACGTGCCTTTTGGTTCGGAACAACTCAGGGAAACTTGAGCTAATACCGGATAAGCCTTTCGAGGGAAAGATTTATCGCCATTAGAGCGGCCCGCGTAGGATTAGCTAGTTGGTGGGGTAAAGGCCCACCAAGGCTACGATCCTTAGCTGGTCTGAGAGGATGATCAGCCACATTGGGACTGAGACACGGCCCAAACTCCTACGGGAGGCAGCAGTGGGGAATCTTGCGCAATGGGCGAAAGCCTGACGCAGCCATGCCGCGTGAATGATGAAGGTCTTAGGATTGTAAAATTCTTTCACCGGGGACGATAATGACGGTACCCGGAGAAGAAGCCCCGGCTAACTTCGTGCCAGCAGCCGCGGTAATACGAAGGGGGCTAGCGTTGCTCGGAATTACTGGGCGTAAAGGGAGCGTAGGCGGATAGTTTAGTCAGAGGTGAAAGCCCAGGGCTCAACCTTGGAATTGCCTTTGATACTGGCTATCTTGAGTACGGAAGAGGTATGTGGAACTCCGAGTGTAGAGGTGAAATTCGTAGATATTCGGAAGAACACCAGTGGCGAAGGCGACATACTGGTCCGTTACTGACGCTGAGGCTCGAAAGCGTGGGGAGCAAACAG